>NZ_JBHUMD010000025.1:0-78989 GCF_042684765.1 Flavobacterium suzhouense | reverse complement strand
TTGGAGTCGTATTGCCGAAAGTGGCAGGGTTTGCTATTGGATTATTACCCGCCTGTGCATCGGTTGAACTAAGGTAGTATTCCGTAGTTAATGTTGTATCGCCTCCCGTTGCCTCAAGGTCTTTGGTGGTTAGATCAAACACCTGCAGGCCATCGGTATCGTCATCACATAACTCATATGATGTCATAACCGGGATAGCAGGGCGTGGGTGTACGATCAGCTGGATCGGTACTACAGAACGGCAGTTGGTCGTGGTGCCTGTCTGTACCACACTCGCATAGACTGTACCCAGTATACTGTGGTAGTTCGTAGGATCCGTAATAGGGTTTACACCAAACTCTGCGGCTGCCTGCGTGCTGTGGTAGGTGATCGTAAGACCGCTCTGGCCGTTTAATATCTCTACTCCTGCCGGGGTAAGATCAAAATAAGCATAACCGTCAAAGTTGTCCGCACACTCCTCTAATGGGGTGGCCGGGGAAACTGTTGGGGCACTGTTTATCGTTACTACAAAGTCTGACTCATCTGAACATACCGTAGTAGCATCTCCAGTTACGGCATAGATGTATATCGTCTGGCTTGTCGTAATAAAATCACCTGCATTTAATTGTGTACCTGTTCCACCAGCGCCTGTGTAGTAGTTACCTACTGTCAGCGGTGTTAGTTCGTAAGCATCACATGCCTGAAGGTCTGCTCTGTCTTCTACTACCGGAGTAGGGTAAATTGTTACGTAGAAACTTGTCTCATTAGTACAAGTATCAGGAGCTGTACCGCTCACTGCATAAACATAAACTGTTTGTGAAGTTGTTAATGGAATAACCGGATCAAGTTGTGTACCTGTTCCACCCGGGCCTGTATAATAATTACCTACTGTAGGCTGTGTAAGCATATAAGATCCGCAAGCAAAAGCATCTGGATAAGTACCCACAATAGGTTGAGGATCTACAACTAACGATAGCGCTGCAACACCTTTAGGCGTAACACCAACTGCATCAGAATCAACAACTCTCATCCAAACTGTCTCAGTAGCTCCTGAATAAGCTGTTGGATTAGCAATAGGATTATTTCCAGAGTCGGCGTCAGCCTGTGTATTATGGAAAGTATACACATAAGATGCAGGTACAGGATCTATAACTGTCATCTCATCCGTATATGAAGTAAGATCAAACACTTCTACTCCATCATAAGGAGCCGGCTCACAAACATGAACTGCATAAGGAACAGTTTCGATCTCACAATCATAAATTCTTAATGTAAATGGTCTAACCGTATAACAAGGGTAAGAGAAACCTACTGCCTTAGCATAGATTACTTCTCCATCATAACCAATATAACCTGTAGCAGGATTATATGAAATCATAGGATCCCCATTTTCTATTTCTTCCATAGAATGGTAATACTCAATATCAAATTCAAAAGGATCAGCAAGAGGAGCCTTCATAACTGCATCATTATAATGAAGATCAAATGCATGCGTTCCAAGAGGATCACCACAAGTAACAAGATCTTCCGGATTAGCTACTTCAATATCAGGATAGAACTCTACAACAACATCATCTTCAAGGAAACATGAAGGGTCTGAAGGGAACGCTGCCCTTAATGTATAAGTACCCGGTTCAGTAACCGTAATATTATCAGTAGAAATAGGAACACCTGCACCATCTGTAAGCTCTACACCATCTTTTTCCCAACGAAGGATAAATGTAGTACTACCGGTAAACTGCGCCTGAAGAACATATTCTTCTCCCGGACACATAGCAGGAGAGTTACCAGGAACTTCTCCGATAGTAAAGTCACTTGGAAGTTTAGGCTGACCTATGTTAAATGAACCTCCCGCAATAAACACAGCAGTATCAAACAACATATCATTGTAATCTCCAACAGCCAGTTTTATCCTGTATTCATCACCCGGAGTAACCGTAGCTGAAGCCGTCATTACTTTGGTTTGCCCTCTCATGTTTATTGCTGAAATAGCTGGATTGCCCTGATTGAACTGACCAAACCATTGTGCATTTACTGAGCTACAACCCGGATTATAGGCCTGATCCCTTATTGTTGAAACCGATATAGGTGTAGTTGTACCCGGCACAACTGCGAGATTCATATCAAAAGGCGCGCCCGGTATAATTGGGCTCGGATTATCGAGATTCTTTAAAAGGAATCCAAATACGTCAAAGAAGCCACATTGATATTGCCCATATTCATTGGCTGCAAAAAGGAAATCAAAACTCATTTCAGTAGCAAGAGGCACAAAATCAAATTGCAGATAAGTAACATCTCGTATAGGGCCCGTATTGCCAATTACATTGGTACTTAAAAATTGTAAATCAGAATCATTTAACCCCGAACCTGTAGAACTTGCATTCCAGGGGAAAGGCGTATTATATTTCCCTTCACTATACTCTGCATTCCCAGCTCTTAAGATAACCCCGTCTTTGATAGGGAAATTAGAGTTGTTTTTATGAAAATAACCTAAACCATAACCCGTTGCTCCATTAGAGTTTATATCACCCGCAGATGATACAATATCATTAATTTCAATACAACCTACATTGATAAGTACATCACGCACCAATTCTTCTGACGTATAAGCAAACCTGTCAACAGTTACATAGTCCGGTTTTGGCGTATCATAGTCCGTACAACCCGGACACGCAGGAACAGGATCCGGAGTATCACTTGTTACTGTTACCGTGTTAACCAATGGGCCGATTACTGTAGGGTGATTTTCTTTTACAAACATGGTAACGGTGTACTCTACACTTTGCCCCGCAGGAAGCACAGGAATAACATTATGCAATGCTCCTGCTGCACCGGTGCCGTTACCGGACCAGGTCATTAAATCTATATTATTAGGCTTATTGTCATGTACAACCACATTATAAGCATCACTTGGCCCAGGGTTGGTTACAACAATAGTATAAACTGTCTGTTGATTAGCCACATATTCTGTTTGTCCATTCGTTTTCCACGTTACAAGGTTTGCTTGTGGATTTGGCGTAGCTGTATGCGTACAGTTTGGACATGTAGGATTTGGATCAGGGGTACCACTAGTTACCACTACCGTATTAGTGATACTTGCAGCAGTATTATAGTTGCTCGGTACCGGTATAGTAAGCGTATATGTAACCGTACTTCCTACAGGTAATGTAGCAATAACATCACTCAGGTTACCTGTGCCTGAAGTTCCGTTGCTGCCTGTCCATACCGATGCTGTAGCATTAAGCCCGGCAGGTATAGCATCATCTACTGTAATATTGTTCGCAACTGTAGGCCCCTGATTGTTTACCGTAATGGTATAGATAAGGTTAGCCCCTGCTGTATAAGTAGAACCCTGATTAAGTGTTTTATTTACAACAATATCTGCCGAAAGCACATCACTGTCAATATCCGTAGCTGAATTATCAGCAGTTACAGGATCGGTGCTTGTTGTTGTTACCGAAGCCGTACTCGAAAGATTACCTGTATAACCGGCAGGTACACCTAACGTAATTGTATAGGTTACTGTTTGTCCGGCAGCAAGAGACGGTATGGTATTATTTAAAGCAGTATTAGTCCCAGAAGAACCGTTAGAACCAGTCCATGAGAAAGCAGTAATACCGGCAGGAATCGGATTAGTAACAACTACGTTTGCCGCAGCATAAGGGCCGTTGTTTGTAACCGTTACCGTATATACTGAGTTTGACCCAGCAGTGTAAATTTCCTGATTATCGGTATTGGTAACCACAAGATTTACAGTAGGAGTCGCACTTGTATCTACATCCAGACACTGAGTACAGGCAGGATTTGGATCATTATTACTTGTAACTTTTGTCTGGCTAACAAGATCTCCCTGGAAAGTATTTGGAATCTGAACATTAACTGTATAAGTCACTGTCGCACCAGCAGGCAATGAATTAATGGTATTATTCAAAGGCACATTAACCCCAACCGAACCATTAGTTCCTGTCCATGTCATATTTGTTATACCGGCAGGTATAGCATTAGAAACATTTACGTTAGTGGCTACACCGGGACCGTTGTTAGTCACTGTTACTGTATAAGTTGTTTGCGTACCCGGAGTATATGTCGTTTGCCCGTTGGTATTTACCACAACAATATCAGCAGCGGCAGCAGCATTAAGATCGGTATCAGTACACTGAGGACAGTTATTGTCAGAATCCCTGTCACTTGTCACAACCGTTTGGCTTACAAGAGTAGCAGCATTATAACCTGCAGGCACATCAAAAGTTACTGTATAGGTTACCACCTGACCTACAGTCATGGTACCTATAGTATTATTTAAAGCTCCTGCTGTAACAGGAACACCATTACCCGACCATGAAAAATTAGTTACTCCCGCAGGCACAGCATTATTTACTACCACATTGGTAGCCGCCGCAGGACCATTATTTGTAACAGTTACTGTATAAGTAGCAGTACTTCCCGGAATATAAGTTGTCTGGTTATTTGTATTTACTACCACAACATCAGCGTCCATAAGTGATGTATCCGTATCTGTACATTGCGAGCAACCCGGAACCGGATCGACCGTATTAGGACTCGTAACTGAAGCCTGTGTAGTAAGAGGCCCGGTATAAGAAGCAGGAACATCAACCGTAACCGTATAGGTTACAACCTGATTCACCGCCAAAGTTCCGATAACATTACTTAAAGCCACATTGGTTCCTGAAGAACCGTTAGAGCCAGTCCATGAAAAATTAGTAATTCCTGCAGGTATAGGCATTGCTACACTTACAGGATCAGCTACTTCAGGACCATGATTTACAACACTCACCGTATATACCACCTGAGTCCCAGGAGTATAATTAACCTGATTATCAGTATTAATTACCTCTAAGTCTGCACTCTTTGTATATGAAACCTGAAGCTGAGGAATAGTTCCTGTATAATCATTAGGAACCTTTATACTCAGCGTATACGTAATGGTTTGCCCCACTCCAAGTGTAGGCGTCACATTATTTATAGGAGTATTTGTTCCTGAAGCGCCCGTACCGTTACCAAAATACCATGTAAATTTTGGCACACCCGGAGGTATAGGCATTAAAAATGTAGGAACTGCATAGGTTGCTCTAACATTGTTGGCAACCCCCGGACCGTTATTTGTTATCATAACTGTCCATGTCAGCGTTTCCCCGGCAACATAACTGTTATCAGGATTGGTACTGAAAACAGACAAAGTAGATTGCGCATAGGAAAAAACTGTTCCTAAAAGCAATAAAAGGGTGAGTAATTGTTTTCTCATATAGTGAGTTTTAAATAATGCTCGTAACTGTTAAATTTTCTGTAGAAAATTGTTAATTTAAAAAGCCAAATATAAAAATTCAGTGATAGTTTGTTTGTTAAATTCAAAAAAATCACAAAAACCTTATCATTCTGTTGTTTTAATAACTGCCTTTCAGGCCGTAACACTCCGTTAAACAATTATAATCTGTTTTACCCTACCCTGTTTTTAAGTTTTTTTTACACTAATTTTGCATAAAATTTTTGACAACATGGAAAACATCACGATAAAGACCACCCAAAACCCTTCTATACTGAAATTTGAGTTCAGCGACTTTATTGCAAAAAGCAATAATTATGAATTTAAAAACATCGACGAGACTGCTAAGTCTCCCCTGGCTAAAAAAATGTTTTACCTTCCGTTTGTAAAGACAGTTTACATTTCGGGCAATTTTATTGCCATTGAAAAGTACTCAATTGTAGAATGGGAAGATGTTCAGGACGAAGTTGCCAAACAGATTGAAGAATTTGTAAACACCGGAGGACAGATTGTTATTGAAGAAGAAGCGAAAAAGAAACAGCCCTCTACTGTATATGTTGAAACGACTCCAAACCCCGCAGTACTTAAGTTTGTATCAAACAAGCTGTTAACAAAAACTTCTGCTGAGTTCAAGAATATTGACGAAACTGCCGCATCACCACTTGCTAAAGAATTATTCAAGTTCCCTTTTGTAAAAGAGGTATTCATTGATGAAAATTATATCTCTATCACTAAATATTCTGTAACCGAGTGGGAAGAGATAACCGGAGAGATAAGAAGCTTTATCAGAGAGTTCATTGAAAACGGCGGGACTGTTATTGACGAATCGCTGATACAAAAAACACCTCAGGCAGAAAAACAGCAGGAAGCTTATTTCGACTCACTGGATGTTACTTCACAACGCATCATCAACATATTGGAAGAGTATGTTAAACCCGCAGTTCAGGCTGATGGCGGAAACATTGCCTTCGAATCGTATGACGAAAGTGACAAACGTGTTAAAGTACTATTACAAGGTGCTTGCAGTGGATGTCCTTCTTCTACTTTTACACTTAAAAGTGGTATAGAAAATATGTTGAAAGATATGCTTAACGATAACGACATTAAGGTTGAAGCCATAAACGCTTAACATAAAGCCCCCGCCAATGGCGGGGGCTTCTTTTTTATTCTGCTTTTTTAGGTTCTTCCTTTTTCTCCGTTTCCGGCTCTACCCTCTCTTCTTTTTTGATTACGGTATTGGTTTTTTCATCATATTGGGCCTCTTCAATCGCCTGGCCGGTTTTACTGAATACTTTTATTTTAGGGTTCTCATGGGTTCCGGTTACCACCATAGGAACACCAATTAAACCTCCCGGAGGCAAACCAAGGCGAATCCTTAAGTCAAGCAGTCCGTCAAAACTGGTTGTCCCTCTAATAGTTGGCCTGAAACCTGCCACCTTAAGCGTAAAGGGCTCTACCTTTATAAGATTGTTCTTTATCTCCGATTTTACCTGAATATCCTTCACGTTAGGATTCTCCATTCCTTCAGAACCCGTTTTCTTACTTATGCTTCCAAACAGCTTCATTCCTGAAACCTGTACATCGCGAACAAAGATTGTACCTCCTCCTTTTAACGAAGGATAAATCGGACTCATATTACCATCAATATCACCTTTTAGTGTATAATTCAAAGACACTATCCCCTTCATGTCTTCGGCTGCTGTAACCAATTCATGAAAAAGAGGTATCTCAGTATAAGCTCTTTTTATGTCAAAATCATTTGCCTGAAACTGAACATTAAAGTTAGCTGCCATTGGCGATTCATCGTCATAACCTCCGTCAATACGCACTTTACAGTCAATAATATCGAAAGTTGTATTTTGCAGATATACCTTTCCGGAAGCGATTCCCACTTTCCCTTTAAGGTTATTTAGCGTCAAGCCTGTATATGCAACTTTTTTAGCATCCGCCACAAGAGAGACATCGAGATTAGTAGGCAATACCACTACACCACTCATTTTAGGATTAGCTTCGTTTTTGGCTTCAATCTCAGGTTTAACATCTTTATTATCTCCCTCTTTCAAAGCCATAAACTCATTCACATCAATAAGTTTGGATTTTACATTAAAGTTCCCTTTCAGTGTCCCTTTAGATTCCAGAAAATAATTGATCGTATTAAGCAAATAACCATTCATTGCAAAATCCGACTTACCGTAATTTGCAGTAAACTTATCAAACCACATCTTCTCATTCTTAAAGGTGAAATAGCCTTCATTTACATAAAACGACTTAGGAAAATATTCTGTGGTTGCTTTAATATCTTTGATAACCAGTGTGCCCTTATTATTCAGCTTGCTGTACTGACCGGTAGTTGCATAACTCTGCCTGCCCTGAAGTCTTAAATCTGCCTTAGCATAACCTGTAACATCGATTCCCTCCTGCGAGAATACTTTATAAATCCTCCCAATATTGAGTTCTCCTTTGGCGGTTATATCATAAAGCACATCATCAAAATTCGAAACAATAGCTTTAACATATACCGGATTACCCTCAAAAACAAAGGACGCAGGAGTAATGGCTATTTTCACATCATCAAAAGTACCTTTATCATTTTCTATATTAGACACAAATTGAATATCGGTAATAGGATTAGGATAATAAGGCATCTTCAGGTAACCTCCCTGAAGGTTTACACCACCCTTTGCTTTTGGAAAAAGTCTTTTCTCAGCACTATAAATTCCATCTGCAACAACATCAGCTTTCAGCAATCCTTTTAACTGCATGTTAGAAATTCCAAGCGCACGATCAAGACTAGCCAGATTCAGAGTTCCTTTCATATTCGCCTTTACGGCCATTTCCTTCATCCCTTTGGTTTCCAGAAAAGCATGAAAGTGATCTTTTCCTAAATTAAAATCAAGCTTACTGAGGTTAATATTGAGCTTTTCCATATCCAGCGAAGGCAGCTGAACATTCAGGTTCATTTCATACTCGGAGACCGCCATGGGTGCTTTTTTATAATCAATAAAACCATCACGTACACGTATCCCAAAAGCAAGATCCGGTTTTTGACCTGTCACAGCATTATATCTCCCTTTAAAAGAAAACAAAACATCACTTCTCCCTTTTATCCTTGTATCTTCAAGCCATGCCATATATTGTGGCGGCACTACACTGAAAAGATCCTTGAGTTTATTGTTTTCAGAAATAGCATTGATATCTATATTATACCCCTCCTTAAGAATCGTAAACAAACCTGTAAACTCGATAGGTAGCCTGTTGATGCGTAGCTGGTTCTTTTCAAGTATAAAAGATAACGCATTGGTATTAATACGCGTTACCAAATCCGCATGCACTTCTTTACGTTCTATATAGGCAACATTATCATAAATAAAGTCGATAGCATCAATATTAGCATCCGTTTGCAAATCAAACACCTCTTCACTAAGGTTACCTCTTCCCACATAATTAAAGCCGTCGGCCTTAACCAGTATTTTAGCAGAACGATCGTCATAACGAATTTTACAATTTTCAAAATCTACCCTGTCAAGTCGTATTGCCGGCCCGGTTCCCGTAGTATCAACAGGCTGATCTTTAGGCGCAACATAAACATTATAATTAGCCTGTCCCTGTTCATTTACCATTACGTTAACCAAGGCATCGGAAACATAGATCTCATCAATTTTAATTTCGTTGTTAAAAATGAGCCTCTTAAGGTTAATACCAAAAGCTACCTGCTTCGCGCTTAATAACGTGTCTTTCTTAAAAGGCGTCGATCCTTTAAGCGAAAAATCGTCAAGTGAGACTGTCAGCGAAGGAAAATGTGTAAAAAAAGACAGCTTAGATTCGCCAAAGTCAAGCTCGGCATCCAGGCTTTTGTTAGCAAAAGTTTTTACCTGTTGGGCAACAGTACCCGGAAAAAGCAATGGTATTAAATACATTAGCAATAAAACAGACGCGATAACTATACCGGTCCATTTTAAAACTTTAAGGGCAATCTTTTTTACGGGGGCTTCCATAAATACACATTTTAAAACATGATTAAAGATAGCTTTTTCCTGTTAAATCAAAACGGTATTTAACTATAACTTAATATCCTTTGTTTATTTGACGGATTACAATAACTTTACTTTTTTAGACCAAACTATATTATGTCATTAAAATCTATACTTACATTAACAATAAGCTGCACTCTTTTTATGTCGTGTAAACAAAACAATACAACAGGCTCTCTTGGAGAAGACAATCCCCTGTTAGCCTCTTATGACAACAAATACCAACTCCCTCCTTTTGAACTCATAAAAAACGAGCATTATAAGCCTGCAATACTTGAAGCCATTAAGATCAATCAGAAAGAAATTGATCTTATAACCGGTAATAAAGACAATCCATCTTTTGAGAATACCATAGTAGCCCTGGAAAATTCCGGCAGTCTGCTAAACAGGATTACTACCACCATGAGTAACCTGAATACAGCAAACACTAACGACACGCTACAGGCTCTGGCACAGGAAATGGCTCCTGAATTATCTAAAAACCAGGACAATATTTTTCTTAACGAAAAACTTTTTTCACGTGTTAAAAAGGTTTGGGACAACCAGATTGATTACAATCTTAACCCCGAACAGGCAAAACTCCTGGAAAAAAAATATAAGGCCTTCGTACGCAATGGAGCTAATCTTGATGCCAAGCAAAAAGAACGTCTTCGTAAAATCAACGAGCAACTGTCTGTTTTATCGTTAAAGTTTGGCGAAAATGTATTGGCTGAGACTAATGGCTACCAACTTATAGTAGATAAAAAAGAAGATCTTGCCGGACTACCTGAAGAAGTGATTCAGGCCGCAGCCGATGAGGCAAAAGAAAACAATAAAGAAGGAAAATGGATATTTACCCTGCAAAATGCAAGCGTAATGCCATTCCTTCAATATGCCGATAATCGCGAGCTTCGTAAACAATTATGGACTGCCTACCAAAAAAGGGGTAATAATGGTAACGAGTACGACAACAGGCCTAATTTGGTTGAAATGACTAATCTTAGATCTGAAAAAGCATTGCTCTTAGGCTACAAGAGCCATGCCGATTATATACTTGAGGAGCGCATGGCCAAAACATCTGAGGCTGTTTATGATCTGCTTGACAAACTATGGACACCAGCTCTTGAAAAAGCAAAAGCTGAAGAAGCCGATATTAAAAAACTAATGGAGGCTGACGGTATTAAAGATAATGTTCAGCCATACGACTGGAGATATTATACCGAAAAAATCCGTAAGCAACGTTACGATCTTGATGAGCAGGAAGTGAAGCCTTACTTCAGCCTTGAAAATGTACGCAATGGCATCTTTACCGTAACTAAAAACCTGTACGGACTTCAGTATCATGAACTAAAAGACGCTCCAAAATACCACTCTGACGTAACAGTTTGGGAAGTAACCGATAAAGATAACAAGCACGTTGGAATACTTTACATGGATTTTTTCCCGAGAGCTTCAAAAAAAGGAGGCGCCTGGATGACCTCGTACCAAAAACAAAAAACAGTTGAAGGTAAACGCCTGGCTCCTGTTATTTCTATCGTTTGTAACTTCTCTAAACCAACGGCAGGCAATCCGTCTTTGCTAACTTTTGACGAAACAACCACCTTCTTCCATGAATTTGGCCATGCCCTGCACGGACTATTGAGCAATGTTACCTACGAAAGCCTTGCAGGTACCAGCGTGCCAACTGATTTTGTTGAACTGCCTTCGCAAATAATGGAAAACTGGGCCGCTGAACCTGAAGTTCTGAAACTATATGCAAAGCATTATAAGACCGGAGAAGTAATACCGGATGCCCTTATTAAAAAGCTACAGGAGTCTGCTACTTTCGATCAGGGATTTGCAACCGTAGAATACCTTGCAGCAGCCTACCTTGATTTGGATTATCACACACGCAACACTCCGCTTACGCAAAATGTAGTACCGTTCGAGGAAGCCGCCATGAAAAAGCTGGGTCTTATTGACGCTATTATACCGCGCTACAGAAGCACCTATTACAGTCACATCTTTGCGGGAGGTTATTCGGCAGGTTACTACAGTTACATTTGGTCGGGCGTATTAGACACTGATGCTTTTGAAGCCTTTAAAACAACATCTTTATTTGACGCTAAGACAGCTAAATCATTCCGTACCAATATCCTTGAAAAAGGTGGTACTCTGGACGCCATGCAGATGTACAAAAGCTTCCGCGGTGCTGAACCATCAATTGAGCCGTTGCTAAGGAAAAGGGGGTTGGAGAAAAAAGTTACAAAGTAGCAGAGTCACAAAGCAATAAAGTTTTGACATCTCATATAAAAATAAAAAGAAGCCCCACCATTTATCTGGTGGGGCTTTTAGATTTATTACGGCTTTGTTGCTTTGAAACTTTGCGACTCAGTTACCCGTGATACACACGTGAAAAAACAATCTTTCCGTCTTTTACTTCTAAAACTTCGGCAACCAGCATATCTTCTTCACCCTGCACTTTACGTACATACTCCATAAACACACGCTCTTCATTAGCAGTAAGGGTTGTAACCCTGTAATAAAGTGTTGGTAGCCTGTCAAAAGCATCCTCCCACCATTCATGAAGTGCTGCGCGTCCTTTTACAAGTCCGCCCGTTTCAGGCTTACGTATTTTAAGTTTCGCGCTGAAATGCTCAGCATCATCGGCATACAAATCCAATAGCTTATCAAGCTGTTTTGTATTGAATGCCTCAAACCATTGTATAGCGATATTTTCGATATTTTTTGGCTGCACCTTATATATTTTTCAGGTTGATGATTTCCTGTTCTGTAAGGAAACGGTAGTTTCCACGAGGAAGATTCTTTTTGGTTAACCCGGCAAAAGCTACACGATCTACTTTAAGCACATCATATTTAAAGCTTTCGAATATTGCACGAACCACCTTTACGTTAGGCGTTCTTAATTTAAGTCCAATTTCTGTTTTAGGCTCACCATCTATGTAGCTTATCTCATCGATGAATAAGCGGTGACCATCAAGCATTACACCACCGGCCATTTTCTCAAGGTCTTCATATTTCAGGTTCTTGTCCAGCGACACCTGGTAAATCTTGAATGACTTTTGGTTAGGCTGTGCATATTTCCTGATGATTTCAGTATCATTAGTAAAAATAAGAAGCCCTGTAGTATTCTTATCCATTCGTCCTACAGGCTGAAGCTTAACGTTAGTAGCGCCACGAACAAGGTCAAGCACATTACGCATACTGCCATCTCCTTCTCCCGAAGTGGTAAAATTCTTAGGCTTATTTAAAAGTAAATATTCTTTTCTTTCAGGCGTAATGGTAACACCGTCAAAATTTACTACATCAGAAATCTTAACGACATAACCCATCTCAGTAATTACTTGTCCATTCACTTTTACATTTCCGGACTGAATATAAATATCCGCATCACGGCGTGAACACGCACCTGAGTTAGCAATGTATTTATTAAGACGCATTTCGTCTTTGCCTATCTGGCGCTTAACTGATGGTTTATTTTCCGAAGGTTGTTTATCGGCTACAGGTTTAAGTTTAGGATACCCACCCTTTTTAGCAAAAGTTGCGGGCCCTTTTTTAGGCGCTGCCGGTTTTTTAGTTTTTTTTGCTGCCGGACTTGCTTTTGGAGTTTCCTCCTCAAAAGCAGGCTTGTCAAAAGATTTAGGTTTAGAAACCGGTTTCCTCGCTTTGTTCATAGGTTTGGAAGGACCGCTTTTCTTTCTGTCATTGCCGCCTCTCCTGCTATTGCCGTTGTTCATCTTGTCAAATATTTTTGCAAAGATAGCTTAAATACACGATAAAAGTTTCCTGCCATTCACTAAAACTGAAGGATCTATCAGTACGATACAAAAGATACCAGCAACAATAAGGAACTTCAATATGTTATGAAGCAGTAAATAATCCTTTTGTGAATCAGCTTTCCATAATTGAAACAGGAACCAGATGATCACAATCATACCCCCATAAAAGTAGATATCCATATAGCCTACATCATATACATCGATAAGCAGGTACACGGGGATAATAGTAAGAATAGTAAGCGCCATGATTACAACCTTAGATACCTTTTCGCCAAACATTACCGGTATAGTACGGTAATCGGCAACAAGATCCCCTTTCATGTTCTCAAGGTCTTTTATAAGTTCGCGGGTAAGTATGAGCAGATATAAAAATGTAGCATGCGCAAATATTACCTGATAGAAATTCTTAAAGTACATAAGTATCCCAAAGAAGGGCAATACAGCGAGAAATGCCGCTGTAAGGTTACCTATAAGCGGATATTTCTTAAGCTTATGCGAATAGAACCATATCAGGAAAATAAAACCTGAATAAAAGAATACCGCTCTCCAGGATACCCAAAACGCGAGCAGAACAACAATCAGGTTCAATGAAAAATACACATGCAGTTTTGTCTGCTGGCTAACCAGCCTGTCGAGCATGGATTTCTTAGGACGATTGATAAGGTCCTTTTGCGCGTCGTAAAAGTTATTGATGATATAGCCCGAAGCGATAGTAAGTGACGAAGCAAGTACTATCAGGAAAAGATTAAGATCGAGGATAACATCGAGTGCTCTTTTCTCGGGAGCCAATATAAATATTGCAGACAGATATTGCGCGAGGGCGATTACAGGAATATTGTAACCGCGCACCACAGAGAACAGGCTGAGAATCTTCATCAGTACCAATCGTGTTTCCCTCGATGCTGCCATATTTATGCCTTTTTATCTTTTAACTTACCTCCCATCAATATTATTGTGAAAGTAATAAAGATAAATATGATACAACTTATAAGCGTTTTTAATATTTCCGGACCGCTAAGGGTCGCCTTAAGAGCCGGCATAAAATCCTGCGATTTGGCAATAGCCAAAAATACCGCCGAAGGCAACAGCAGCAACATAAATGACAGGGTAATACGTGAACCTTTTTTCATATATAACCTTTTGATCCAGAAAAGCTGGGTAATAACCAGCGTCATGATTGGTGAAAAAAGGATATACATGGCAAAACCACCAAAATCAACCTTTACGTTTCCTGCCATACTATTATCATGCATCAACAGCGGATAAACAGCAACAGCTGCCAGTATAAAATAAATTATACCTGAAATTCTCACTGTCTGAACGGCGGTAAGAATAAACAAGTCTTTAATCTGTAAAGTTTTAATATCAGAGATTCGTAACAGGGTAAGAATAGGTATAATAAAACCGAAGCCCACAAAAATGGACTTCAGGAGTATATTTAAAATATCGGTTATGCTTTGCATAATGCTTAGAATTGGTAAACCACTTCAAGTTTGTGGCCTTCAAGCGATTGTTTTGCTTTTTCTATATCTTCGGTAAAACCAAGGATATAGCCACCACCGCCTGATCCGCAAAGTTTCAGGTAGTAGTCATTAGTATCAATACCTTTTTGCCATAGTTCGTGGAAACCTTCCGGAATCATTGGCTTAAAGTTATTGAATACCACTTTAGAAAGCTCTTTGGTGTTATTGATAAGCGATTTCGCATCTCCCTTAAGGAAGTTATCAATACAGGCATCGGTATATTTAAGGAATTCTGTTTTAATCATATTACGGAAACCTTTGTCTTTAAGGCTTTCCATAAATATCTGTACCATTGGTGCCGTTTCTTTTACAATCCCTGAGTCAAGCAAAAATACTGCACCTTTTCCTTCAAGATTTTGCATTGGTATACCAGTAGCCTCAACATTATCATGTGAATTGATAAGGATAGGAATACTCAGGTAACTGTTAAGCGGGTCAAGCCCTGAACTCGTTCCGTGAAAGTAAGATTCCATTTTACTGAAGATCGTTTTCAGCTGCATTAGCTTCTCACGGGTAAGATTTTCAAGAACAGTTATTTTATTATTGGCATATTGATCATAAACCGCTGCTACAAGCGCACCGCTACTTCCGATACCATAACCTTGCGGAATACTTGAATCAAAATACATTCCTGCCTCAACATTACGCTTAAGGGCATCAAGATCAAAAGTAACCAAATCGGGTTGCTCTGTCTGAAGCTGTTCAAGATAAGCAACAAAACCTTTAAGGCTCTGGTTTGATTTTTTAGCAAGTTCGGTATTGGTATCGTCTACTCTAAGACCTCCATTATAAAAATTGTATGGAATTGCCAACCCTTTAGAGCCCTTGTTAATGCCATGCTCTCCAAAGAGTAAAATTTTTGAGTAAAATAACGGTCCTTTCATGGATGATATTTTTATTAAAGGTACGGATTAAAACGTTAAATGTTAAAAAAAATTATCCTAATTAATCTTAACGGCTCCCGTTCCAATTTCGTCGCAAATGTACTGACTGTTTTGGCAATAGCCAACTAATTCGTTCTTAATAAATTCTAAAACTTCACTACGAACGTTTTCGGGATAAAGCACGTGCACGTTTGCACCTGCATCGAGTGTAAAACATACAGGCAGAGCGGTCTTAGTCCTATACTCCCAAATCTTATTAATGATCTCAAGTGTGTTTGGTTTCATCAATATAAAATACGGCATCGATGTCATCATCATGGCATGCAGTGTAAGTGCCTCGCTTTCGGTAATTTTTATAAAAGCATCCAGATCCCCGGTAGCCAGAGCCGCCTTCATTTTCGACAGGTTTTGATGCGCCTGTGCAAAACGTTGCTCTGCAAACGGATGTCCGTGCATAAGGTCGTGTCCTACTGTGCTGCTCACCTGCTTTTCTCCTTTATCAACTAAAAGTATCGTATCCTGAAAATTGGCAAAAGCCAGATTCACATCCTGATACTCTACTCCAAAAAGGTTTGAGCTATTATCCGTTTCAACATGTTCGCCCCATATCACCACTTTACCTTTTACGCTTCGACAGGCACTACCCGAACCTAAACGTGCCAAAAATGAAGCCTTTTGATTAAAGTAATCCTCTGTCATTTCCGGGTTAAGTTCCTTTTCAAGATTCATCAGGTTAATCGCCAATGCTGCCATACCCGATGCCGAAGACGCAATTCCCGAACTGTGCGGAAAAGTATTTTGGGTATCGATCGTAAAATGATAGTCTTTCAGGAACGGAAGGTATTCTTCTACCCTTTCAAAGAATTTCTCGATTTTCGGACGGAAACTTTCCTTTGGCTGGCCTTCAAAAAGCAAATCGAAAGAAAATTTACCATCGTTAGCTTTCTTTTCAAAACCAAGTTTAGTTATCGTTTTGCAATTGTTCAGCGTAAGACTGATAGAAGGATTAGCAGGAAGCTGCTTCCCTAATTTGCCCCAGTATTTCACAAGGGCTATATTGCTTGGCGCACTCCACTCAAAGCTGCCATTTTCTATCGTATTGGTATAAGGAGAAGGGATAAAATCCTTTTCGGACATGGTGATATATTTTGATGCAAAGATAAATATTATTTTAAGTGCAAAACGTACAATAAATTCTAAACCAACACATGCCACACTTAAAGAAATTAAGCCTATTTTTATTACAAATTGAACAAAACGCAAAATGAAAAACAGAACCGTTATCTTTAAAACACTTACCCTAAAAGCGTTACTATTATTTTGCTGTTTTTGGAATTTAACTGCATTCTCACAAAACGATAATAAAGCCGTCCTGAAAGTATACCTTACAGATGCTGAAACCGGCAAATCTGTAAAAAAAGCACACGTAACACTTGAAGGTTTTGAAATACCCCAAATTGATGGCAAGTATGATAAAAAAGGTAACTACTATTATTTTTCTGAAATCCCTAAAGGATACAATACGGTAATGTCATATCATAAAGATTATAATGAGAAAGGGTTTCAGGATTTGAACGAACTGCCCAAAGAAATCAATTTAAATCTCTTTAAAAAAGAATTTATCACCTACAATTTCATCCAACAGGATTCTATTTCAGTTCAGAATAAAAAAATAAAGTTCCTCAAAGAAAGCTATATCGAAGATTATTACAAAATAGCTGTTAGCCCAAAAACCAACATGAGTTATAAGGCTTTTATTCAATTTCTTCAAAATATGATTTCAAACCTCAACCTGAATATATCATTAGTTAATCCATTTTTTGAAATGGATTTGATAGAAAGACATGATCTTAATGATAAAAACCATAATGGTTACCCCCGTGAAGTGCAACTCTCAGACAAACCTGAATCATTTAATTTACCTTTAAAAGACGGATACAGTACCATACTATATAAAAAGGGTAAAATTGAATGGAGCGACGTCTGTTTCATTGTTAGAAAAAATGATGGTTCCGCTTTTAAAAGATTTAATGACCCTACAATAAAATCACTTAGTAACCATGTGAATATCTTTGGAATACTACTTAACAAGAAAAACAGCATTGACATTCTAAATAATAATGGTAATGACTTTAGCATTCGTGATAAAGAGAATAAAATATTTAACCGTAAAAACGGTATAGACTCTTCCAAAGTATTTTACTACAACAATAATTTGCGAAATTATTCGAAGAGAACAGAGAGAAACAGAACCCGGTTTTATATTTATGAACCAACCACTTCCGATGATGTTCCTACTTTCATTTTGGTAAAAAACAACAACCTGGTTGTACCTAATGAATTGCCAATTAAACCGGATGAACTTAATGACGATATAAAAATCTCTAAACCTGATGCTTCAATCGGTCTTGGCATCTTAGATTTATATGAATATTATTCCAAAAAGCAACTCTAGTCACACTTAATAATTAGGATTTTTTTAGCCTTAAATTTCATCTGAAGTCGCTAATTTTATTTTGTTAAACAGTAACTTTGAGCCATGGAACAAAAACCCCTATCCCGTACCTTTAAGATAATTGTAATGATTGTTACTTGTGTCGTAATCGGTGCTATTGCAGGATTGCTAACACAAAAAGGCGTAGACACCTGGTATACTACTGTACAGAAACCATCGTTCAACCCGCCTAACTGGGTATTTGCACCGGTATGGTCTACACTTTATGTGATGATGGGTATTGCTGCCGGAATGGTATGGCATGAAATGGATCGTCAGAGAGAAACAGTACGCAAAGGGCTTACCTTTTTCGCTATTCAGTTAGCGCTTAATGCGCTTTGGTCGTTTATCTTTTTCGGGCTGCATAATCCTTTTTTAGCCCTTTTAGAAATAATACTGCTTTGGCTGATGATATACGAAACCTTTGTACAATTCAACAAAGTGAACAAAATTGCGGGTATGCTTTTTATTCCTTACTTATTATGGGTAACATTTGCCACGCTCCTTAATGCAGCTATATGGTGGCTAAATCGCTAGCGCGTTGACCTGTCTGCCGACAGGCAGGTTTGATTATTTGTTGATTCGGTTATTCGATAATAAGAAAATCCACTTTGTTATAAAATAATTTGGTGACCCGTTGCATTGATCAAATAATCAAATTACCGAATCACCAAATAAATCACAATAACAACAATTAATTTTTCAGGATAACAAACCAGTCCCATTCGGCAGGGTTACCCGAACCAACGCTTGGCGTATAAAGAAAGAAATGGACTTTAGCGTTTGGATTAGCCTCTCTGTAGTCCTTTACAATTTTCAGGTTATCTACGGCATCCCATAGCGCAGTATAGTTTGCAGCATAAGGCCACTCATCAACGGGCACATACTCATCGTAAAGCACAAGCTCGCGTAATGACTCATCCGGCATTGGTACAGCAGTCGCAATAGATTCGAAAGAAGAAACAGGATCTATAGCTTGAGGATAGTTCATACTTCCTAAGCCCATCCAATGGATATCGCCATCAAAAATTGGAGCATCCAATTCTTCATACTTCAATTTTATCGAACCAAAATCGCCCGGCAAATTGTATTCATGAGCAATAGTGAAAGTGGATGCATCTTCAAAAGAAAGTACTTTACCACCTTCAAAAGTAAAATCAGTAGCATCTACCTTAAGTAATACAACTCTATTACCTGATTGCGGATCTTCAATAACAGCAGCACTGTTATCATCTGAGCATGCCATAACAGACAGGCATAGCCCCATAAGTAAAATTTTGTTTTTCATAATTGATTGATTTTTAATACTTAGATGAGCATTTTAAAAAACGGTTGCGTTAAAAAAACAACTATTTCATTACAAATCAATCAATTCTTACATAACTAAAATTTTTCAACAATGCTTTGGGCAGCTATATAACCGCCCGTCCATGCATTCTGAAAGTTGAAACCTCCGGTAATGGCATCAATATTTAGAACTTCCCCTGCAAAATACATGTCCGGAAGCAACTTGCTCTCCATCGTCTTGAAATTAACCTCTTTCAGGTCAATTCCACCCGCAGTAACAAACTCCTCTTTAAAAGTGCTCTTACCGTTCACCTGGTATTCACCATTTGTCAGTTGTTCGGCTAATGCCTTCAATTGTTTTTTGCTCAGGTCGGCCCAACGGGTCTCGGGCTGGATTCCTGCTGCATTGACCAGGCTTTGCCATAAGCGATTCGGGAAATCATATGGCGATTGTTTAGCAACAGTCTTTTTAGGCTGTTGTTCTTTCAACTCTTTAAGTTCTTCTTCGCATTCAACTGTAGTAAAGTCTTTCAGCCAGTTTACCTGAAGCGTAAATTGATAATTCTTATCAAACAATTCCCGTGCTCCCCAAGCCGACACGCGTAGTATCGCAGGGCCACTCATCCCCCAGTGGGTTATAAGTAAAGGGCCGGCAGCCTGCAGCTTAGTTCCTTTTACCTTAACTGATGCCTGTGCCGAAACACCCATTAAATCTTTTATCCTTGGGTCTTTTATATTAAACGTAAACAGTGATGGTACGGGAGAAACAATAGTGTGCCCCATTTCGGCAAGCATATCCCACATTTTAGGATTGCTACCGGTAGCCATTACCAGTTTTTCGGCAAGAAAAACCTCTTTATTGGTTTCAATCTTCCAATGGCTGTCAGCTCTGTATAATGATTTAATACTCTCACCCATTATAATCTGAATCCCAAGTTTTTTAGAAGCTTCCAAAAAACAATCGATAATGGTTTGCGAACTGTCCGTTACCGGAAACATACGTCCGTCTTCCTCAATTTTGAGTTCTACACCATGACGGTCAAACCACTCAATGGTATCTCCTGAGCAAAAACGATTAAAAGGGCCTTTCAGCTCCTTCTCCCCTCTCGGGTAAAATTTCACCAGGTCATTAGGAATAAAACAGGCATGTGTAACATTGCATCTGCCACCTCCTGAGATGCGCACTTTGGAAAGCACTTCTTTTCCGCGTTCCAGTATCGCTATCTTTAATTTCGGATTGGCCTCCGCAATATTTATGGCTGTAAAAAAACCTGCTGCACCACCGCCTGCAACAATCACATCAAAACTCTTACTCATAGTAACTCAGGAAAATCAGTTATAATGCCATCAACATTATATCCTTTTATGCGTTCAATATCTTCTTTATCATTTATGGTCCAGGTATGCACTTTTAATCCTGCCTGCTGTGCTTTTTTCACATTGCTTTCGGTAAGGAGGCTGTAGTGGGGATGTATGGCTTTTGCAGAAAACTCCTGTGCCCATTCCCACGCCTGGGTAACACTGGCCTGTGTTAATACACCAAGTGGTATATTTTTATTAATCTCATTCATTATCAGCAACTCTTCACGCTGAAAACTCGACACTATAAAATCATCATAGCTCCACCCCTCTTCATTTACCAAATGCTCCATAAAAATGGAAACCGGCTGTGCAGTGTGGCGGCCTTTCATTTCAATATTTACAAAACAACGGCCTTTGCATAAAGTCATCACTTCACTAAGCAGGGGTATTTCATAATGTCCATCCACTACTAAGTGCTTCAGTTCGGCAAGCGTCATTTTATTAACTTCACCGGTACCATTTGTAGTGCGGTCTACAGTAAAATCATGGATAACTACCAATTCTCCGGTTGCACATACATGCACATCAAGCTCAATACCATCAACACCCATTTCTAATGCCTTTTCAAACGAAGCAAGCGTATTTTCGGCTACGTGACCTTTGGCACCTCGGTGCCCAATTTTTAATAGTGCCGCCATAGTGAATAGATTTTTTGTAAAGATAATGATAATCAAAATGCGATAGCGAAAGTATAAAACCTTCCTATCTCAAAAAACAAAAAAATCATCCATTATTCTTACAAATAAATCATTATCTTTAAACTCAACCAATTAATTATCAAAACAGTGAAAACAAAAAAACTATTTGCAGGCCTAGTGCTTGCAGGAGGCATTATTGCTGCAAATGCACAAAATGTAATTTCAAGTTCAACCGTTACCAGCGGTGGTTCAGGCGCAGGAGTTATGGGAGGAACGGGGAGCACTTTTTATGGTTCGAGTGCTGGTATAAGCGCTACCTCTACTGCTAATACTTTTATAGGATACAGAGCAGGATTTAATACTACTTCGGGTAGTGCAAATACATTTGTCGGATATAATGTAGGCACTGCAAATTCAACTGGAACCACCAATGTTATTGTTGGAAGCGGAAATAACACCACCGGGTCATATAACACTTTTTTAGGAAACACTTCTACTTCAAACACCTCTGGAAATGATAACGTTTTTATCGGTAACATAGTAGCTACCAGTAACACTAGCGGATCCGGAAACATTTATATAGGAAAATATTGTGCCAGCGGAACGGGAGTTAATGGCTCTTTTAATTTATCTATAGGATATGCAGCCGGCAATAATAATACAGGATCAAATAATGTTTTTATAGGAAAGGGCGCAGGAACAAACTCTGTTGGAAGTGACTTACTTTTCATTGACAACACCAGCACCTCAACTCCATTGATATGGGGTAATTTTGCGGCGGACCAACTGAAACTAAACGGAAAAGTAGGTATTGGTGGCGTAACGACTTTTCCTGCAACAGCCGGAAGCATAAATGTGAATAATTACAAATTATTTGTAAATGGTGGTGTATTGGCTACTGAAGTAAGGGTTGCCACATCCTGGGCCGATTATGTTTTTGAAGACACCTATCCTCTTCTATCACTTAAGGAAGTAGAATGTTTTATAGACAAAAATGGACATCTTCCGAATGTCCCTTCAGCAAAACAGGTTGAAACAGATGGAATCTCTATAGGTGAGATGGCAAAAATACAACAGGAAAAAATTGAAGAGCTAACCTTATATCTTATACAGCAACAAAAGGAAATAGACGAACTTAAAGCCCAGATGAAACAGATACTGGCTAAACAATAATCTAATACATCCAACTATATGAAAATTTTACATACTACTGCTTTTCTCCTTATTGCCTCATTATCTTTTGCGCAAACACCAAAAGAAAGAGAACGCATTATTAAAGATTATGACCTCGTATATCTGAGTAAGTTAGCTGACAATCTTAAGAACAAATATGAAACAAAAAGACAGTACGCATTACAGCAGGCAGCAATATATGGCTGGCCGGTAACAACAGTAGACAGTGACGGACAGGTTACAAGTGTGCTTATTGATGTTGAAGGTAATTCTCCGGTATATTATACCATTGATAGCACTGTAGCTGCCGCAATATCTACCCGTACTAATTTTTTAAATACGGGAGGAGGCTTAAATTTAGACCTAAATGGAGAAGACATGCGCGTGGGAGTGTGGGATATTAAAATGGCAAGTGCAACACACCAGGAATTTAATGCTCCTGGTCAAAGTTCGAGAATTATCTATGGAGATCCTTACATTAATGTCAATTCCGTTTCATTCCATGCTACTCAGGTTACTGGCATTATGATATCAGAAGGAGAAAATCCTATTGCTAAAGGTATGGCTCCGGCTGCAACTGCAATTAGTTATGACTACGTTGAAGATTTTGTTGAAGCAACAACTGAGGCAGCCAATGGTTTGTTGTTATCCAATCATTCCTATGGACAAAGCCCGACTTATCTGTACGATTGGAAATTTGGAGCATACGATTTCTTATCTCAAGATTGGGATGATATAATGTTTAACGCTCCTCATTATCTTGCAGTATTTTCTGCCGGTAATGCCGGCTCGGTAGATTACAACAGTGTACCTATGCCTGGTGCAGGTTCAACCTATGATAAACTTACTGGCTTTGGTGCAACCTCTAAAAACTCACTGGTTGTTGCTAATGCCGTTGATGCAACTGTAAATGCTGATGGAGAACTGATAAGTATTCCTGTAATTTGGGAGACAAGTACTCCGGGGCCTACAGATGACCTTAGGATTAAACCTGATATTACAGGAAATGGCTATCTGGTTACCAATGCCAGCTCTATAACTGACTCAAGCTATTCACCACCGCTTAATTCTACCGGGACTTCATTTTCAGCACCAAATGTTACAGGATCTCTATTATTATTACAGCAGCATTATAAAAACCTTAATGGAGGTAATTTCATGAAAGCTGCAACCTTAAAAGGCCTGGCTATGCATACCGCAGATGATATTGATGTCCCGGGGCCCGATTCAAGATCCGGCTGGGGCCTTTTAAACTCACTCCGAGCAGCTCAGGCCATAACAGACAAAGGGGCATATTCTTCAATTTCAGAAAATGTGCTTCAAAATTCAGAATCCTTTTCTTTCAATGTCCTCTCTGATGGCTCTAGTCCTCTTATGGTATCTATTTCATGGACAGACAGGCCCGGCCTCTCAGAACTAATACCTACAATAGACAACCCTGTAGCAAATAACAGTACTCCTTTACTTATAAATGACCTGAACGTAAAAGTAACGCAAAATGGTAATGTGTTTTTGCCATATATGTTAACATCACCATCTACTTCTACAACTGGAAACAATATTGTAGACCCTTACGAGAGAGTAGATATCACCAATCCATCAGGTGTATATACAGTAACAATATCACATGCCGGAACACTCACGGGAGGCTCTCAGAATTATTCATTAATAGTTACCGGTATAATTGCCTGTACGGCATCAACAACTGACATTACTGTCACCGAACAGGTGCTGACCGGTGAAAATGACGTAAAGCATAGTATTGAAACCATTACGGCAAACAATAGTATTAATAATGGTGCTACAGCATATTACCGTGCAGGAAACTTCATCCAGTTCTCTGAAGGATTTTTAGCAACAGAAGGTTCATTTTTATTAGCCGAAATAGGCGATTGTGGCATTATCTCATTACCTCCAGCCAGCAGCGGTCGTATGGCAATGGAACAAGAAGAAACCGATAATACCAAAAATTATAGTGACAAAGGATTATTGCTATATCCTAACCCCGCAAACAATACTGTTACTATAAAAATAAATGAAGGAATTATAAATAAAATAAACCTCAGCAGTATTGACGGCAAGGCTATTGACTCAAAATTGGCAAATAACAATATTTACCTTCTTGAAGTAAGTACTCTGGAAAATGGGATTTATGTTATTGAAGCAATCAATAACACCGGAAAATCTTTCTATGAAAAACTTATCATAAGTAAATAATCCTAGCAAATAATAAAAAAAAGCATCCGCCACGGCGGATGCTTCCTCATTATGAAAAAGAAAAAACTATTTTCTAATAATCTTTACGGTCTTAACCGCGCTGCCCGATGTTAGTTTTGCAAAGTACATACCCAGTGCAAAGCCTTCGGCATTTATAGTCGCTGCCGAAGCATTAAGTTGTGAAGCAAATACTGTTTTACCGGTAACATCTACAATAGCCAACTGGTCTATCACCATTCCTTCTACAACAAAGTTCCAATTATTTTGTGTTGGGTTAGGATAAACCGAAATACCATTAAAAGCAAACTCATTAACTCCTGCTACAGGTGTTGTAAACGAGTATGCACCCGTTTCTCTGTTAAAGGCAACATCCCACGCGCCGGCAGTAATATTCAGGTTAGGCCCACCCTGTTCCGATGTAGCTGTTCCTGATGGAAAATCAGCACTCCCCCAAGCCAGGCCCCAGTCATGGTCAAATCTGAACTTGCCTTCACCTCCCGGAAAATTAAAATTAGAAAGCGTATAATTAACGCCATCTGTAGTGCTCATATCAACATCTGTTACCCACCCCGGATCTTCAGTAACTATTCCAAGGCCTATCATGCTGATAATTACGAAATCAAAATCATATGCTTTTGTTTCTAAATTAAAGGTAACATTATACATATTTGCTGGCACAGGGATATTGCTTCCCTGTACGGCAGTACCCGAAGGAAATGCTGAACTACCCCACCCCATACCTGTATCATCTATAGAAAAAGACACGGTAGTTTCAGGAATTGAAACATTTTTGGCACTATAGTGAACTCCATCAGTGCTGGAAAGACTTACTGACACCCCTTCACCATTCAACATCACTTCCGGAATTTCAACACCTACAGGTACAAAACTATAAGCCAGTGTAGTAAGATTAAAAGTTACATTGTACGTGCCGTTTGTTGCGGGAATATTTGGAGGATTACCCCCTGTAGTTGCAGTCCCGTTCGGAAAACCCGATCCTCCCCAGTTTATAGTCCAGGCATCATCCTGCCTGAATTTTACCCCCGGATCGGATGAAGGAACAACAATAACAAGATTATTATAAGTGTATATGACCCCATCTGTTGTGGTCATATCCAGATCTGTCTCCCAACCTACAGGAGTAGAACTTCCTAATATCCCAATATTAGGAAACTGGGCAAACATCATTGCAGTACCCGCCAAGAATACTGCCCAAAACAAAAGTAATTTTTTCATCATTAAAAAATTTTTTAAGTTAACAATAGGTATTCAAATGGCAGGCCCGTCAAAAATGCCGACAGGCCTGTGTATTATAATCTTATTTTACAAGCACCCAGTATTCCCAAGGCTTGAATCTAAATTGCTGTCCTTTGGCCAGGGTTACTTTTTGTCCGCTCATATAGTTGGTATATTCACCTTCTACCGGAGCGGTAAATGCTTGCGGTTTCGCCGAAAGATTCGCAATATAAACCACCTTATCTTTTCCGTTCTCCCTGTCAAAAGCAAGAATATGAGTATCGGCAGATGTCGCAATCCTGTTATAAGCTGCCGGTTTCTTCCCCCCGTTAAGTGCAGCATTCGTATTTTTCAGCTTACCAAGTTTTTCATAAACGGGATACATTTTGCCCTTTTGATGTGTAATCTCATCCTTCTCAAAGAATTTAAGGCGACGGTTAAAGTCATATTCCTGACCGGTATAGATAAGTGGCATACCCGGCATGATGTAGGTTAGTGCTGCAAAAGCCTCAGCCCCCTCACCCATTCTTTCATATTCGGTACCGTTCCATGCATTCTCGTCATGATTGGATGTAAAATTCATCCAAATATCCTCTTTTTTAAACTCCGTTGCCCTTTTAGCTAAAAGTCCATCAAGATCTTTTACGGTCTTTTTACCTTTAGCAATATCATTCATCATATGGTGAACCGGCCAGTTGTACCCCATATCGAATATTCCTTTAAACAAGTATGGTTTTTCCGATTCCATCAACATAAAAACAGGCTTAACCTCTTTTAGTTTCGGAATCGCATATTGCCAGAATTCGGTAGGAACATTATCGGCTACATCACAACGGAACCCATCAATATTATGATTTTTTACCCAATATTCCATTTCGTTCTTCATTGGCTCATACAGCACTTTGCTTGTATAGTCAAGGTGAGCAACATCAGTCCATCCCCAAGGTTTTCCCGTTTTAGGATCAAGAGGATCAGTTACTTCACCTTTGGCATTTTTATGGTAATATTCAGGATGCTCTGTAATCCATTTATGATCCCATCCGGTATGATTTGCCACCCAGTCAAGAATAACATACATCCCATTTTCGTGAGCCGTTTTTACCAGCTTGTCAAAATCTTCTTTGGTACCTAAATCCGGATTCACAGCGGTATAGTCACTAATGGCATAATAGCTGCCCAAATATTTTTCCCGCTCTTTCGGATCTTTAATATCTTCTATCGAAAGGTCGCCTGTCGCTTTTCTCCTTTTCAGTGAAATAGGATAAACCGGCATAACCCAAAGCACTTTTACACCTAATTCTTTTAAGTGCGGAATGTCTTTTGTAAAAGCATTGAAAGTTCCTTCCGGCGAATAGTTACGGATGTTAGCTTCATAAATTACAGCATTCTCCATCATCGCATCGCTTACCGGAGCAAGGGTTTCGACCTGAGCCATTTCAGGTTGTTCAGCAGCTTTTTTATCGTCTTTACAGCTTATGAAAGCCGTAAGCACTATAGCTAAAAGAAGCGTTTTTTTCATATATATTCTTTATTTCTTTAACCACAAAGGACTCAAAGGTTTTCACTAAGAACACAACGCTTTGTGAACATTGTGCCACCTTAGTGCACCTCGTAGTTAAACATTGTTTTTATTTCAATTCTAACACCAGTGCCGATTTCGGCTCTACGGTAATATCGCTTTTCACATTTATGTCTTTACCCGTCACCACATCTGTACCCGATGTGTAGTTTTTCAGGCTTTCGCCAAAACGTGCCGTACCAAAAGTCTTTGATTCGTTACTGTTGTTGATGATTACCATAACTGTTTCCTTATCATTATATCTAAAGTATACATACACATTATCATGTGGTAAGTAATGCATCATCTTTCCATTGTGGATAACATCTTTGCCTTTTCTCCATGTGAAAAGCTTAGAGGTAACCTCAAAGAATTTTTGTTGTTCGGCAGTACGCCCGGCTTTGGTAAAGGCATTATTACTGTCGCCTGCCCATCCACCAGGGAAATCCCTGCGGATATCGGCATCACCTTTGCCTTTGTCTCCAGCCATACCAATCTCACTACCATAATACAATTGCGGAATACCCCTAACCGTAGCCAGTATTGTCATTGCCATTTTGTATTTGTTGAAATCTCCTTTATAGATTTCGTTAAAACGTCCTGTATCATGATTCTCAGCAAACGTCAGTATGTTATTGATGTTAGGGTATAAAAAGTCATTTGTGAAATTGTCATACACTTTTTGCATACCACTGTCCCAACCTGATTTGTCTTCGTTGAAAACATTGCCAAAAGCATCATGAAGGGTAAAGTCCATTACACTTGGCAGGTAAGAATTGTAGCTTTGTATCGCAGCGATCTTGCTGTCTTTTTGCCAATAAGCCATTTGCGCCTGATCGTGCATCCATACTTCTCCAACAATATTGAAATACGGATACTCATCGGTAATTGCTTTTGTCCATTTGGCAATACCAGCCTTATCATTATACGAATAAGTATCTACACGGAAACCACCCAAATCAGCATATTCAATCCACCAGATAGCATTTTGCGTAAGATATTTTAATACTAAAGGATTGCTTTGATTCAGGTCGGGCATCGATGGTACAAACCATCCGTCCATACACTGTCTTGCATCTGTTTTAGAAGCATTCGGATCAAATTGTGTCGTCATACGATAGTTTGACTGCGAGTAACCCGGGAACTGGTGAACCCACTCATACGTTGGCAGGTCTTTATACATCCAGTGTTCTGCACCCCAGTGGTTCGTTACATAATCCAACACCAGCTTCATTCCTCTTTTTTTCAGTTCTGCCGAAAGGCGAACGTAGTCTTCGTTAGTCCCGTAGCGAGGATCTATTTTGTACACATCGCTCTGACCATATCCGTGATACGAATGCTGTTTGTCATTGTCCTCACAAAGTGGCGTGCTCCATAAAGCCGTAGCACCAAGTTCCTGAAGATAATCAAGATTTTTTATTATCCCTTCAATATCACCACCGTGGCGGCCTCCGGGATTATTACGATCGGCTTTTTCAGTAACAGATTTGTCCGAATCGTTATTAGGATTACCGTTAGCAAAACGGTCAGGCATAATAAGGTAAATCATATCCGATGAATCATAACTTTCCCTTTCAGCCGATCCTGCTTTACGCTGCTTTAGTGAATACTTTTCGGTAAAAGCGGTTTTGTTCTTATCCTTAAATGAAAAGGTCAGCTCCTGTGCCGGTATATTTTTAGTATCTATGGTTACAAACACATAGTTCGGATTTTCAGTTTTAACCACATTGGTAATCACAACATTGTTAGATACCGATGGTGCATATTTAGCAATATCCTTACCGTAGAACATAATCTGCAGTTCAGGATTGTGCATCCCGGCCCACCAGAATGGCGGCTCGGTTTTTTGTATCTGCGCGAAGTTCACACCCGACACAAATAGTAATAAAAGACTAAGTAGTTTTTTCATTTGTTGTTTGTTTGTCCTCACTCACTCCCGATAGCTATCGGGACTCTCCAAAGGAGAGGGGAGCAGATGACGGTTATTATTTTTTCCTCACCCCAGCCCTCTCCAAAGGAGAGGGAAAAGCTTCACTCGAAACACCATTATTACAATATCTGAGTGGTAGCCCCTCTCCTTTGGAGAGGGGTTGGGGTGAGGCCTATACTGTCACCAGTGCATTTGGCTCTACAGTTACAGCTTTTCCGTTTACATAAATGGTAACAGGCTGTGTTCCTTCCAACGAAAGTTTTGTCTCTGCGGCCTGTATAGCAATCTTCACTACCTGGTTCCTGAAATTAACTTTAAAAGAGTAACCACTCCATTGTTCCGGTATCCTTGGCTCAAAATGCAGCGTATCATCTTTTACCCTCATTCCGCCAAAACCTTCTACAATACTCATCCATGTTCCGGCCATACTGGTAATATGACAGCCCTCTTCAACTTCTTTATTGTAATCATCAAGGTCAAGGCGCGATGTTCTAAGGTAGAATGTATATGCCTGTTCCATCCTGCCAAGTACTGCTGCCTGTATAGAGTGTACACATGGCGATAGCGACGATTCATGTACGGTTAATGGCTCATAGAAATCAAAATGCTTCTCCAACTGGTCTTTAGTAAAATGATCTTCAAAGAAATAGAAGCCCTGAAGTACATCGGCCTGTTTGATGTATGGCGAACGCAATATCCTGTCCCACGACCATTTCTGATTTATCGGACGCTGACTACGATCAAGATCGGCTACTTTTACAAGCTCCTTATCAAGGAAACCGTCCTGTTGCAGGTATACTCCAAACTCTTCAGAGTATGGGAAATACATGTTATCAGATACTTTTTTCCACTGCCTAACTTCTTCAGCATTCAGGTTTACCTTAGCCATGATACGATCGTGATCGGCAGCAAATTCATCTTTAACCCTTGTTATCTGCTCAACTGTGTAGTCTATACACCACTTAGCGATATAGTTGGTATAGAAGTTATTGTTTACGTTGTTCTCATATTCATTAGGACCGGTTACACCAAGGATAACATATTTATCCTTGTTTGCCGAATAGGTTGCCCTCTGATGCCAGAAACGGGCAATACCTATAAGTACCTCAAGTCCTTTTTCAGGGATATAGCTATAATCTCCCGTATAGCGGTAGTAATTATAAATAGCAAATGCTATAGCCCCATTACGGTGGATTTCCTCAAAAGTAATTTCCCATTCATTATGGCACTCTTCACCATTCATGGTAACCATTGGGTATAAAGCAGCACCATTGGTAAAACCAAGCTTAGCAGCATTTTCAATTGCCTTATCCAGTTGGTTATAGCGATACGTAAGCAGGTTACGTGCTACCTGTTGGTCTTTGGTCGCCATATAGAATGGTATACAATACGCCTCGGTATCCCAATAAGTAGAACCTCCATATTTCTCTCCGGTAAATCCTTTAGGACCTATGTTCAGCCTCGGGTCTTTACCAAGATACGTCTGGTTCAGCTGAAAAATATTGAAACGGATACCCTGTTGTGCTTTTACGTCGCCATCAATGGTAATATCGGCCATTTCCCAAATAGAAGCCCATGCCTGTTTCTGCTCATCCAAAAGTGCATCATAACCTTTGGCTTTTGCCGAGGCAATCACATTTTTAGCGGCATCAACCAGTTTATCATTAGCATGGTTAAGTGAAACGGTATAACCGCCAAACTTGATAACCGAAGCCGTATCTTTAGGATTAGCCTCAATAGTATAACTAAAAGTAACTTTATCTATAGTTTTTTCAACATCAGCCGGAAGTATCTCAGTAGCCACACCATTAAGCAGTATGCTGTTGTGCATAAAGGTAGTGGCATTAAAATGTGTCTTAAAAGTCCTTGCTGTTACAAAAGCTTCGTTACCGTTATACTGAGCATCCAGTGGTTCCCAAAATTTCTCTTCCCAGTTAGCATCTTCATTATGCACACCTGCATCAATATAAGGGCTGAATGTAATCTGTGCAGCTCTGTTTAGCGGAGTAACCTGATAGTTGATAACTCCCAACTCATCGGCTACAAGCGAAAGGAATCGTGTAACGTTTACTTTCACTTCTGTACCGTTTTGTAGCACAGCTTCGAAAGAACGGTTATACCAACCCTCTTTCATATTTAGTTCACGCTTAAAGTTCTTAACCGATGCACATGCATTAAGGTCAAGCACTTCATCGTTTATGGTGATATTGATTCCTATCCAGTTAGGTGCATTAAGCACTTTAGCAAAATATTCCGGATAGCCGTTTTTCCACCATCCCACTTTTGTTTTGTCCGGGTAATAAATACCTGCTATATAGCTCCCCTGAAAAGTATGCCCTGAGTAGCTTTCTTCAAAATTAGCACGCTGCCCCATAGCACCGTTACCAATACTGAACAAACTCTCTGAGGACTTTACTCTTTCTACATCAAATCCCTCTTCTATTACCGACCAATTATCCGGCACTATATAATCCTGGTTCATCTTATTTATTGACTAATGTTTGTAAAAAATCAGTATTTATTTCTGTAAAATCGTTGAAGTTGTATTGTGCTTCATTAAGCGTTGTAGCGTCGCCTATCCCTATGCTTACCATTTTAGCAGCATTGGCTGCCTGAATACCCGCAACGGCATCTTCAAATACAATCGATTTGTCTGCCGGGATACCCAGCAGTTGCGCCGCTCTCAAAAAAACTTCGGGATCGGGCTTGGCGTTGGTAACATCATTACCATCTACAATGGCATCAAAAAAGTGAAGCACACCTACTTTTTCCAATATTGGCCTTGCATTTTTACTTGCAGAGCCAAGTGCTATCTTCTGGCCGTTATCTTTAAGATACTGAAGTACTCTAACCACACCCGGAAGAATCTCATCTTCCTTCATGTTTACAATGTAGTTCAGGTAGTCTTCATTTTTTTCAACAAGCCATTTGTCTTTATCTTCCTGGGAGGCTTCTACATTGCCAAGCCCCAGGATAATATCCAGCGAACGGATACGGCTTACGCCTTTGAGCAGTTCGTTATGCTCATGTGTAAAATCTATACCTAAACGGTTGGCTATCTTTTGCCACGCCAGGTAATGGTACTTGGCAGTATCAACAATAACCCCGTCAAGGTCGAATATAAATGCTTTTGGATTCATTATGTTTTTGATTGATTTAGTATTTAACCATTATAGAATTACGGTTTCATCATCAACATCTTTAACTCTCATCACAAACAATGCTGCAATAATAAAGGCAACACCACTTGTTACAATTGCAAAAATCGGATTACCATGATAAAGGTATTTTACTATGAGCCCACCTATCAGAGCGTTGACTATCTGCGGTATTACGATGAAGAAATTAAATATCCCCATGTAGACACCCATCTTTTTTACCGGTATAGCACCCGAAAGTATTGCATAAGGAGTAGCAAGTATACTTGCCCAGGCAACACCTACAGCCATCATAGAACCTATAAGCCATTTAGGGTTCGGAACAAAATATACCGAGATAAGACCCAGCCCGCCTATAATTAAGGCAAAGAAGTGTGTCTTTTTACGTCCTATCTTTTTAGCAATAGCAGGAATGAAAAATGCGATTACTGCCGAAACAGCATTATAAACCCCAAAGATGATACCTACCCAGTCTCCTGCCTGTTGATACAATGCGTTTTCCTGATCGGTAAAATCTTTAAGTTCTTTTAAAGGTGTTCCGTAAAGATGATGTGAAATGGCCGGGGTAGCATATACCCACATACCAAATAGCGCAAACCATGAAAAAAACTGCACCCAGCTTAACTGACGCATCGTTTTAGGCATTTTGGCAAAATCAGAAAAAATATCCGTAAGCTTAGGATTTACAGGAACTATCCCTTCTTCCCCCTCACTTTCAAAGGCAGCCATTTCTTCCGGGGTATATTCCTTAGTGGTAGTGATTGTAAGCAATACAGCACCCACAAGGCATATAGCGCCAATAATAAAAGAAAGAATAAGATGATATGGTACTCCTCCGGCAACAGGCTCGCTTGAAACACCAAACCAGTTACTCAGGGCATATGGAAGCCATGAACCTATTACAGCTCCAAAACCAATAAGGGCAGTCTGAACGCTAAAACCTAATGTCCTTTGATCTGACGGAAGTATGTCGGCAACCAAAGCACGAAAAGGCTCCATGGCTACATTAAAGGAAGCATCCATAATCATAAGGAAACCTGCACCAACCCACAAAGCCGGCATCATTGCTGCCAGAGCTCCTGCCTGAGGCATAAATATCAATCCTAATGCCGCAAGAAGCGACCCGACTAAAAAGTATGGCTTTCTGCGTCCGAAACGTGTCCAGGTAGTATCACTGTAATGACCAATGATAGGCTGCACAATAAGCCCCATAAGAGGCGGAATAATCCAAAACCAGGAAAGGCTGTGCACATCGGCACCAAAAATCTGAAGTATCCTGCTGGCATTTGCATTTTGCAGGGCAAATCCCATTTGAATTCCCAGGTAACCGAAACTCATGTTCCAGATTTCCCAGAAACCTAATTTACGCTTTTCCATTATCGTATTTTAATGGTTATTAACTACGATAAGCGCGCTATGTGCTTATCAAAAACTTATGGTGAAAGTGAAGTATAAGCTTTGATAATCAGAACAAAGATAATTGTTTTTTAATCCGAAAAACATTTTGCCTCAAAAAAAATCCGGCCACATAGCCGGATTTATAATTTTTAAAACACTGAAAACAAGAATATTGACGACAACTACAACGTTGACGTAGATTCCCTGTGTACAAGGTGCGTATCTATCAATTCAGTACGATATTGTTCATTACCATCCTCTTCTTCCTCCATTTCAAGGCGTTCTATAAGCATTTTGGCAGCACGGCCTCCCATTTTAATACCATTCTGGCTCACGGTAGTGATGGTCGGTGTTGAGAATTGCGAAATGATTCCGTCGGTAAAACCAATAACTGAAATATCCTCAGGCACTTTAAGCCCCATTTTGTTAGCCAGTTTTATAGTGGTTACTGCAAAAAGCTCATTTACTGCAAAAATCGCATCCGGCTTATTATTTTGCAGCATAGCTTCAATTTTAGCAGCGCAATTGTCTATATCCTCAATTTTGACAATTATGTTATCGTTAATAGGCAAATCATGGTCGTTAAGTGCATTTACGTACCCTTCTGTACGCAGTTTACCCACGCTCACGTAATCAACAGTAGTAACAAGGCCAATATTCTTAAAGCCCTGTCTCACCAAAAAATCAACAGCATCATAAGCCGCTAATTGATCATCTATGATCACCTTGTCACAAAGCACGTCATTAGTAACCCTGTCAAACATTACAACAGGCATTCCCTGATTAATGACTTCCTGTATATGGTGAAAGTCTTTTTTCTGTTGCGTTTCTTTAGAAAGCGACATGATAAACCCGTCGGTACTACCGTTGGCAAGCATCTCCATATTGATTACTTCTTTATCAAACGATTCATCAGAAAGACAAACAATTACATTATATCCATTTTCATTTGCTACCTGCTCAATTCCACTGATTACGGTAGCAAAAAAGTGGTGTACTATCTCGGGAATTATAATCCCTATGGTCTTTGTTTTTTTATTTTTTAGGCTTAAGGCAATATTGTTAGGCTTATAGTTATACAGCTTTGCAAAAGCCTGAACTTTCTGACGGGTATCCTCACTAATTTCTATACTGTTCCTCAACGCTTTAGACACCGTTGAAATAGAAACATCGAGCTCTTTTGCTATCTGTTTTAAAGTTACTTTTCTTTTCATAAAATCGTGTTAAAGTATAGTATTCGAAATAAAGATAGGTTTTAATTTTATTAGTAACAATTATCTTACTGAAAACCTGTAAAATATAGAAAGTTTTCAACACGAAAACGTTGTCGCTAACCCAATATCACGAAAACGTTTTTTTGCTACAGGAATTTACATAATTTTAACATTGAAAGTGAATTATAAGCAAGTACAAAACCCAAAATTAACCCTAAACAACTTGTATGAAAACAATCTACACAAAGTTATTGCTTTTACTGCTTTTGTTGCCCTTTACCGCTCTCGCCCAGAGCACTTTAAAGGGAAATATTAGCGACGCTACATCGGGTCAGCCCATACCCGGTGCAAACGTGTTAGTAGAAGGAACTTCAAATGGCACTTCTACCGACATGGACGGTAACTTCACCTTAGCAAATGTTAAGAAGGGAGACCGTATTGTAGTTAGCTTTATAGGCTACTCAAACCAGGTAGTTGAATACACCGGACAAGCCACTTTAAACGTTGCGCTTCAGGAAGATGCAACGCAGCTTCAGGAGGTGGTAGTTATCGGTTACGGTACTACTACTAAAAAGGATGCTACAGGAGCACTTGTAAACATTAAAGCTGAACAATTTAACAAAGGACCACTGGTATCTGCTGATCAGTTACTACAGGGACGTGTATCAGGTTTACAAATTACTAACGCAGGTGGTGAGCCGGGCGGAGGTGCTCAGGTTAGGATCAGAGCCGGTGCTTCAATTACTGCAACCAACGATCCGCTTTATGTAGTGGATGGCGTTGTTCTTGACACTGGTGGTGGTGGTTCGACAGGAGGACGTAACCCTCTTGCTGACATCAACCCTAATGACATTGCCAGCATGACCGTACTTAAAGATGCTGCTGCAACAGCAATCTATGGCTCGAGAGCATCAAATGGTGTAATCATTATTACAACTAAAAGAGGTCAGAGCGGCGAAATGAAAATATCGTACAACGGAAACTACCAGGTAAATGAGGTAGTTAAAACTGTTGATGTAATGAATGCCGATCAATACCGTGCTTTTGTTAATCAATACGGAACTGATGCTCAAAAAGCATTATTAGGAACTGCAAACACTAACTGGCAGGACCTTATTTACCGTACTGCTCAAAGTACTGACCATAATATAGCTCTATCAGGAGGTACTGATAATATTACCTACAGAACATCTTTAGGATATACTAATATGAATGGTTTGCTTCAAAATGATAATTTTGAAAGAACAACTCTTGGTGTTAACCTTGTTGGTAAATTTTTTGATGACCACTTAAAAATAGAGGTTAACAACAAATCGTCAATAATGAACAACAACTATGGTAACCGCGATGCTGTTGGAGCTGCCATAGCCTTTGATCCAACTCAAAACGTTTATGACCCAAATAGCGGATATACTTACTTCCAATGGTTAGGTGATGACACAAACGGAGACGGAAGACCTGATCAGTCTGTAAATGCGAGCCGTAACCCACTTTCTTTATTAAATCAAAAAACGAAAGAAGGTAGTGCATTCAGAAGTATTGGAAATGCTCAGTTTGACTATAAAATCCACGGATTTGAGGATCTTAAACTTGTTGCAAACTTCGGATACGATTATGCATCAGGAAGATATGAAGAATCTACTAACCTTGATTATGTAGTTGTTGGTGAAAGAGGTGCTTACGGAGGAAACACCAGAACCAACAAAAACATACTAATGGACCTTTATTTTAACTACAACAAAGATGTAGAGGCTTTAAATACTGTTTTTGATGTTACTGCCGGTTATAACTATCAGGATTTCAGATATGAGTATAACTCTTTTAACTATGAAGCGGCTAATGGTATCGTGAGATATCAAAACCCATCAATTTCACGTGTTAACCTACAGTCTTACTTTGGTCGTGCAACTGCTACCATTGCTGATAAATACATCCTTAACGGATCAATAAGAGCAGATGGATCTTCTCGTTTTACCGAAGATAACCGTTGGGGATATTTCCCATCTGTTGCGGCTGCATGGAAAATTAACGAAGAATCATTCCTTAAGAATGTTAGCGCTGTTAGCGAGCTTAAACTTCGTGCCAGCTGGGGTATGACAGGACAGCAGGATCTTGGAGAACTTGCAAGATACCCTTCAGTTCCTTTATACCTACAATCAACCTCTACAGCAGGATATCAAATGGGATATGATGCTGCCGGAAATCCAATTTTCGTACCTACTTACAGACCTCTTTCTTATAACAGCAACCTTAAATGGGAAGAAACAGAAACAATCAACTTAGGTCTTGATTTTGGTTTCTTCAACAACAGAGTTACAGGTTCGGTAGAGGTGTACAAACGTAAAACAACTGACTTATTACTTTACGCTCAAAACCCTCAGGGTGTTAACTTCTCTAACTACGCTAACTATAATATTGGCGCCATGGATAACAAAGGTCTTGAGATTAGTGCCGATGTATATCCTGTGAAAAATGATAACGTTACCTGGAGAGTGGGTGGAAATATCACATTCCAAAACTCAGAAGTTACTCAAGTTGCTAACGGAGCTTCAGGAAACTTCCAGGGTTATTATACTGGTGGTATTACAGGTGGTACAGGAACAAATATTCAAAACTTCCAGACAGGTTATTCGCCTCGTGCATTTTATGTGTATGAGCAGGCTTATGACGCTGCAGGAAAACCACTTGATGGCGTATTTGTAGACCGTAATGGCGATGGCATCATCAACCCTGATGACATGTACCGTTACAAAAAACCACAGGCAGACGTATTCTACGGATTTAATACAGATGTTAGTTATGGCAACTGGTGGTTATCTACAAGTTTCCACGGAAGCTGGGGTAACTACAACTACAACAACGTATTCTCTAATTACGGAAACCAATCTGTAGGACTACCTTCAAATGGTCCATACCTGAACAACGTACATACTAATGTAACGGAAACAGGGTTTACCTCACCAAGATACCTTTCTGACTACTATGTACAAAATGCTGCCTTCTTGAGAATGGACAACGTTACTCTTGGATATACATTTAAAAATGTATTCTCTGAAAACAGCACGCTTAGAATTACAGGAGCGGTTCAGAACGTATTCGTAATTACTGATTACGATGGTATTGACCCAGAGGTACAAGACGGTATTGACAACAATATTTATCCTAGGCCAAGAACATACACATTAGGCCTTAACGTTAATTTCTAAAAAATAGACTTATGAATACTAGAAGTTTTAAAAATATAGGCCTTTCCATGTGTGCCATGCTGGTTTTGTCGTGTACCAACGACCTAGACCAGACAGATCCGGGCAATGCTTCAAATCCTTCTGTAGACCAATTATATTCAAACCCGGCTGCTTACAAACAAACCCTTGCAAAACTATATGCAGGTTTGGCAACTACGGGGCAAAACGGTCCTGCAGGCTCTCCGGATATTTCAGGTATCGATGAAGGTGCAAGCCAATACATAAGAGGTTTATGGCTTATGAATGAGCTTACTACCGATGAGGCAATCATAGGATGGAATGACCAGACTATAAAAGATTTCCATTTCCAGACATGGTCTTCAGGAGATACTTTTATAAATGCAACTTTCAGCAGACTTGACTTCCAGATCAAAAACTGTAATGAGTTTTTACGTCAGACTACTGATGAGAAACTTAACTCAAGAGGAGTTTCCGAAGAACTTAGAGCTGAAATTGCTTACTACAGAGCAGAAGCACGCTTTTTAAGAGCTTTAAGCTACTGGCATTTCCTTGACCTTTTTGGCGGAAGAGTTGGATTGGTTACGGAAAACGACCCTACCACTTTCTTTTTACCGGAACAGGCTACAGCGCAGCAAATGTTTGACTTTATAGACACAGAATTGTCTGCAATTGAGCCTCTTCTTAAAGATGCAAGAACAAACGAATATCCTCGCGCTGATAAAGGTGCTGCATGGATGCTTCATGCAAAACTGTACATGAATGCACAGGTATATATCGGCACTGCTAAATATGCTGAGGCATTACCACTACTTACTAATGTTATCAATAGTGGCTATACCCTTCACAGCGATTACAGACAGCTTTTCATTGCTGATAATGATCGTAATGGTGCTCAAAACGAAACTATCTTTGGCGTAGCTTTCGATGGTCTTAACACTACGACTTATGGCGGTACAACTTTCTTAGTACATGCTCCTGTTGGAGGATCAATGTCTGCTACAGAATTTGGTATCAACGGAGGATGGGGTGGTATCCGTACTACTTCGGCTTTCGTTGGAAAGTTTAGCACTACTGCTGATAACAGATCTAACTTCCATACTGCCGGACAATCATTACAAATTGCCGATGTAGGTAATTTTGGTGATGGATATGCTGTTAAAAAGTTCAAAAATGTAGATGTTAATGGTAATCAGGGTTCTGATGCTGCCGGAGATTTTGTTGATACGGATTTCCCTATGTTCAGACTTGCTGATGCTTACCTTATGTATGCAGAATGTGCATTAAGAGGTGGCGGTGATACAGGCTTAGGACTAGACTATATTAATGCACTACGTCAGAGAGCTTATGGTAATACAAACGGAAATGTAGGTTCATATGACCTGAACTTCGTTCTTGATGAAAGAGCCCGTGAGCTACACTGGGAAGGACACAGAAGAACAGATCTTATCCGTTTCGGGAAATTCACAGGTGGTTCTTACATCTGGCCTTGGAAAGGAAACACTCCTAATGGAAGCCCAACAGCAAGTTTCCGTAATATATTCCCAATCCCGGCTAATGCACTTGCTGCAAATCCATTACTTACACAAAATCAAGGATATTAATATATAACAATATAACTTCATTAAGAAATATGAAAACTTTAAGAAACTCATTAATAGCTATGCTGGCAATCTTTGCAGCAGCATGTAGTACTGACGACGTTCAGGACAGACCAGTTGTAAAGGGAATTGATGAACCGGTACTAATGGCTCCTGAAGAAGGAAACTTTTATGAACTGGATCCTAATAAATTAGATGTTCTTGCTGAAAGATTTGTATGGTCTGCAGCAAACTTTGGCGAAGGTATTATCTGTAGTTATGATGTTGAAATTGATGTGAAAGGTGATGATTTCGATACTCCTTCAGTCATAGGAACAACAAGTGGCGTAACACAATTTGCTGCTTCGGTAAATGTTTTAAATACAGCAGTTCAGGCATTAGGAACTACTCCGTTTGAGCCTGCTAACTTTGAAGTAAGGATTAAAGCTTATGTTGGTAGTGAAGTACTTTACAGTAATGCTGTTGAAATGATCATCACTCCGTTTAGTACTGCTATACCAAAATTATGGATGCCGGGAGGTTTTCAGGCAGATAGCGGCTACGGTGATAATTTCTCACATGCTACTGCACCACAACTTAGCGCAACTGCTTTTGGTGACACAAACTTTGAAGGTTATGTATACATAGCTAACACCATCACTAGCCCGGACAACGGATTCAAATTCAGCTCTCAGGGAGACTGGAGTGGTACTAACTATGGAGCAGGAGCAACTGCAGGTACACTATCTGCTGATGGTGGAGCAGCTAACATTATCGCTGATGCAGGTTACTACCTGGTAAAAGCAAATACTGATGCATTAACATACAGTTTAACTGCTACTCAGTGGGGTGTTGTTGGAAATGCTACTCCTGGAGGATGGGACAACAGTACTCCAATGACGTATGACCCTGCAACTAAAAAATGGACTGTTAATCTTGACCTTGTTCCGCAAACAGCGCCGGACAATGGATGGAAATTCAGAGCTAACAATGCATGGGACATTAACCTTGGTGCAGGCTCAGGAGCAAACGATCTTGTTTACAGTGGCCAAAACATTGGTGTTGCTGAAGCAGGAACTTACACTATAACTCTTGACCTGAGTAACCCAAGAGCTTATTCTTACACTATTGTTAAACAATAACAGTATACCAAAAAGGGGCTGCAAATGCAGCCCTTTTTTACTTATAACATCTATGAAAAATATCACTATATTCTTATTTTTACTGACAGGAGTCCTTGGATTCGGGCAGGCTACCACTACCCCATCTCCGGCTATCGCCACGGCTCCCGTTACGGTAAACTTTGACAAAGCCGGTACGCCATTGGCAACCTATACCGGAACAATTTATGCCCACATTGGCCTTACCGTTGATGGTCAGGACTGGCAATATGTAAAAGGATCATGGGGAGACAATACAGTACAGCCGTCTCTTACTTTAGTAACCGGAACAACTTATAAATTAGACATTACCCCTGATCTGTATTCTTATTTTGGAGTACCAACAACAAGTACTATTACAAAAATTTGTGTAGTTTTCAGAGCTGCAACAGGCAGTCCTCAATCTTCAGACATTTTCTTAAACGTGGGCGCATTTCAGGTGAGTCTTAACACACCTGTACAAAACAGTGTAACGTTATTAAATTCAGGCGGTAACTTTAATATTACCGCATCAAATACCGGCGGCAATGCCTCTTATAGTTTAAAAGCTAATGGTGCTGTTATTAACACTAACACTGCCACTACTAACTATGCATACAATCACACCAACATAACATCAAACCAAAACTATGAGCTTACGGTTACTCAGGGCTCAAGTTCGGTGGTAAAAACATTCTCTGTAATCGTAAATCCGGCAACAGTATCTGAAGCGATGCCTGCAGGAGTTGAAGACGGTATTACTTACAGCGATGTAGACAATACAGTAGCTACACTTGTACTTGATGCACCGGGCAAGGACTACGTATATGTAGCCGGAAACTTTAATAACTGGACGCCTACAGCTGCCTATGCCATGAAGAAAGATCCTGAAACCGGAAAATTCTGGTTACAGCTTTCAGGTTTAACATCGGGAGAAATTTACAGCTACCAGTATTGGGTGGTTGACGAAACGCCTCTGGCTAATTCACCAAAGGTTGTAAAAACTGCCGATCCATACTCCACACTTGTATTATCTCCTTATGATGATCCGGGAATTCCGGTAAGCAGCTACCCTAATCTTCCTGCTTATCCACAAGGTCAGGAAAGAGAAGTAACGGTATTACAAACAGGCCAGGCAGCTTACGACTGGCAGGTAACCAACTTTACAAAACCTAAAAAAGAAGATCTTGTTATTTACGAGGCACTTGTAAGGGATTTTGATGCTGACAGAAACTATCAGGATCTTATCGATAAAATTGATTACTTCACATCTCTTGGCATCAACGCTATTGAGCTTATGCCGGTAATGGAATTTGAAGGCAACGAAAGCTGGGGTTACAACACTTCTTTTCACATGGCTCTTGATAAATTCTATGGTCCTTCGGACAAACTAAAAGAACTGATTGACCTTTGCCACCAAAATGGCATTGCGGTAATACTTGACGTTGCCCTTAACCATGCTTTTGGAAGAAACCCAATGGTTCGCATGTGGATGGATGATCCGGATGGTGACGGTTTTGGAAATCCAACAACCGAGAATCCTTACTTTAATACTGTAGCAAAACATAGCTATAATGTAGCTAATGATTTTAATCATCAGCAGCCAAGAACAAAAAACTATGTAAAACGCGTGGTTAAACACTGGATTGAAGAATACCACATTGACGGTTTCCGTTGGGATTTGACTAAAGGTTTTACACAAAACTGTACCGAATCTGACGAAACCTGTACAAACGCTTACCAACAGGACAGAGTTGATGTGCTTAAGGAATATGCCGATTACTCATGGAGCCTTGACCCTACCCACTATACCATATTTGAACACTTAGGTACTGATGCTGAAGAAAAGGAATGGGCAAACTACAAATATGACGAAGGTAAAGGTGTTATGCTTTGGGGTAAAATGACTGACCCTTACAATCAGCTTACTATGGGCTACAGCACAAACAATAATATTGCACGAGTAGGCCACATGGCACACAACGGCTTTTTAGGCAAAAGAGTTGTTGGCTATGCTGAAAGTCATGACGAAGAACGACTGATGTATAAAAACCTTCAGTACGGCAACAGCAATGCAAATTATAATGTAAAAGATGCTGCAACTGCCCTTAACAGAATGAGCGCTCAGGCAGCAGTATTCTTTATGGTACCGGGACCTAAAATGGTATGGCATTTTGGCGAACTGGGATGGGATCTTTCTATTTTTACCTGTAACAACGGCACAGTAAACCCAACAGGTGGCACCGATGGCGATTGTAAGCTTGACACTAAACCACAACCTCAGTGGGCACAGAATTGGATGGGCGATACAAACCGTAGCAAAATATACTATAACTGGAGAAGAATGATACAGCTTAAAAAAGATGAAGCTGTATTTGAAGGCAACTATACGCTGGCATCAACAAATACTCTTACTCCAAAAGTATATATTTCAGATGCTACAATTCCTTCTACAGAACTTAACAGCGTTGTGGTACTATCTAACTTTGACATAGTATCGAAAACAATAACACCAGACTTCCCAACTACCGGAACCTGGTACAACCTTATGAATAATGCATCTTATGAGGTAACAGATACCGCCGCTACTATTACACTTGAACCGGGTGAATTCAGGATATTTGGCAACCAGACAGTTGTATTAGGCACGGGAGACAACACTATCGAAAAAGCTGCTCTTTACCCTAATCCAACGTCTGATGTATTTGCACTTAATATAGCTGTAAAAAAACTGGAAATCTATTCCCTTACAGGACAACTGGTAAAATCTTTTAGCAATACTTCTGCGTATACTATATACGACGTAAACAGTCTTACATCAGGCATGTATCTTGTAAAAGTTATTGATACTGAAAACAGGCAAAGTACCCTTAAGCTAATACGAAAATAGGTTGAGTTAGTTATTTTAAATATTCAAATTTTGTAAAGGGCTTCCGTGTTTAACGGAAGTCCTTTTATGTTATATATATCTTAAAGCCATATGAAACACTTTTTCTATACGTTACTTTTATAAATACACAATATGAAAACGAATACCATGAAAAAGACACTCTTCATTCTGCTTACCATCCTATCCGTTATATCGTGCGATACTTCAAAAAAAGCTACCGCTAATGCTAAACCACAAGTACAATATAAAGATGACTTTAAATCAGCATCCGAAAAAGAACGAACAGCATTATTAAAAAAACTAAAAGCTACAGGAAGCAACTACTCAGTACTTATACTTACCCAAAATTATAAGGGAGAACAGGTAATTATATCTAACGAAAAGAAAACACTATATAAGGAGTATCCTATTTCGAACAAAAAAACAGGAATAGCAGACCAAACCCGCATAGATAACACTATCGACACAAAAGTATACGACAACCTAACCAAAAAGGAAGCTACCATCTCGTCGAAAGAAGCTAAGAAACACAAATACATTTACCTGATGAAACAGCCCGGTGCAGAAAATCCGTTTCTGATTACATATAGTAATACATTAAGGCCATTGGAGTAAGTTTTATATATTAGCGAAAAATAAACTAATGGGCCATAACATTTGTGCAATTATCGGGCATGCAGACCAAGCTAATCCTGACTCTATTAAGAAATATCAGTTAGCTGCAGCATTCGAGAACGGATTTGCTATAATTATCCTTTTCGATGAGTCCATGTATTATTGGCATAACAAAACCGGGGTTGATATGGATTCTGAAAGTGAAGACATCGACTGGGCATCACCTCTTTCATTCTTTCTCGCAGAAGAAATAGGATTTAAGCAATACGCAATTATACAGACAGATTATTTTGGAGGCATAGGCACACAATGCGCTTCTCTTTATGAGGACAGAATTGCTATTATAAAAGACACCAGTATCAATGAAGTTCTTTTTGCACTCGGTGTCTCCCCAACTGAAGGCATGGATTGTTTTGACACGATAAATCTTGGCGACTACAGGAATGATGAATATTATTACTGGGATGAAATGAACTTTGCTGAAAACAAGCCTAATATGATTTCGGGAAGGGTTCCAAAAGAATAAGTCAATAATAATACATATGTATATTATCTTCACACTCAAAAAATTATCTATTTAGAATAATTTTTCCTATCTGTTTGAATTTCTAAGAAATAGTTGTACTTTTGCGCTCCCTTTATTGGGGATGGAATGTTTAATTAAAATAATTTATTGTGAACACATTAAGCTACAAGACAGTTTCGGCTAACAAAGCTACTGCTCAGAAAGAGTGGATCGTTGTTGACGCTGAAGGTCATAATTTGGGCCGTTTTGCTTCTAAAGTTGCGATGCTTTTAAGAGGTAAATACAAAACAAATTATACACCGCACGTGGACTGTGGAGATAACGTAATCGTTATCAATGCAGACAAAATCAACCTAACTGGAAACAAACTGGAGGACAAAACTTACATCCGCCACACAGGTTACCCAGGAGGTCAGAGAATTTTAACTGCTAAAGTTGTACAGGCAAAAAACCCTGCAATCTTAGTAGAGAAAGCTGTAAAAGGCATGCTTCCTAAAAACAAACTAGGAGCTGAACTTTTCCGCAACCTGAATGTATATGTAGGACCTGAGCACAAACATGCTGCACAGTCTCCTAAAACCGTTAATCTAAACGACTTAAAGTAAAACATGGCAACAATTCACAAAATTGGCAGGAGAAAAACTGCTGTTGCCCGTATTTACCTTTCTGAAGGAACTGGTAAAATCACGGTTAACAAAAGAGAATTTGCAACTTATTTCCCAACTGCAACATTACAGTACAAAGTATTACAGCCACTTGCAATGACAGGTTCTGCTGAAAACTTTGACGTTAAAGTTAATGTTTACGGTGGTGGTACTACAGGACAAGCTGAAGCTGTAAGAATGGCTATCGCTCGTGCTATGTGCGAAGTTGATGCTGAAAACAGAAGCATCCTTAAACCAGAAGGCCTATTAACAAGAGATCCAAGAATGGTAGAGCGTAAGAAATTCGGTCAGAAGAAAGCTCGTAAAAGATTCCAGTTCTCTAAACGTTAATATGTCATTATTGGATTTTATTATCCAATACTATTCATTTTTATTATTGAATTTAAAAACAATGTTGTTGTTGCCCCACCGAGGTGAGGGGTTAGTTTAGCATCTAAATGGGCAAGGCCGAATTTTCGCCACTTACTCATTGCTTACTCAACAGAACGTAAACTATTACAAAAATGGCAAATAAAGTAGAAGTTAAAGACTTACTGGAAGCAGGTGTACACTTTGGACACATGACCAGAAAATGGGACCCGAACATGGCCCCTTACATATACATGGAGCGTAATGGTATTCACATTATCAACCTGTATAAAACTGCAGCTAAGATCGAAGAGGCTAACGAGGCTCTTAAAAAGATCGCTGCATCAGGCAGAAAAATCCTTTTCGTTGCTACTAAAAAACAAGCTAAGGATATCGTTGCTGAAAAAGCAGCAGCTGCAAACATGCCATACATCACTGAAAGATGGCCTGGTGGTATGCTAACAAACTTCGTTACTATCCGTAAAGCTGTTAAAAAAATGGCTTCTATCGATAAAATGAAGAAAGACGGTACATTCAACACGCTTTCTAAGAAAGAGCGTCTGCAAGTTGATCGTCTACGTGCAAAACTTGAGAAAAACTTAGGTTCTATAGCTGACATGACAAGGCTTCCGGCTGCGTTATTCGTTGTAGATATCAAAGCTGAACACATCGCAGTAAAAGAAGCTCAAAAATTAAACATTCCAGTTTTCGCAATGGTAGATACCAACTCTGACCCACGTCAGGTTGACTATGTTATCCCTGCAAATGATGATGCTTCTAAATCAATAGAAAAAATCTTAGCTCTTGTAACTGGTGCTGTTGTTGAAGGTCTTTCTGACAGAAAATCAGACAAAGAAGACTTCAACGATGAGACTGTAGAAGCTGCTGCTCCTGCTGCTGCTCAAACAGAAGCTCCTGCTGCTACTGAAGAGTAAAGATAACATTACAATAAAGCCGTTGTGCTGGTAGATGTTTACTTTTGTAGCATATTATCATCATAACGGCTTTTATTTTTTTAACTCAAAAACAATATTCAAAATGGCAAATATTACTGCTGCTGACGTAAATAAACTAAGAACAATTACAGGTGCTGGTATGATGGACTGCAAAAAAGCACTTGTAGAAGCTGATGGAGATTTTGACAAAGCTATCGAGAACCTTCGTAAAAAAGGTCAGAAAGTAGCTGCTAACAGAGCTGACCGTGAGTCTACTGAAGGTGCTGTTATCGCTGTTGTTAACGCTGACAAAACTGCTGGTGTAGTTATCTCTCTTAATTGTGAGACTGACTTCGTTGCTAAAAACGAAGCTTTCGTTAAGCTTGCTAACGACCTTGCTGCTCTTGCACTTAACTTTACTACTAAAGAAGACTTCCTTGCTGCTGACTTCAACGGTCTTACTGTTGCTGACAAACTAACTGAGCAGACAGGTGTAATCGGTGAAAAAATCGAGATCGGTTCTTTCGAAAGACTTGAAGGTGCATTCGTTGGTTCTTACATCCACGCTGGTAACAGAATCGCTACTCTTGTTAGCCTTTCTGCTAACGTAGCTGGTGGTGAAGAAGCTGCACGTAACGTTGCTATGCAGGCTGCTGCTATGGCTCCTATCGCTCTTAACGAGGAAGGTGTTGATGCTGCAACTATCGAGAAAGAAATTGAAATCGCTAAAGACCTTCTTCGTCAGGAAGGTAAACCGGAAGCTATGCTTGAAAACATCGCTAAAGGTAAACTTGGCCGTTTCTTCAAAGACAATACTCTTGTTAACCAGGATTTCATCAAAGACAGCAAACTTAGCGTGAGCGAGTACATCAAGTCTGTTGATGCTAACCTAGTTGTTACAGGATTCAAAAGAGTTGCACTTGCATAAGTAAACCTCTTTATAAAAATAAAAAACCGCTCAATGAGCGGTTTTTCTATTTAATAAGACTAGTTTATCTTAAAAATTTCCTTTTATAACTTTAAAGCTTTTCATTCCATTTTCCCCATGTACTTTTAAGAAATAAGCACCATCAGCAAGACCACTCACCTCAATCTTACCTTCATTAGAATTCCATACTTCGCTAATGACCTTCTGCCCATACAAAGTATAAACATCAACCTGGGTAATAATATCATCTGACACTATAGACAATTTATCAATTACCGGATTTGGATAGTATGCTAAATTCATTTTATCAAATCCGGCGCGACCAAGTAAAACCTCTACCGTAACAGCCAGTTTCTCAGATTCACACCCATCAATTGTTTGAGTAGCAAAATATGTAAAGCCATTCTCTAAAACTGCATTTAAAGCGATCGGATTATTCTCTGCATCATACCACTGTACCATCTCTCCTGTCACATTAAGATCTTCGACAGTAGCATCATTTTGATCAGCAACAGTCAAAACCTGCGACGACTCTCCTTCGGGCAATGGAGTTACATTTATAAATACATCTACAGCCTCTTTTACACTTTCACAACCATTTTGCTCCTGGCTTACAAAATAAACCCCTGAAGCCAATAATACATCCTCCGCAAGAGGTATTGTAGCATTTATACTTTCATACCATTTTAGATTTACACCTTGTGCAGTCAAATCAGAAATAGTAGTTCCATCACAAAACTCCTGATCATCCACAACAGGAGGCAATGTAATATTTACAATAACATCAACCGCAACCCTGGAACTTTCACATTCATTTACTGTCTGACTAACATAATATGTGCCCTCTGTAACCAGTACATCATTAGCAAGTGATTCACCACCGGTTTCAGAAACATACCATTTAAGGTTTTCACCTTCCCCGATAAAATCGGAAACAACAGCACCATTACATAATAACTGAGCACTCACTTCAGGAATAGAAACTGTAGTTATAACAACCTGAACAGCACTTTTTTCACTTTCACATTCATCCTGCGTTTGACTCACATAATAAGCACCACTTTCAAGTTCCAAATCCACCAAAAGCATTTCTCCTCCTTCTTCATCAGTATACCACTTTAAATTTTCACCTAAAGCATATAAATCTGCTACTGTAGCAACATTACAGAAAGATTGATTTTCAATTAAAGGCTGAGAAACGACATTAACTACAACTTCAATAGCTGTTCGTGGACCTTCACAGTCATTTTGCATTTGCGATACATAATAAGTTCCTGAGACAAGAGGAACATCACTTCCTAAAGCAACACCAAATTCTTCAGTCGTATACCACCTTAAATTATCACCTTCAGCAATAAGATCGGAAACCAGCGCACTATTACAAAAAGCCTGATCAGCGGCAACAGGAGCAGTCGTATAGCAGGTAACATCATACATTTTAGCATATGTACAAGGTGATGAATAAGCAATAATTGAATATTGACCATCAGGGGTAATAGCCATATCTAAATATCGCGAATGACTAGCTGATATACCCGGATCTCCAACAATAACCCACTCGACACCATTGTATCGCATTATAGTAGCCTTAAAATAATTTGTAGAATCAGAAAAACCAACAAAAAGCTGGCCATCAGGCTTTATTGACATAGTAACATCTTCAACCAATCCCATTGAAAAACCATAATCTCCTATATTTTCCCATACAGCACCATTAAATTTCTTTACTGTAGCTTTAGAATTCACAGAATTACTATATGCAACATAAACAATTCCATCAGGTCCCTCTTCCAGATTAATAAAATACGCCTGTAGAGAATCAAAAGCATCTCCAACAGCTTCCCAACTAAAACCGTTAAACTTCATTACAACACTTGAAGTAACCATAGGCCCAACTGTATCAACAAAAGCAACATATGGAACACCTCCAGCTGTTATTATAATATTGGGTTCATAAACCTGTCCGACAGAAAAACCTGGATTCCCCACAGTTACCCACGAAACCCCGTTAAACATCATAACAGTAGCCTTATTAGCATTAGCTACATCTTTATAAACAACATAAGGCGTACCATTAGGACTAATAGAAATATCAACCTGGTGAGCACCTCCTGAAGTGAATGACTGCTGCCCTACGAGTGTCCACGCAGAACCATTATACCTCATAACCGTAGCCTTATAAGGGGAGGTCTTTTGAGTATAAGCAACGTAAGGTAAATTTTGATAAAAATCCATATTTAGATGAGTCGCATTAGTAATAGAAAAACCTGATGCCCCAACAGAATCCCATTCACTGGTAGTGAAATTATACTTTTTTACAGTTACAAAATCACTTTTAGAATTCTCTATATAACCCATATAAGGACTACCATCCTCTGTTATTATAAAATCACATGCTTTTGACGGCGAAATCCCCTGCGTAAAAGTAGCCTGTTTAGAGAAGCCCATCGTACCACCCAAACTTATCCAGTTTGAGCCATCATATTTCATTAAAGTGGCTTTATTAGCGTTTGGATAATCCGAAAAAGACATATAAGGTGTATTTCCCGATAACGCAATATCAGTAAAAAAAATATCACCTATGGAAAAGCCAGGCAAGCCAACATTTTCCCATGCAGTTCCATTGAACTTCATCATTGCAGCTTTACCCCCTAATATACTATCACTATATCCAACATAAGGCGTCCCTTCCGAAGTAAATGCAAAGCTTATATTATCTGCAAGACCTTGTGAAAAGCCTGGCAAGCCAACATTTTCCCATGTAGTTCCATTAAATTTTTTGACTTTAGCCTTATAGCCATTCAAAAAATCTGAATAAGCGATGTAAGGCACATTAGTAACAGGATTCACTTTTACATTAGTACTGGAAGCTCCACCATCAGAAAAACCGGCAGTCCCCAAAATCTCCCATGAAGTACCGGCAAATTTCATTACAGTACATTTATACTGAGTACTGTATACAGAGACAAAACCAACATACAAAGTATTATCGGCAGCAACAGCAAGACTATTATAATTTGCACTGCTAGCCGTGAAACCTTCTATCCCAACAGTGATCCAGTTTGTACCGTCAAATTTTTTCACGGTGGCTTTACTGTTTAAAAGAATATCGCTATAACACACATAAACAACATCATCAGGCCCCATAGCCAATGTAAGATTTGACACCTGTCCTGTAAACAAAGGTCCATTCCCAACAGTTTCCCACAAATTTGTAGCACTATTAAGCTTTTTCAATCTGACCTTACTACCATTTGAAGTATCCAGATACAAAACATATAAAACCCCGGACGAATTGAACGCAAGAGTAGCAGAACCTACGGATCCCTCGGAAAAAGAGTTCCCTACATTTTCCCACAAACCTGTTAAATTGTTAAACTTCCTCACATATCCTTCACTTTCAGAAACACCTACAGCAGCACGAAAAGACAAATAAGCATCGCCAGTAGAAGGATGAACTGCAATTTCTCCCTGAACACCAGCCCCCACATACGGTTGGTTGTTATCATCGGCTCCCAATGATAGCCACCCTGTTTGCGCATAAGCAAACCCATACATTAACAAAAAACAACAAAGAAGAATCTTAGATAAATAAGTAAAAGTAAATCTCATTGGTTGGTTGATTAAAAATTAATTCATAAAACTATATAACATTGATTTTCAAATTAAAAAGCAATATAAAAATAATTTTAACACCAAAACATAACTTTAAAATAACTCTTTAAAGCACATTAAAAGCAAATTACTACAAACAAAGAACCCCAAATTTTACAATTTGGGGTTTTTTTGTGGTCAGACTCCTCCGACCGGAAACAACAAACAAACAATAACGAAAACTATTCTTCTAGTCAAAAATATTAAGAGTCGAAGGTGTTAAAATGCGGCAACCTATAACCAAACTACCGAATCAACAAATCAACCTCTTCAAATGCTTTTTTAATTTCTTCTATTACCACTTCGCCTTTTACAACATTCAATCCACGACCTAAATCAGGATATTTACTGCAAGCCTCCTCCCAACCAAGGTTGGCAAGCTTTAATATATAGGGCAATGTAACATTAGTAAGCGCCAGTGTAGACGTATACGGCACTGCTCCCGGCATATTAGCCACACAGTAATGCACAATATCATCTACAACAAAAGTAGGCTCCTCATGCGTAGTAGGACGCGTAGTCTCAAAACAACCACCCTGATCAACCGCTACATCAACAAGCACAGTACCCGGACGCATATCTTTAAGCATGGCACGGGTAATAAGATTTGGAGCTTTAGCCCCGGGAATCAATACTGCCCCAATGATAAGATCGTGATCTTTTATATGTTTCTTTATATTATAAACACTCGAAAATTCAGTCACAACGTGGCTTGGCATAATATCATTTACATAACGAAGGCGTTTCATATTGATATCCAATATCGTAACATGCGCTCCTAAACCGGCTGCCATTTTTGCTGCCTGAACCCCTACAACACCGGCACCAAGCACCAGCACTCTTCCCGGAGGAACACCCGGCACACCGCCAAGCAATACACCTCTTCCTTTTATAGGCTTCTCAAGATACTTAGCACCCTGTTGAATAGCCATACGCCCTGCCACTTCGCTCATAGGCGTAAGCAATGGCAAAAACCCATCATCATCACTTACAGTTTCATAGGCAATACAAATAGCCTTACTTGCAATCATGGCCTTCGTAAGCACTTCACTTGAAGCAAAATGAAAATAGGTAAATATCACCTGATTCTTTTTGACCAGAGGATATTCTGAAGCTATTGGCTCCTTTACCTTGACAATCATATCAGCTATTGCAAAAACACCTTCAGCAGTAGGCAACATTACAGCACCGGCATCACGGTAATCTTCATCCGAAAAACCACTACTCTCACCAGCCGATTCCTGAATATAAACCTGATGTCCGTAGTTAACCAATTCGAACACCCCCGCCGGAGTAAGGGCTACCCGGCTTTCATTATTCTTAATTTCCTTTGGTACCCCTATTTTCATAGCGTATAATTTACAACTTTATACAAATATAAACATACACCCCTAAAAAATATTATACTAAATGTGAAATTTTACAAATTTTTAATACACACCCCTCTAAAAACAAATCTCAACCGCAAAAAAGTATGATTTTTAAAAGATAACCCCCTTCAAACTTATAAATGCAATGAAATATAAATTATTAATACCTTTACTCTTTACCCTTAAACTATGTTTCAGACCCGTAAAGACACTGTATACGTTATCCTCGCAGGAATTTTTATAACCAATGCCGTAGTTGCCGAGCTTATAGGCGGCAAACTTATAAATGTGGCTTCTGTACCAATGAGTGTAGGCATTTTGCCATGGCCAATAGTTTTTATCACTACCGACCTCATCAACGAATATTTTGGCGAAAAAGGTGTACGTCGTTTATCGTATATTACCGCTGGTTTAATCGCCTATTGTTTTTTCATGCTTTGGCTGGCATTGAGTATTCCCGCAGTTAAAGGAATGGGAGTTCAGGATTCTCAGTTTAATGCAGTTTTTGGTCAGGGAATGTGGATAATAGTAGGAAGTATAACCGCATTTTTAGTTTCACAGCTAATTGACGCCACACTCTTCCATTGGGTAAAAAGAAAAACCGGCAATAAATATATTTGGCTGCGAAGTACAGGGTCTACAGTGATATCACAGTTTTTTGACAGTTTCATTGTTTTGGGCATAGCGTTTTGGGCAACAGGACAAATGGACACTCAAACATACATCGCATCGGGTTTAACCGGATACTTTGTAAAACTAACCATTGCAATATTGCTTACCCCACTAATTTATCTTGGACACTATCTGATAGAAAAATATATCCATAACGAAAAATCAAACAATACCAGTCATGACAGACAAAAAGCGTTGTAAATGGTGTGTAGGCGACTCACTTTACGAAGACTATCACGATAACGAATGGGGCAAACCCGTTTATGACGATCATAAACTATTTGAATTCCTACTATTAGAAACCTTTCAGGCAGGTCTGAGCTGGATAACTATATTACGCAAGCGTGAAAACTTCCGAAAGGCTTTTGACAATTTCGATTATAAGACAATTGCCGGATATGATCATTCGAAAATTGAAGAATTACTTCAGGACACCGGTATCATCAGGAACAGATTAAAAGTACTGGCCGCAGTGAGCAACGCACAGGCATTTATAAAGATTCAGGAAGAGTTTGGAAGCTTTTCCAACTACTATTGGGCATTTAGCAACAATAAACCTGTAGATAATAAATTTGAAGCATTATCACAGGTACCTGCCACTACCCCATTATCTGACACTATTAGCAAGGATATGAAAAAACGCGGTTTTAAATTTGTAGGCTCAACGGTAATTTATGCCAACATGCAGGCAACCGGCATGGTAAATGACCATATTATGGAATGCAATTTTAGATAATAGTATTGAGATGTGAGTATTGAGAAAACTTCACTTATCCCCATACAAAGACAAACCCCGCAAATGCGGGGTTTCTTTATTTCTAAGTGACATTAAAATTTCAAACTAAAAATCTAAAATCTCAATACTCACTTCTCAATACTTATAGATTAGTAACGATAGTACTCCGGTTTGAATGGCCCTTGTACCTCAACACCGATATAAGCAGCCTGCTCTTCGTTAAGCGTTTCAAGCTCAACACCAAGTTTAGCAAGGTGAAGTGAAGCTACTTTCTCATCAAGGTGCTTAGGAAGCATATAAACTTTGTTTTCATAAGCAGCACTGTTGTTCCAAAGCTCAAGCTGAGCAAGTGTCTGATTAGTGAAAGAGTTACTCATTACAAAGCTTGGGTGACCTGTAGCACATCCAAGGTTTACAAGACGGCCTTCTGCAAGAATGATAATATCTTTACCGTTTACAGTATATTTATCAACCTGAGGTTTGATCTCGATCTTAGACGCACCGTGGTTTTTGTTTAACCATGCCATGTCGATCTCGTTATCAAAGTGACCGATGTTACAAACAACAGTTTTGTCTTTCATTTGCTCGAAGTGGCGACCCACAACGATATCTTTGTTACCTGTAGTAGTGATGATGATATCAGCATTACCAATTACAGTATCAAGTTTTTTAACTTCGTAACCATCCATAGCTGCCTGAAGCGCACAAATTGGATCGATTTCAGTAACTGTAACGATAGATCCTGCACCACGGAAAGAAGCAGCAGTACCTTTACCTACGTCACCATAACCACAAACAATAACTCTTTTACCTGCAAGCATAAGGTCGGTAGCACGACGAACAGCATCAACAGCACTTTCTTTACAACCGTATTTATTATCAAATTTCGATTTAGTAACCGAATCATTTACGTTGATAGCCGGCATAACAAGCGTACCGTTCTTCATTCTTTCATACAGACGGTGAACACCTGTTGTAGTTTCTTCAGAAAGACCTTTGATAGCAGCTGTAAGCTCAGGGAAACGATCGAATACCATATTGGTAAGATCTCCTCCATCATCAAGAATCATGTTAAGCGGTTTGCGGTCTTCTCCAAAGAAAAGCGTTTGCTCGATACACCAGTCAAATTCTTCTTCGTTGAGACCTTTCCATGCATATACCTGGATACCTGCAGCAGCAATGGCAGCAGCAGCGTGGTCCTGAGTAGAGAAAATGTTGCATGAGCTCCAGGTAACTTCAGCACCAAGAGCAACTAAAGTTTCGATAAGAACAGCCGTTTGAATTGTCATGTGAAGACAACCTGCAATACGAGCCCCTTTAAGCGGCTGAGATGCGCCATATTCAGCACGAAGCGCCATTAGACCCGGCATTTCAGCCTCAGCAAGCTGAATCTCTTTTCTTCCCCATTCCGCAAGCGAAATATCCTTTACTTTGTATGCCACGTATGGCAGCGTTGTAGTACTCATGAATATTGTATATTTGTATTAGCAAAAAATTTTTGCAAATTTAGTGAATGCATTTGTAATTAGCCCGTTTTAAGAACAAAATATAAAAATATGCCGCATCCATAACCATTTGTGATACAACATTATGGAATCATTGGCACCAACTTTACCCCATGCCTTTATATAAATCTGTCAACATAGATAAGGATACCCGCCTGCTCATTTGGAAAAACACCGAAAGCCTGGAAGAGTTTTTTAATCATATAAAGCTTAAAGACAGTTGTTCGCTCAGGGTTGATGGTATGAAAAGTGAACTCCACAAAAAAGGTTTTCTTGGTGTAAGGATGCTCCTTCAGGAAATTGGCTATACTGATTTCGATCTTTTTTACGACTCCGACGGCAAACCCCATCTTACCGACGGCATGAACATATCGATTACACACTCCTATGCATTTTCAGCTATTATTGTCAGCAAAAACGATATTGGGATTGATATGGAACTGCAAAGAGAAAAGGTAATTACCATAGCCGACAAATTTATTGAACCGGAATTCAACTACCTTGACCCCTCACATCTTACCGATTACATGAAACAGTTAATTGTTATATGGGGTGTTAAAGAGGCCGTTTATAAAATGATATCACGTGCCGGACTAAGTTTTAAGCAAAACATTTATGTTTTCCCTTTTGAGCTGACAGATAAACACGGAATGACATCGGTAAATTATGAAGACATTAATGAAAGCTACCCGTTTTACTTTGAAGAAGTGGAAGATTTTACTTTAGTATACTGTCTGGGCAGCAAAACCAAACTATAATGATCGACTTCTTTGATTTTTTCTTTGGACAGTTTAAAGACTACACTACTGAATTCCTGATCCTTGAACTGACTGCAATTTTTTTTGGACTGTTAAGTGTAATTTACTCCGCTAAAAATAGCATACTGGTATACCCAACAGGACTTATAAGTACTTTTATATTCGTATACATTCTGTACACTGCTGATCTTTATGGAGATCTTATAATCAATGCTTATTATTTTTACATGAGTATTTATGGTTGGTATTTATGGAGCCGTAAAGACCAACAGCACCACGATTTGTTAAAAATAACAGCCGTTTCAGCTAAAGATAATTATAAATGTTTAGGCATTTTTATAGTTTCCGTTATATTTGTATCCGTTGTATATCACTTCTTTCATATGTTCAACCAATGGTGGGCCTATGTAGACACATTTATAACAGGGCTTTTCTTTATAGGAATGTGGCTATTAGCCAAACGGAAAGTCGAGAACTGGCTATATCTTATAGCAGGAGATATAATTGCAATCCCCCTATTTTTTTACAAAGGACTGATTTTTACCGGTTTCTTTTATATAATACTAACCACAATCGCCATATTTGGCTATCGGTCATGGAAGAGAACATTGCAGGACGAAATACAAACACCATAAACATTACCATATACGGCAATGGGCTTAATGGCAGGGAAGTTGCTGAAGGGTTTGCGCAATTTGCAAATCCGACAGATAACACTGCTCCTAATTTTGTATTTCGTACGGTAAGCATTGACAAAGCTCTTAATGAAGATGATAAAACGACACAGCTTTTTATAATCTGTGACGCAACTAATGATGCAGATAAAGCATCTATAAAAAAACTAAAACAAAGATTAACCACCAACAACCAACCACATATAATGATTAATTCAAACAATACTCCTTTTTTCGAGGCAGGGAAAACAGTTCTTGACGAGCTGATCCGGGCTAAAGAAATGGGATTGTCTGAAACAGACTTTGCCGACATAAGGAACAAAGGCATAGACATACAAACTATAATAAATCAATTAAACATTTTTAAAGACGGTGTAAGTAAAACCAGTTTGAACAAACCGGCGTCATTAAAAAATGGCATTATAGAACTCCCTGAAGAGACAGCCCTTAATTATGCTTCTCATTTTGATGCAAAAAAGGACAATTTTACATTAACTAAATTTGTACCAGCTTCCGGAGCGGCTACAAGAATGTTCAAATTCCTTAACGAGTTTGTAAGCGAATTTAATTATGATAAGGAAACTATAAATGCTTACATAAACCGTAAAAAAGACAATCATCTTCGCCTGTTTTTAGTAGGACTTGAAAAAATGCCTTTCTACAAAGATGTCATTGATGTATTAAAAGAGGATGAAAACTTTGCTGCCATGCCGAAAGACAAAAAAATATTTGTCTTTATCAAAACCATACTAAGCAGTAAGCATTTTGACTTCGCCAATAAGCCAAAAGGAATATTACCTTTTCATAACTATAATGGTTTTATAGCCACGCCTATCTATGAACACCTAAAAGAAACCATTGCCTATGCAAGTTCTAAAGGTGAAGCAAACATCCAGTTTACCATATCGGAAGAACATATGGATGGGTTTATTGATGAAATAAAAACAGTTAAGGAAAACATTGAAAAGGAATCGGGCATCCTTTTTAATATAACTTTTTCTTTTCAGCAAAAAAATACAGACACACTTGCTGTAAATACAGACAACACTCCTTTTAGGGAAGCCGGCGGACATCTTTTTTTCAGGCCGGGCGGACACGGTGCGCTACTTGAAAACCTTGGCCAACTGGATGCAGATATTGTTTTCATTAAAAACATAGACAACGTTAGCCATAACAATACACATACAATTGCCCTCTATAAAAAAGCACTTGCAGGAATATTGATTACTCTTCAGGATCAGGTTTTCACCTACTTAAAAATGATTGAAGAAGACAGTATCAGCGAAGAAGAAATGAATGCTATTTTTGCTTTCGCCAAAGAAAAACTATTGCTTCACATACCAGCTGACGTATCAAAATATACACCTCAAAACAAAAAGGAATTCATATTCAACTTATTAAACAAACCTATCCGCATTTGCGGAATGGTAAAAAATGAAGGCGAACCAGGAGGTGGACCTTTTTGGATAGAATGCAGTAAAGGCGCACTTTCACTTCAGATAGTTGAAAGTTCTCAAGTAGATCTTGACAACAAGATCCAAAAAGAAATTTTCTCAACTGCCACTCATTTTAACCCGGTTGATTTGGTATGTGGACTAAAAAACTACAAGGGCGAATATTTTGACCTCCATAAGTTCATAGATAAGACATCTGGCTTTATTGTAAATAAAAACAGATTTGGCAAAGAAGTAAAATCATACGAGCTTCCGGGACTATGGAATGGGGCGATGGCAGGATGGATCACGCTTTTTGCCGAAGTACCTCTTGAGACCTTTAACCCTGTAAAAACAGTAAACGACCTTTTAAAACCTGCGCATCAGCCCTGGTAAAATTTCAGATCTTGGATTTTAGATTTCAGATTTTTGCAACTTCATGACAACGGAACAATTAAAATTACGGACTAAACAATTTTCACTTTCAATTATAGATTTAGTAGAAAGGATACCATCTACACCGGCTTCAAAAATCATTAGTTATCAGATTGCAAAAAGCGGTACTTCTGTAGGTGCAAACTATAGAGCAGTTTGTAGAGCCCGCAGTGACCGGGAATTCATATCCAAAATGGAGATTGTTCTTGAAGAATCCGACGAAACATTATTTTGGCTTGAAATAATATTAGAAAAAAAATGGCTCGATGAATTATTAGTACAATCGTTATGGAAAGAAGCTAACGAATTGACTGCAATCTTTGTATCTTCATTAAAAACCGTAAAGGCTAAAACGAACACTAAGTAATCTGAAGTCTGAAATCTAAATTCTGAAATGAACATAAACAGTATATTACAAGAGCTTGACTATAAAGCCGTGCGAAGCAGTGGTGCCGGAGGACAAAACGTAAACAAAGTTTCCTCTAAGGTAGTACTTAGCTTTAATCTTACAGCAAGTAATGCCCTTACCGACGAGGAAAAAACATTGGCTTCAGTACGCCTTGCCTCTAAACTGACCAATGAAGGTGTTCTTATCCTGCAATGTGACGAAGACAGGAGCCAGCTGCGCAACAAAGACATTCTTACCAAACGATTTCTTGCAGTAATGGAAAATGCGCTTAAAGAAGATAAGCCCCGTAAGCCTACCAAAATACCACGTTCGGTAATTAAAAAACGTATTGAAAGCAAACGCAGGCAGGCCGAGAAAAAACAATCCCGAAGAAGGCCTGACTTTTAGATTTTAGTATTGAGTATCGAGAAGTTAGACAGGAAACAAGGTCTTCAACACTAAAATCTAAATACTAAAATCTAAAATCTCAATACTTTTTGTACTTTTGCGCCGTCTCAAAGGGGTGCTCTAAATAACGAGCTGAGATTATACCCAAAGAACCTGGGCAGGTAATGCTGCCAAGGGAAAGACAATAAAACAACGGTGTTCATGCCGTGTTCATTTGTCAAAAAAAATCATTTTTAACTAACAAAAGAATAATTACCCCTTTTATTCGTAATTTTTTTTTACGAATGAAATCTTTATTCATTTTTTCTAAAAGTAACAAAGTTGCAAAGCTGCAAAGCTGCAAAGCGGTTACTTCAATTCTCCTTACTACTTTAGGCTTTACCGCCTATGCTCAGCAACCTGTAGTACAGGATTCTGTAAACAAGCTTGATGAAGTATTGGTACAATCTGTTCGCGCTAACAGCAACACCCCGGTAACATTTACCAATGTAACCAAGGCTGAACTTGCTCCGCGTAACCTGGGTCAGGACATCCCTGTATTGCTTAACTACTTACCATCTGTAGTAACGACTACCGATGCCGGTAATGGTTTTGGTTATACAGGTATACGCGTAAGGGGAGCCGATGCAACACGTGTTAACGTAACCCTGAACGGTATCCCATTTAATGATGCCGAATCACATGGATCTTTTTGGGTAAACATGCCCGATTTCGCATCATCTGCCGAAAGTATTCAGTTGCAGCGAGGGGTAGGTACTTCTACAAACGGGGCGGGTTCATTTGGCGCGAGCCTTAATGTATTAACCGACACCTACAAACACGACTCAAGCGGTGAGATATCTAATTCTTTTGGTAGCTACGGATCGAGAAAGCATACGGTAAAATTCAGCACCGGGCTTATGAACGATAAGTTCGAGATTGCAGGAAGATTATCATCTCTTGCCTCAGACGGTTATATCGACAGGGCATCATCAGACCTTAAATCATATTTCCTTCAGGGAACTTATGTAGGGAACACTACTCTTATCAAGGCATTGGTTTTTGGCGGAAAAGAAAAAACATACCAGGCATGGAATGGAATAGACGCCACTACCCTGCGTGACAACAGACGTTTTAACCCGTCTGGAATGTATACAGATGAAAACGGCGAAACCCGTTTTTACAATAATGAAACTGATAACTACCAGCAGGACAACTACCAGCTGCACTGGAATGAAAGGTGGAGCGACCGCTGGAGCACTAATGCAGCATTGCACTATACCCGTGGCAAAGGTTATTATGAGAACTACCGCGACGATGCCGCTTTTGGCAAATACGGATTACTACCTGTAATCATAGGCGGTACAGAAATTACCGCTGCCGACCTGATTACTCAAAAATGGCTTGATAACGACTTTTATGGTTACACCTTATCGGCTAATTATAAAGAAGATAAATTCAACGTTGTTATGGGTGGTGCGTGGAACAAATACAAAGGTGCACATTACGGAAACGTGATATGGGCACAATATTCTGGTAATGTACGTCCGGGCGACAGATATTATGATAATGATGCCGATAAGCAGGATGCCAACATTTACGCCAAAGTAAACTACCAGATAACAAGCAAACTGAACCTTTTTGGAGACCTTCAACTTCGCCACGTTGAGTATGAAGCAAGCAATGTTCTGGAAAGCAATGACACTCCACTGCCGGTAAATGATACATTCAACTTTTTTAACCCTAAGGCAGGACTGACCTATACAGTAAACGACAAAAACAATATTTACTTCTCTTACGCTCGTGCTAACAAAGAGCCACGCCGAAGCGACTATGAATATGGCAGCAACAAGTCGGAAAGCCTAAATGATTTTGAATTGGGATGGAGGTTTAAATCCGGACGAAGCACTGTAAACATTAATGGTTACTACATGAGATACAAAGATCAGCTAGTACTTACAGGTCAACTTAATGATGTAGGCGGTTATATATACACTAACAGCGGCGACAGCTATCGTATGGGTATAGAAGCTGATGCTACTCTTGTACTTACTGAAAAATGGATTTTAAGACCTAACATTGCAGTAAGCGATAACAAAAATGTTGATTTCAACATTGAAACAGAAACCGGAACTCAAAACCTTGGCAATACGGAAATTGCTTTTTCGCCAAGCGTAATTGCCGGAAACCAATTGATTTTTCTTCCTGTAAAAAATTTACAGGTTGCATTACTTTCTAAATATGTAGGTGAACAGTTTATGGACAACTATGAAACACCAAGCGCCAAACTAAAAAGCTATTTCACAAGCGACCTGAACATTAGCTACGAATGGAATATAAATAAAGTATTCAAATCGATAGTGTTTAACGGATTAGTAAACAACATTTTTGACAAAGAATATGTTTCTAACGGGGCGATGTATGGCGACCCTTACTATTATCCTCAGGCTGGCATTAACTTTCTTGCCGGAGCAACATTAAAGTTCTAAGAACTAACTGAAAAGATTTTAACCAAAAGCGGGAAACGGATAGTTCCCGCTTTTTTGTTTACTGTTCAAAAACAGTTATTTTTACCCAACAACTATCCGGACATGAAATTAAACATTCTTTTTACCGCATTATTCCTGAGTTCATTGGCATTTGCCCAAAAAACAGAAAAGAAGAACTATCAATATATCAATCCGCTTATAGGGACGCAACGAATGGGCCATACCTTTCCCGGCGCAACAGTTCCTTTTGGATCAGTTCAGCTTAGTCCCGATACTGACACCATCGCTTATGAGCTCAACAAAAAATACAACGGCAAAGTATACGAATACTGCGCAGGATACCAGCATGAAGACAAAACCATAGTTGGCTTTAGCCATACGCATTTCAGCGGTACCGGACACAGCGATCTGGGTGACTTCCTTATTATGCCTTCAACAGGAGAATTACAACTTAACCCGGGAACGGCAGACAAACCACTTTCTGGCTACCGCTCTGCTTATTCGCACGCAAATGAGACAGCTACTGCCAATTACTACAAGGTAAAACTGGATGATAATAATATTACGGCAGAACTTACCGCCAGCCAGCGTGTAGGGTTTCATCGTTATACTTTTCCTTCAACAGAGCAGGCACATATTATCCTGGATCTGATGCACGGTATTTACAACCACAACGAAAAGAATGTATGGACCTTTGTTCGTGTTGAAAATGACACCCTTATTACAGGTTATCGACAGACCAACGGCTGGGCAAGAACCCGCACTGTTTACTTCGCAATGGCATTTTCTAAATCCATAAAACAATATGGCGCACGAAAATATGATGAAAACAATATATATAAAGGCTTTTGGCGAAAGTTTGACGAATCGAAAAATTTCCCTGAGCAGGCAGGCAGAAACATCAGAATGTATTTTGATTTTGATGTAAAGGCAGGCGAACAGGTGTTGGTAAAAATGGCATTATCTCCCGTGAGTACTGCTGGCGCATTAGCCAATATGCAAGCAGAAATTCCGCATTGGGATTTTGACAAAACAAAACACGATGGCGAGCTGCTATGGGAAAAAGAACTAAATAAAATAAAAATTGAAACCCTCACTGAAAACGACAAGGTTAACTTTTATACCGCCATGTACCATGCATTTATAAACCCGACTGTTTATATGGACACTGACGGAAGTTACAAAGGGCTGGATCAAAATATCCATAAAGCCGATGGCTTTACAAATTACACCACTTTCTCCCTATGGGATACTTACAGAGCATTACATCCCCTTTTTAATATTGTACAGCCAACACGTAATGCCGACATGATCAAAAGTATGTTGGCCCATTATGATCAGAGCGTACACCATGCGTTACCTGTATGGTCGCATTATGCCAATGAGAACTGGTGCATGATTGGCTATCATTCGGTTTCGGTAATTGCTGACGCCATAGCTAAAGGCAATGATGATTTTGATAAAGAAAAGGCACTTAGAGCCTGTATAAGCTCATCAAACCTTAAATACTTTGACGGACTGGAATACTATACTTCTAAAGGTTATGTTCCTGAAGATAAAAACGGTTCTTCAGTTTCAAAAACACTTGAATATGCCTATGATGACTGGTGTATTGCACAGATAGCCAAAAACATTGGCAACAAAGCTGTCGCCGAGGAATATACCAAACGATCAAACAATTACAAAAATGTATTTGATCCGGCTATCGGTTTTATGCGCCCAAAAATGAACGATGGTACTTTTAAAAAGGACTTCGACGCACTGGATACGCACGGACAGGGCTTTATTGAAGGAAATGCATGGAATTACAGCCTATACGTACCACAATATCCCGATGAACTTGTAAAACTTAACGGTGGTAAAGAAAAATTTACCCAGCATCTGGATTCTTTGTTTACCATGACACTCCCTGATAAATATTTTGCCAATACTGAAGATATTACCCGAGATGGAATAATTGGCAATTATGTTCATGGTAATGAACCGTCGCACCATGTAGCCTATCTGTATAACTGGACCGGACATCCGGAAAAAACACAGCAGAGGGTTCGCATGATACTTAATGGCATGTATAAACCAAAACCTGACGGGCTTGGCGGCAATGACGATTGTGGACAAATGAGTGCCTGGTATATTTTTTCCTCGCTGGGTTTTTACCCTGTAGCACCGGGAAGCGACCAATATGCGATAGGCTCTCCGAACATCAAAGAAGCAACACTTAATCTTGAAAACGAAAAGACATTCACAATCATTGCTAAAAATCAGTCACCGGCTAATGTGTATGTAAGCAAAATAGAATTAAACGGAAAGCTATTAGACAGAACCTATCTGACACACAAAGAAATCACACAAGGCGGCGAACTTGTATTTTATATGAGCAAAAAACCTAAGAAATAGTTTTATCTAATGTAGTACCTGAAGGTATTTACTATCATCTTCGGCATATTCCTTTATGACCCTGTTACGTTCAGTAAGTAATTTTGCCATATAATGTTTTAGGAAAAGTACATCTGCCATTCGCCCCAAAAGACCGAAGGGACTTGTGTAATCGAAGACATCTATCATTACAACATATCCATCTTTTTCCTAAAAAAAATGCTGATGTTTAAAACGGACAAAAGCCCCCGAAACCATTTCATCAGTAAAGCGGTAAGGAGACTCAAATTCGGTAATTTTTGATGTGAGCAATTGGATAAGTCCAAAGTGTTTTGCCCTCCATGTAACGGTCTCATCAAGACCTATAAGTCCGGAAGTTGTTCCAGCAATAGCTTCTTCATTGGTTTGAGCCGTTGATATCTTATGCAGATCGATACTCCTGGACAAATCAAACACAACCTTTACAGGAGCATTAATTGTAGTCTGAAGTTTTATAATTGGCATTAATTAGAAATCAGCAATTCGTTTTCAGATATTTGTTGAACTCTGTAAGGCTTTAGTCCATACTGTACCTTAACTCCGCCTGTAGGCTGTCCTGTATATAAAAAATATTCAACATTATCACATGGGCAGGTTGCCATGATTCCGTTAAGTGTAAGCCTTGAACAGGTATCCAACGGTTGATTGGGGCAACTTGCCTCAAAAGCGGTAAAACCGGTTCCTGTATTTGTTACAAAAATTCCATTGATACCTGAAGTTACCGTAGAAACATAAACTGCATTCCCTGCAAATTTGAGTTGACTATAGAGGGGCGAACTCATATCAACCGGAACCTGAAAACTATAATTAGGAAGGTATTTGTTATTGTTGTTAAAATTATCATCATCACAACTTGCCATTATGGCAACCATCAGTAATCCAAACAGTAAAATATATTTTTTCATTAAATGAAAATTTAAGCTTTATAATTATGAAACAAATTTAATTTAATTAACTTTGACATCATGCTATTGCGTGATTAAAAACTGAAATACTAAAAAAATATTATCTTTGCAGAAAGAAATCCCATCGCAATGGGATTTTTTCTATTTATATAAACGACGTAATTATGAGTACAGTATCTTATTATACAGCTGAAGGATTAAAAAAACTGAGAGATGAGCTTGATCAGCTAAAAAGTATTGAAAGACCTAAGGCTTCTGCTGCAATTGCAGAGGCAAGAGACAAAGGTGACCTTTCTGAAAATGCAGAATATGATGCAGCTAAAGAGGCGCAGGGACTGCTTGAGCTTAAAATAGCCAAGATGGAAGAGCTTGTTGCTAACGCTCGTCTTATAGACGAGTCACAACTTGACGTATCAAAAGTACTTGTACTTAGCACGGTTAAAATTAAAAACCAGGCTAATGGCATGGAAATGAAATATACCCTTGTTGCTGAAAGTGAAGCCGACCTTAAAACCGGAAAAATTTCGGTTACATCACCTATTGGAAAAGGACTTTTAGGGAAATCAGTTGGGGAAACCGCTGAAATAAATGTACCAAACGGAACGCTTAAGTTTGACGTTCTTGAAATAACAAGAGACTAATTACCATGAGCTCAATATTTACAAAAATAGTTAATGGTGAAATCCCGGCTTACAAAATAACCGAGGATGATAACTATCTGGCTTTTCTGGATGTTAATCCGAACGCTAAAGGCCATACTTTGTGTATCCCTAAACAGGAAATAGACAAAATTTTTGATATGGAGGAAGAACACTATCTTGGATTGATGAAGTTCTCCAGAAAAGTTGCCAAAGCCCTTGAAAAAACTGTAACATGCAAACGTGTTGGTGTGGCAGTTATAGGTCTTGAAGTTCCTCATACTCACGTGCACCTTATTCCGCTGAACGAAATGGATGAGATGCGTTTTGTAAATAAAGTAAAACTCGAAAAAGAAGAATTTGAAGCGCTTGCAAAAGCCATAGCTTCAAATCTGTAATTGATAATTATTTCCTAAAATACAATAAACCACGCTTAGCGTGGTTTATTTATTTAACAATTTAAAAGTCATCAACCAAAACATAAATTACGCGAATCATGAAAAAGATATTCGGATTACTACTAACACTTGCATGTCTTGCCGGCTGTTCAAGCGATGATAATGCAAAAAAAGATACCGTAAGCCTGGACCAGCTTGCAAAAAGATGGTATTACAAAGCCACCAAAATTGGCAACTCATCATCAGATTATGTACACCAGCCTTGTGGCAAGGACTATTTAGAGTTTGTAGCACCCAACACTGTAAAAGAGCTGCACTGGACTGACTGTCAACAAGACCCGGAAACAGAAACCGGAACCTACACTGTTAATGCCGAAATTAATCAGCTTACAACCACACTGGGAACAGAAACTGTAACGTATACAATAAAAAAGCTCAACTCGAAAGAACTCGAAGCAGAAACCTCAATAGCAAATGCAAAGGTTACTTTTGTTTTCACAAGTGTACCATAAAAATTAAAGCGGGATAATTATCCCGCTTTTTTTATGATAACACCTGTTAAATAAATCTTAACGGCGCAATACATCTTACATCACCTTACACATAATTGAGTAAATTAGCATACAACCATGACAATTAACCAATTATGAGAAAAATTACTACCAAAACATTCCTGCTGCTACTTCTATTTATACCGGCAACATTACACAATAGCATGGCCTGTACCCGGGTTGTCTATAAAGGTTTAAACGGACTAGTGCTTACAGCCCGTTCCATGGATTGGCGTGAGGATATTCTCTCCAACCTTTGGATTTTCCCAAGAGGAATGGATCGCAATGGTGAAGTAGGACCTAATTCACTAAAATGGAAGTCAAAATATGGAAGTGCAATCGCTTCAGGATATGACATCTCAACAACTGACGGCATGAATGAGAAAGGCCTTGTAGCCAATGTCTTGTGGCTTGTAGAATCTCAATACCCTGTATGGGATCAAAAAAAACCGGGACTAACAATAGCAGCATGGTGCCAGTATGCATTAGATAATTTTGCCACTGTAAAAGAAGCCGTTGATGAGCTGGAACAGGAAAAATTTACATTGATTACCGATAAAGTTCCGGGAATGGACAGGCTGGCAACACTGCACCTTTCATTGTCAGATGCTACAGGAGACAATGCGATTTTTGAATATGTAAATGGAAAACTGGTAATTCATCACGACCCAAAATACAATGTAATGACAAATTCTCCAATATTCGAACAGCAGCTTGCTCTTAACGAATACTGGAAAGCCTTGGGCGGTACTGTAATGCTGCCTGGTACCAATCGTGCTGCCGACAGGTTTGCGAGGGCCTCTTTTTACATAGATGCAATACCTAAAACAGATGATCAGCGTATTGCCGTGGCGAGCACCTTCAGTGTAATCCGTAATTGCTCGGTACCTTACGGAATAACCACCCCCAATGAACCTAACATTTCATCTACCCGATGGAGAACCGTTGCTGATCAAAAAAATCTCATCTACTATTTTGAATCAGCACTTACCCCAAATACTTTTTGGATAAACTTTAAAGACATCGATTTTTCGCCAAAAGGAGAAGTAAAGAAGCTAAACATCTCTAAAGGAGAAACCTATTCCGGCAATGCCATAAAATCATTCGTAAAAACGGAACCCTTTAAATTCCTGGGGTTATAATCAATAAAAAAAACGGGATAGTTAAGCTATCCCGTTTTTTTTATATCTTTTTATAAGTAGCCTGCATAGTAGTTCCCTTTCCTACTTCGGAAGAAAACACCCTGATCCTGCCTTTGTGATATTCTTCAACAATACGCTTTGTTAACGAAAGTCCAAGCCCCCATCCCCTTTGCTTTGTGGTAAAACCCGGTTCAAACACTTTTTTAAACTGACTCTTCGGGATACCTTTTCCGGTATCACTTACCTTTATCCTTATGTGTTTTTCGCTTTCTGAAAGAATCACATCAAGCCTTCCTTTACCTTTCATGGCATCGATAGCATTCTTTACCAGGTTTTCAACCGTCCAGCTATGCAATTCAGGATTAAGCATCACTTTAACCGGATGATTTGGAGCCATAAAAAAGAATTCCACCTGCCTTGAAGCTCTCGATCTCAGGTATTCGAACGACTTTTCAGTTTCGGCTACAATATCCCTTTCTTCGAGCACCGGCTCCGACCCTACCTTACTAAAACGCTCGGCAATAACCTGCAGGCGCTGTACATCTTTTTCTACTTCGGTTACCGTAGTTTCGTCCACATTATCCGCTTTCATGATTTCTATCCAGCCTAAAAGCGATGATAATGGCGTACCAATCTGATGCGCTGTTTCTTTTGCCATACCGGCCCAAAGCCTGTTTTGGGTTGCCATTTTGCTGGCTCTGTAAAAGATAAACACTATTGTTGCAAACAAAATGACAATTATAGCTAAGGTAACCGGATAATATTTAAGGTTATTCAACAACTGGGAATTACCATAGTACAAATACTGATGATCCCCCTTACCCAGATTTATTACTATAAATGTTTGTTCTTGTTTTAATTCGTTCAGATATGCTTTTTTGCGAATAGTATCGTTTGCAATTTCATCCGGTAGATTTTTTGAATCCTGAACTACTCCGTTTTTATCAGTAAGGATAATTGGAACCGAACTATTATTTTGTATAATCATTAACGGAAGCGTAAAGTCGGTATCCTGCATGGATGGAGCATTCACCATGCGATATGCTTCTGCCAAAACCTCAACCTTTTTTCTTTCATCTTCTTTAAAGATGTTAAAAAAACTGTAGGTATTCCAAAGTATAGAAAGAACTATAAAAAAAGAAGCCGCGATAATTAACCATCTACTAATATTCCTGTTATCTGAAAATTGCATAAACGTGTATTTGTGGCTTAAAGATACTAAAAGTTGGGAGGTGGTTTATAATAACGGCACTGAGGGTTATATATTTTATCAACAGCTTTCATAAAACCCTATGCTGGTAGTTAAGAAAAAGTATCTTTGTATAAACAAAAAAAGCGATCATGCTCACTATAGACCCTAAAGAACTTACTACTCCTAAACTGCACGGTTACTTACAAAGTGCAGTGGGACCCAGACCAATAGCACTGGCAAGTACGTTAGACGGCAACAACACCCCTAACCTTTCGCCTTTCAGCTTCTTTAATATTTTTAGTTCAAACCCACCGGTATTAATCTTTTCTCCTTCGAGAAGGGTACGCGACAATAGCGTTAAGCACACATTGCTGAATGCTGAACTTAATCGCGAAGTAGTAATAAACGTGGTAAACTATGCTATGGTAGAGCAAACTTCACTATCGAGTACAGAGTATGCTTCGGGGGTAAATGAGTTTGAAAAAGCAGGATTTACCATGATTCCTTCGCAAACTGTAAAACCTTACAGGGTAAAGGAAGCACCGGTACAGTTTGAATGCCGCGTAAACCAGATTATAGCCCTGGGTACTGAAGGCGGAGCAGGAAACCTGATACTTTGTGAAGTACTGAAAATGCACATTGACGAAAGCATTCTTGATGCTAACGGAGCGATAGACCAGCACAAAATAGACCTTGTTTCAAGACTTGGCGGAAACTGGTATTCACGTTCTTCAGAAGGGCTTTTTGAGGTTGAAAAACCCCTGACAACTTTAGGCATAGGTGTAGATGCTATTCCGGGATTTGTAAAAGAAAGTGGTTTCTTCGATGGTAACGATTTAGGCAAACTTGGCAACACCGAAACATTGCCTACTGATGAAGAAATTGATATCTTTGTAAAAGAGAGCTTTGAGATTAAGGCCGTTTTAAGCGCCGATGATGAAAGCAAAAAGTTCCTGAAAGCCAAGGAATACCTTGACAACAACCAGGTAGCCACAGCATGGAAAGTGCTGCTTGCCAAATAAATTTAATTAATAACGATAGCTGCTGCAAGGCAGAAAATAACAACAAACATTATGGAAGTTTCAGGAAGAATTAAGATGATTGACGAAACCAAAGCTTTTGGTGCTAATGGTTTTAGAAAAAGAGAAATAGTAGTTACTACCGATGAGCAGTACCCACAGCACATTATGATCGAGTTTACTCAGGACAAATGTGACCTGCTTAACAACTACACTGTAGGCGAACCTGTAAAAGTTTCCATAAACCTTAGAGGAAGAGAATGGGTAAACCCTCAGGGAGAAACAAAATACTTTAACTCTATACAGGGCTGGAGAATAGAAAAAGCCGGAGCTGAAGCTCCACAAGGCTATGGACAACCTCAGGGTTATGGTGCTCCGCAAGGATACCAACAAGCTCCTCAGGGATACAACCAGGCACCACAACAAGGTTATCAGCAGGCACCTCCCGCACAAAACGATCGCTTTGAACCGGCAACAGGTTTTAAGGAAGAAGAACACGACGACTTACCATTTTAATAAAATCACAAAAACCCGAAGCAATGCTTCGGGTTTTTTATTTCATCTCTATTGTTTATAAACAAAAAACGGAGATCCGAACCACCAGATCTCCGCATAAAATTAGCTAAAACACAAACCATGTTTTATTACTTATGAAGTAATGTATCTATAGCAAATAGCCATAAATTATAGTAGTTTATATTTCGTGGTAAAACTACAAAACCTATATGAGAAAAGGATTACAGAAAAATATGCTCCAAGGATAATTTTTGTTATAAAAAATTACTTACAAGTAAGCGAAAATTAAAAACGGAGATCCGAACCACCAGATCTCCGTATAAATTTAGCTAAACACAAACTATGCTTTGATGCTCAAGCATCTATGCTATAATAAATCGTCGTTAAAAACTATTTTGCTTGTATTCGGGTGCAAAATTATAATAATAACACTACCCTTTATTGAACTATTCCTACATTTAACATTTAGATAATGCTAAATCACAAAATAGCTTATTTGTGTGAGTTTAACCAGTGATAGCAGTTATAAATATTACATTTGCAGAAAAATAGAAAATGTACTTCCTGACAAGCGAATTATACTTCCCATCAGCAGAACAAGCATCTCCTGAAGGCATTGTTGCCATAGGTGGCGATCTTTCGCCTCAGCGACTGCTATTAGCTTACCGTAGCGGTATATTTCCCTGGTTTGAAGACGACGAGCCTATTTTATGGTGGAGTCCCCCTGAGAGAATGGTTTTGTTTCCTGACGAACTAAAAATTTCGAAGAGTATGCGAAACATAATTAACCGTGGAATTTTCAGGGTAACCTTCAATACCGCATTCAGGGAAGTGATATCTAACTGCCGCAACATTAAAAGAGACGGACAACCAGGCACGTGGATAACTACCGATATGGTTGAAGCCTATTGCAACTTAAATGAATTGGGTGTAGCCAAATCGGTTGAAGTATGGCAGGGAGATGAACTTGTAGGTGGCCTATATGGTGTGGACCTTGGCCATATTTTTTGTGGTGAAAGTATGTTTTCTAAAGTGAGTAATGCCAGCAAAATCGCTTTTATAGCATTGACAAAGCAGCTTTACATAGCTAATTACCGCCTTTTAGACTGCCAGGTATACAATGAGCATCTGGAGAGTCTTGGCGCACGGGAAATAGAGCGTGAAGATTTTTTAGAGATACTTAAATACTAATTTCCAATCACAGTCACAGTTTTAATCCGCCATTTCAGGCGTAATGCATCAAAGCGCAGCGACCCGATGAGATTGCTTTGTCATATCTACCTGTAATTAAAAAAGAATCGGAAATATCAATAAAACAAAAAACCCACTCCTTGCAGAATGGGTTTTTATCGGAAATATCAATAAAACAAAAAACCCACTCCTTGCAGAATGGGTTTTTATATGATAGAGTTTTATTTCTTAAGCTTCGAATGGAACTACAGAAACGAAAGATTTGTTGTCACCTTTCTTCTGGAATTTCACTACACCGGCAACTTTTGCATGAAGAGTATGATCTTTACCCATGTAAACGTTTTCACCAGCATTGTGCTTAGAACCTCTTTGTCTTACGATAATGTTACCTGCAATAGCAGCCTGTCCACCATAAATCTTAACGCCTAGACGTTTCGATTCTGATTCCCTACCGTTCTTGGAACTACCGACACCTTTCTTGTGAGCCATGATGTTTTGTTTTTAAATGTTAATTATTCCTCTGTAGCTTCCGCTTTTTTAGCTGCCGCTTTTTTCTTTGGTGCTGCACCAGCTCCTGTGATACCAGAAATTTGGATTTGCGTTAAAGATTGACGGTGACCGTTTTTCTTTTTGTAACCTTTTCTTCTTTTCTTTTTGAAAACGATTACTTTTTCACCTTTTAAGTGTTGTAACACTTTAGCTTCTACTGAAGCACCTTCTATAGCCGGGGCGCCTATAGTTACGTTTCCGTTATCATCTAAAAGAAGAACTTTTGCAAAAGATATTGCATCTCCTTCTTTAGCATCAAGACGGTGAACATAAACCTTAAGGTCTTTGCTAACTTTGAATTGCTGCCCTGCTATCTCTACGATTGCGTACATAACAATATGGTTTAATTAATTTTTTTAAGGTTGCAAATATACAACTTATTATTTATCAGCCAACACACGTGTGATATTTTATACGAAAAAATCGGAGAATATGCCTTATGAATCCAAATTCTTAAAAAAAAGTAAAAATATTGTAACAAAATCTCGAACTTGCACACCAATTAGCAATATCAAAATAATTATTAATTTTTATGAAAAAATCTTTAATGGCTTTGGGTTCACTTCTTATGCTTGGCGGAGTTGCTTCAGCTCAAAAAGTGGCATTCGAAGAATACAATTTAGACAACGGCCTTCATGTTATCCTTCACCAGGATAAATCGGCTCCGGTTATCGTTACTTCGGTAATGTATCACGTAGGTTCTAAAGACGAAAACCCTGAAAGAACAGGTTTTGCACACTTTTTTGAACACTTACTGTTTGAAGGAACAGAAAACATCAAACGCGGTGATTGGTTTAAGATAGTTACTGCTAACGGCGGTAACAATAACGCCAACACTTCTGACGACAGAACATATTACTATGAGGTTTTCCCTTCTAACAATCTTGAGCTTGCTATATGGATGGAGGCTGAAAGAATGCTTCACCCTGTTATCAACCAGATAGGAGTTGACACTCAAAACGAAGTTGTTAAAGAAGAAAAAAGGCTTCGTATAGACAACCAGCCTTACGGAAATCTTATTGCAGAAGTTAAAAGGAACATGTTTAAAGTGCACCCGTACCGTTGGGCAACTATCGGTTCAATGGATCACCTGGACGCTGCAACACTTGAAGAGTTCCAGGCTTTCAACAAAAAATTCTACATCCCTAACAACGCAGTGCTTGTTATTGCCGGAGATTTTGATCCAGCACAGGCAAAAAAATGGGTAGACCAATACTTTAGCAAAGTTCCAAAAGGAACACCTGTTACTCGCCAGAAATTCGAAGAGCAGCCTATCACTCAGGCTTTCAAGGCTACTTACGAAGATCCTAACGTACAGCTTCCAATGGTGGTTACTGCTTACAGAACTCCATCAATGAAAACAAAAGACGCTAAAGTTCTTGATATGATCTCTTCAATCCTTACAGGCGGAAAAAGCTCAAGGATGTACAAAAAGATTGTTGATGAGAAAAAAATGGCGCTTCAGATAGGTGCTTTCAACTACAGCCAGGAAGATTACGGACTATATATAGTTTACGGAATTCCAATGCAGGGCTTTACAGCTGCTGATGTAATGAAAGAAGCTGATGCAGAAATCGTGAAACTTCAGACAGAACTTATCTCAGAAAGAGAGTTCCAGAAACTTCAAAACGAAATTGAGAGCAACTATGTAAGCAGCAACTCTAATGTTGAAGGTATTGCAGAAAACCTTGCTTCTTTCTACCTTTTATATGGTGATGTAAACCTAATCAATACTGAAATTGAAATCTATCGTTCAATTACCAGAGAAGACATCAGAGAAGTTGCTAAAAAATACCTTAACCCTAACCAACGTTTAACGTTAGACTACGTAGGCGCTAAAGACAAAGCACAAAACTAAGCATTGAAAAAAATCATGAAAAAAGTTATATATATCCTAGCCGGCGTATTGTTATCATTCAATATGCATGGACAAGTTATACCACAGCCTAAACCGGGACCAGCTCCTAAAGTTAACGTAGGCAAACCGGAAACTTTCTCTCTTAAAAACGGACTTAAAGTTCTTGTTGTAGAAAACCACAAACTTCCTACAGTATCTTACACCCTTACTATGGATAACGCTCCGTATGCAGAAGGTGCAAAAAAAGGTGTTTCTGACATGACTGCAGCCCTTATGGGTAGCGGAACTAAAAAAATGCCTAAAGATGCTTTTAACGAAGAAGTAGATTTCTTAGGTGCCAGCATTGGCTTCGGATCGCAATCGGCTCACGGAAGCGGACTTTCTAAATATTCTAACAGAATTTTAGAACTTATGGCTGACGGTGCTCTAAACCCTGTATTCACTCAGGAAGAGTTCGACAAACAAAAAGCACAAATTATTGAAGGTCTTAAATCTGACGAAAAAAGTGCATCTGCTATCGCAGGCAGAGTTGGCGGTGTTCTTGTATTTGGTAAAAATCACCCGGCAGGTGAGTATCTAAGTGAAGAGACATTAAATAACGTTACCCTTTCTGACGTTCAGATGAACTATAACTCTTACTTTGTTCCCGGCAACGCATACCTAGTAGTTGTAGGTGATGTAAAAGTTAAAGATGTAAAAAAACAAGTTGAAAAACTTTTCGGTTCTTGGAAACCTGCTATCGCTCCAAACGTATCTTACAGCGACCCTAAAGACGTTCAGTACACTCAGATTAACTTTGTAGATGTACCAAATGCGGTTCAGTCTGAAATTTCGGTTGTGAATGTTTCTAACCTTAAAATGACTGATAAAGATTATTTTGCTACGCTACTTGCTAACCAAATTCTTGGTGGTGGTGGAGAAGGAAGATTATTCCTTAACCTGCGTGAAGCTCACGGATGGACTTATGGTGCTTATTCTTCAATTCGCGGAGGCAAATATGTAAGTGATTTCTCTTCATCAACATCTGTGAGAAACACAGTTACTGACAGTGCTGTTGTAGAGATCTTTAATGAGCTTAAGAAAATAAGAACTGACCTTGTTTCTGAAGAAGACCTTAAAAACGCTAAAGCGAAATATGTAGGAAGCTTTGTAATGAACATGGAAAAACCGGGAACTGTTGCCCGTTATGCACTTACTACACAAACTCAGGGTCTTCCTGCAGATTTCTACGAAAACTACATCAAAAACATAAACGCTGTAACTGCTGAAGACATCAGAAGAGCTGCTAACAGATTCTTCTCTGTAGACAATGCACGTATCATAATTGTAGGTAAAGCTGCTGATGTACTTCCGGGTCTTGAAAGCCGCAAAATGCCAATATTCTATTTTGACAAATATGGTAACCCAACAGAAAAACCTGTTGCTAAAAAAGCTGTTCCTGCAGGTGTAACTGCTAAAACAGTTTTAGATAACTATATTAAATCTATCGGTGGAGAAAAAGCCGCTAAAGGAGTTAAAAGCATCTACACTAAATCTAACGCTACGGTACAGGGAGCTCCTGTAGTTCTTACTTCAAAAGTTACTTCAGATAACAAACAAGCTGTAGAGCTTACAGTTATGGGCAACTCTATGATGAAACAGGTAGTAAACGAAAAAGGTGCTTACAGAATGGGCCAGGGTCAAAAAGAAGAAGTTAAAGGCGAAGAACTTGCTGAACTTAAAGCAAGCGCTGTTCCTTTTGAAGAACTTACCATGGCTAACAGCAAAGATGCAGCAGTAACAGGAATCGAAGCGATTAACGGTTCAGATGCATATGCAGTTAAAAAAGGTGACACAACATATTACTATGATGTAAAATCAGGTTATAAAGTTGCTGAGTCTCGTGATCAGGAAATCGCTCCGGGTCAAAAAACTACAATCTTCACTTACTACGGTGATTATAAAGATGTAAAAGGTATTAAGGTACCTCACAACATTATTATGAATGTTGGTATCGAGCTTAACCTAACAGTTAGCGAAGTTAAAATCAATGAAGGTGTAACACCTGCTGATTTCCAATAATATTATTTTGATTGCTTACAGAAGCCTTCGCTAACGCGAAGGCTTTTTTGTTTTATTTATTTCATTATTTTTTAAAATAACTCAAAAAAAACCAACTAGAAATAAACTTGTTAAATTTTTTTTCAAACTACAAATAATTAATAATTAGATAGTGTTTAATTCATATTTTTATAAAACTATTAAACACATAATTTTATTTGTATGAAAAAATTTACTTCGCTACTGGTGATGCTTCTGCTTCTCGTCGTCACGACTGGTAATGCACAAACATCGCTCTACACTTTTTCACAGTCAACAGGTACATATACCGAAATTACAGGAGGAACAGTTTTAATTTCCTGTCTGGATTGTGGAACAACTTACGACACCAATTCTTATCCCGTTACGTTGCCAACCGCTTTCCTTTTTAATGGAACACCTGTAACAGATGTAGTCAGAAATAACAGGTTCACCACAATCAGGTGGCGTAAGAACAACAACGGCTGTAAGCAACACTACTCCTGCCGGTACCGGATATGGTCTTATATTTGATGTAAGCTATGCTTTTGTACTTAATTCAGTAGACGTATTGCTTACCGGAACAAATGCGGGTAACCTTACTGTAGAACTTAGAAACAGTACTGATACCCAAATACAAACAGTTACTGTCGCTGTTCCTGCCGGTAATTCAACAAATCCTACAAAATTTACTGTCAATCTGGGCTGGAATATACCTGCAGGAAACGGATACAGGATAGTAGCCTTAGCCGGCGCTCCGGCAATGGTACGTGAAAATTCAGGAATACCATATCCTATCGCAGTATCCAATGTTGCAACAATAAATTCTGCTTACTTAAATGGTAGCACTGATCCCGGATACTACTTTTTCTATAACTGGAATTATACCGCTCCATGTTACTCAACAAGGACCCCGGTAGTTGCTACTGTAAATACTCCTGCTGCTTTTACGCTAAGTACAAATGCTGCAACAACATGTCCGGGCCAGCCTACATCTGCTGTTACCATAACTTCCGGTGCAGCTGATTACACTGCTTATTCATGGGCACCATCAACAGGCGTTTCAGGTAATGCTACTACAGGATGGACATTTAACCCAAGTACAACAACAACTTATACATTAACGGCTTCGAATTCAACTACAGCCTGCTCTACAATAGCAACTGTTGACGTATCTATAAATGTAATTGTAGCTCCGACAGTTCCTGCTGCTACTCAGGATTTCTGTAACGCAGGTACAGTGGCCGATCTTGTTGCTACAGGAACAGCAATTAAATGGTATGCTGCCGCAACAGGTGGTACGGCTTTAGCTTCTACAACCGCTCTTGTTAACGGTACTACTTATTACGCATCACAAACTATTGGAAGTTGTGAGAGTATTAACCGAACTGCAAGAACAGCCAACATAACTGTTGTTGCTGCACCAACTATCGTTAATGCTAACCAAACATTCTGTAACGCAGGTACAGTGGCTGATCTTATGCCAAATGATGCTTCAATCAAATGGTATGCTGCTGCTACAGGTGGTACAGCACTAACTTCAACTACAGTTCTTGTAAATGGAACTACTTATTATGCTTCTCAAACCGTTGGTGGTTGCGAAGGCCTTTCAAGAGGTGCCGTTACTGTTACTTTAAATGTTGTTGCCGCTCCGGCTATATCAAATGCTGCTCAGGTATTCTGTAACAATGCCACTATTGCTGACTTATTGCCAAATGGAGCTGAGATCAAATGGTACAATGTTGCTACCGGTGGTACAGCATTAGTTTCTACAGATGCCCTTGTAAGCGGAACTACTTATTATGCTTCTCAAACCGTAAACGGATGTGAAGGTTTACTGAGAGGTACCGTAACAGCTACAGTACTTGTAACACCGGCTCCTGTTGTTGATAATACTGCTCAGGTATTTTGTAATACAGCTACAGTTGCTGACCTGATGCCAAATGATGCCTCTATCAAGTGGTATGCTGCCGCTACCGGAGGAACTCCATTACTGGCTACTGAAGCGCTTGTAAGCGGAACGCCTTACTTTGCTTCTCAAACCATTGATGGTTGTGAAGGTCTTATCAGGACTGAAGTTACAGCTACAATAAATGTAACTGCTGA
>NZ_JBHUMD010000024.1:0-223288 GCF_042684765.1 Flavobacterium suzhouense | reverse complement strand
AGAGCATCTGACTGGTATCAGAGCCCCGATAGCTATCGGGGTTGGTTCGAGCCCAAGAGGGGGAGCTTTCAAAAGCCACGCATTGCGTGGCTTTTTTCATTTATATACTTTATGAATTTTATTGTATACATACTCCTTTCCGAAAAGCTAAACCGATATTATACCGGCGCGACATCTAACATAGATGTTCGCATGGATTTTCATGAAAATGCAGAAAACCATAAGTACACTCATAAAGCTGACGACTGGCAAACAGTATTTACTCTTGAATGCGAAAACAAATCACAGATGCTGTCAATCGAAAAGCACATTAAAAGCATGAAGAGTAAGGTTTATATACAAAACCTTATCAAATACCCTGAAATGGCCGCAAAACTCAAAATACAATACCCTGGTTAGAGCATCTGACTGGTATCAGAGCCCCGATAGCTATCGGGGTTGGTTCGAGCCCAAGAGGGGGAGCTTTCAAAAAACTATATATTTTTTATAATAGCTTTAATTTATATATCTTTGCACCTCTAAAATTACGGCCTCGTAGTTCAACGGATAGAATGGGAGTTTCCTAAACTTTTGATCCAAGTTCGATTCTTGGCGAGGCTACAAGACCCGGTTCATGAAAATGAATCGGGTTTTTTATTTCTTATCATTAAAGTTTCCTAAACTTTTTATCCAGGTTTCCCTGATAGCTATCGGGGTTGGTGAAACTACAGCAAGAGCACTACACTAATCAATTACAGCCGGCAAAATGTATTGCTCCATCATCTTATGCACTTGTGTATGACCATAAACCTGGCCATAGGCACTGGCAGTAATGACAATTACTAAAGGCTGATCCTTAAAAACAAAAATGTAGTTACCTCCATTACCTGCGCAATACCATGCTTCACATTTTTTTTGATTTATGCTATAGGTTTTGTTCCAAAACAGATATCCATAAAACTCATTGTCACGCCCGGGTAAAAACTTTTGTTTCATAAAGGTCTTGTCAATCCATTTTTTTGAAATAATCTGTTTACCATTCCATACGCCTCCATTTTTATATAACTGACCATATTTAGCAAAGTCTATGGCCTTTAAGCGAATTCCTCCGGCAGTATTGGGAACACCTTGTGGCGTATACTGCCATTTGTAATTGGTAATACCCAAAGGTTTAAATAACATCTCATCAGCATATTTTTCGAGCCCTCCCGGCACTGATTTATTTAAAACATCCCCTAATAGCACTACACCGGCGGTAAAGTAGTGCCAGTGCCCTTTAGGTTGTTTTGAGTTCATCGGCAAATCAAGTGCAAATTTTACCCAGTCGGCCGTTTCATACATATTCTCTTCATTACCCGGAGATGAACCATCCTCGTCATTCCCATCAAAAGAAGAGCTCATAGTTATCAACTGATATATGGATGTGTTTTCTTTTAAAGCTGAGTTATTTGCATTTTTGCTTAAATCATAAAAATCCTTTAATTGTTTATATTCATTTTCAATATACCCTGCATCTATAGCAATACCAATTAAAGAAGATGCAAATGATTTACCTACCGAACGCGGGTCATGAAGGGAATCACGGGTTTCACCATTAAAATATTCTTCAATCAATAGCTTGTTATTTTTAATAACTATTATCCCGTTAATTTTCTTAAAAACTCCCGCTTCAATATTGCCCTTTAGTTCTTTTATGTTGTTGCGGTCAAACTTTTCTCTTGATACCTCCAGTCCTTCATACGGTTCTATTTTTGAAAGATCAATAACAGACAGGTCAAATTTTGGCTTAAGGTATACCTCTAGACAAAGGTCCCCTGCTGCCATAAGATCTCCTGTTTTGTCAGTTTGACCCAAATGAATATAAGGCCGTATTTCCATCCTAAGCAGATGCCTGCCATCCGTAAGTGCATCAGCACCACCAGAACGCATGAATCTTCCCCAAAATGACTCCGACCACAAACCTTCCCCATTTAAATTGTTGATTAGAGGTTTAGACAGTATTGTTTCAGTATCTCTGATTTCACGGGAAGGCGCTCCTGGAAGAAGATTGCTTTTATAAATCAGCTTTCCATCCACTAATAAGCTAAATTGAAAATTACCTGTTCTGGCCAGACTGTCAGCACTGATTTCGGGAGAAAGCCGATGCATATAATTGGTAAGTGAATTAGCCATGAAAGCTGTAAAAAATAAATCACTCTTGTTTGTTAACCGGTATTCGGTTAAAAAGTCTGAAGTTGAAAGATTGTCTGCATCAACAGCACCCGGAGTAAAGATAATTCTTCCAACATTTGCTTCATGTAATTTCGATTTAATGCCTTTCGATTTAACAATGTCTTCGCTTTGTGCAAAAAGATTAAAGGATAATATCAGGCAAATTATAACCAATAGAAAACTACGCATAAATGATGTTTTTTGTCAAAAGTAGAACATAAAGGATACTGCAAAATAGAACAATATTAACATCATCATTTATTAAGGAGTAGTTTACGGTATTGCAGAGGGGTAATACGGTATTGCGATCTAAAAGAACGGATGAAATGGCTTTGATCGGCAAAATGACATTCCATAGCAATATCAGTTAATGAATAATCAAGTCTTGAAAGTAAAACGAGAGCTTTCTCTAATCGTATTTTACGTTTATAGTCCCCAAGGGTACAATTGAAGTGCTTACTAAAATCTCTTGAAAGATGAACAGGATGAAGATTTAAATCGTTTGCAATATCTGTCAACCTCAAATTTTCGGGTATTTCATGAAGCATCTCTTTTATACGTTCAACCCAAAGCGGCTTATCTCTTTTTAAGAGTTTAGCATTACCTTGAATTTTGGTAAACATTTCAACTAATAATGCTTCAATAGCTAATGAGCAATCATTTCCGTTTAGCTTATTTTCCTTAAAAACGGCATACATTAGAAGCTTTACAGCTGGATCTGATATATTTATGTTTCCCTGTAAATTATCAATATCAATTCCAAAAGGCATAAACCAGTCTTTATCCAGCTCAATATGAAATCCACGAGTAAATCCGGGAGGTTTGTTATTATAATGTGCATCATCCCAATTATGAAAAAGTAGTGTCCCTGCACTACAATTATAAATTTCTTTTTTATTACCCTCAATTACATTTCCTTGCAGTATAAAGGTAAAATAAGGATTTTCGTGATAATGCCAGTCTACTCTTTCATGGGTATATTCAGTATCAGTCAGTATAATACCCTGCATCCTGGTAGTTTCGTTAATTACACCAAAAAACTCTCCGGATTTAAGATATTGCATAAGTATCAGATTGTAAATATGCTGAAATATACAAACTTCCAGATTTGTGAGCAATATTAGCTAACTCATAAACAATACTCCTTCAACTGTATATCCCTTAATGGTTGTAAACTGTCTGCTCTTTACAATAGGTTTGGCTTTACTGCTGCACAGAAAGGATAGTACAAAAACCTCAATAAGTACACAGACATTTTAAATATAGCGCATAGCTCTTCATTGAACGAAGGCAATCGTGAACCATCAACATAAAAAAAGAGACCTTTTCAGGCCTCTTTTCGTCTTCAGATGTATGTGGGTTTGTTAAGCCGCCACTTCTTTTATAAATTCACCATTAGCTTTATAAAAAGCTGCGATGTCTTTACCGTCTTTGGTAAGTACCAGTTTGTAGTCGCTGCCATCCTCGGCTTTTAGCGCTTCTACCAACTGATAGCCTTTATATTTTGCAACAGCTTGTTTCAGTACTTCAGGAGCAATCTCCGATTGTGTTACCTTAGCATACTCTTTGTCCTGATTAGAAACAGGAGCTACCTGTACTGATGCCGGAGCCGGTGTTGTAGTTGTAGTTTGTGTCGTAGTTGCTGTTTGTGCGCTGGCTGCAAGTCCAAGAACTAAAGCAGCTGATAAAAATAAATTCTTCATAATGTGTTCTTTTTCAAATATTTACATATAACACTATGAAAGAACCATACCATTCACCTCCTTAAACATATAATTACCTACAAAACAACAACTTATACATATTAAGTTGGTGTGGCTTTTCTGTGGAATTCCACAAAAAGTGTGGAATTCATCTCTAAATAACTACATTTTAAATACCTTTAGGCATATGAAAGCACATTATTATAACACAATCATAAACTGGACGGGTAATAAAGGAAAGGGCACAGAAACTTATAAAGCCTATACCAGAGACCACACTATTGAAGTTAAGGGAAAACCAACTATTGAAGGTTCCTCTGATCCCGCCTTCCTTGGAGATGCTACGCGTTATAATCCGGAAGAACTCTTACTTGCTTCATTATCTTCCTGCCATATGTTATGGTACCTGCATCTTTGCGCAGAAGCAGGCATTATCGTTACTGCATATACTGACAATGCGCAAGGCACCATGACTGAAACACCGGATGGTAGCGGACATTTTACAAGTGTTACCCTAAATCCTGTAGTCACTGTAAAAGAAACACCGATGATTGAAAAAGCGAATGAATTGCACCATAAAGCCAACAAAATGTGTTTTATCGCCAATTCATGCAATTTCCCGGTATACCACAAACCCTTGTGCAAAAAAGACATATAAAAAGGACTGCCCTTCACCCAGGACAGCCCTTACTATCTTAACCGAAGTTGAGGATATTAACCGATAAAAAAGATATTTGTAACAATAGCGGTAATGCTCACAGCAATACTTAGCAGCAAAGTATTAAATACAACCTGAGGTTTCATCTGCGCTAAAACGGTACCGTTAAAAACACTACAGGTAATCACCACAAAGAATAACTGTACCATTTGCGCAACTGAATTTCCATGTTGCAATATCAGCATTGCTGCAAAACCACCCAATCCGCTCTGAAGTAATACAGCAAGTGTATTAAATCCCATAAAACCTCTTGTATACGTGTCTAAATATTTTTGATATGTGCTCATGACTAAAAGTGTATTAATTTATATAGACAAATTTACAGCGTTGGTTTCCATAGGATTATGACAAATATCATGTTCTGTTATTTTTGTTAACTGTATACTTTGTCTGGCAAAAATCATATTTATACACTTTTATCTTTATTATCCTTCAATTTTATCAAACCATCATCACTTTTAGATTTTTTCTTACTATTCTCGCATAAATTATATCTATCAGATCTCCCTTGTAAAAAAATAGGATGAAACTACTTTTGGCCTGAACGAAATACATATCAACATGCTTAAACAGTTTACACTATTAGCTCTATTATTGTCTTCGGCAGTATCTCAGGGGCAAACACTAACCACTAACACAGGTACGCCTGTAGGAGACAATCAAAACTCTAAAACAGCCGGTAACAACGGTCCCGTTTTATTGGAAGATATCCATCTGATCGAAAAGCTTGCCGCTTTTGACAGGGAACGAATACCTGAAAGGGTTGTTCATGCCCGTGGTGCCGGTGCTTATGGAGAGTTTGTTGCTGCATCTGACTTTTCTGATGTAACAAAAGCGGATTTTCTAAGTAAAGCCGGAAAAACAACACCGGTATTTGTGAGGTTCTCTACCGTGGTGCATCAAAATGGTTCTCCGGAAAGCTACCGCGACCCAAGAGGGTTTGCCGTTAAATTTTATACAGAACAGGGAAATTATGACCTTGTAGGCAATAACCTTCCGGTATTCTTTATTCGTGATGCCATTAAATTTCCTGATATGGTACATGCCTTTAAACCTTCTCCGGTTACCAATGGCGCTTCAGATCCTAACAGGGTATTTGATTTTTTTGCTAATGTGCCCGAAGCTACCCATATGCTGACATGGCTTTTCTCTGACTATGGAATTCCTGCCAACTATAGGGAAATGAACGGATCGGGTGTACATGCTTTTAAATGGGTTAACGATAAAGGTGAAGTAACTTATGTTAAATATACATGGAGGTCTAAACAGGGTGAAAGAAACCTGTCTCAGGCTGAAGCAGACAAAATCCAGTCGACGCAAACCGAACACGCAACACTTGATTTACGCAATGCTATTGATGCGGGTAATTTCCCTAAATGGGATTTATACGTTCAAATGCTGAAAAAAGAAGATTTTGAAAAACTGGACTTCAACCCGGTAGATGTGACCAAAATTTGGCCGGAAGCAGTTGCCAAACCTGTTTTTGTAGGCACAATGACACTAAATGGCAATCCGGAAAACTTCTTTCAGGAAGTTGAGCAGTCTGCTTTTTCTCCGGGCACACTTGTTCCTGGAATTGAACCTTCTGAAGACAAATTACTACAGGGGCGTTTGTTCTCTTATTTTGACACCCAGCGTCACCGCCTTGGAGGAAACTTCCAGCAATTGCCTGTAAATGCTCCAAAAACTCCTGTAACAACCTATAACCAAAACGGCTATATGTCGCTAAGAAAACAAACAGGAGATGTAAACTATCAGCCATCAGAAAGCAAACCGAGCGTTAAGGATGATGCTAAGTTTAAATATTCACATTCGCCACTAAGCAATGTAGAAACTACTCAGGCCAAGATATCAAAACCTAACGATTATGCTCAGGCAGGTGAGCTTTACCGTTCGTTCTCTAAAAAAGATAAAGATGCTCTTATCTATAATCTTTCGGGAGCCTTAAAGCAGGTAAAGAACAAAGTTGTAGTGGCTAAAATGATAGGCCATTTTTACCAGGCCGACAGAGAGTATGGCATAAGACTGGCTAAAGAACTAAAAATGACCAGAGAAGAACTTGAAAACCTTATCTCACATTAATAATGAAACCTGTAACAATTCTTTTTCTGCTGCTGTTTGCCAATGTATATGCCCAAAATGACGCTTATACTGCTGCAAGAAACAACGATGTTGCCCTGTTAGAAATCCTTAAAGAAAAAGGAACAGATTTTAATGTACCGGATGACAGAGGATTTACCCCCCTAACACTGGCAACATACAATAACAGTAAAGAAGCTGTTGAATTTTTACTAAATGAAAAAGTAGACCTCAACAGCCATGACAACAGTGGCAATACTGCTCTTATGGGAGCTGCATTTAAAGGTTATACCGACATTGCCGAAATCTTACTGAAAAGTGGTGCAAATATCAATCAGGTAAATGCAAATAATGCCACCGCGTTAGTTTTTGCCGCTACCTTTGGTCATGCCGAAATGGTAAAACTTTTCATTAAGTACAAAGCGGATGTTGCTATAGCTGACAGGTTTGGAAAAACCGCTGCCAATCATGCCGAAATGCAGGGAAATGAAAATATAGTATTGTTATTAAAATCATAGAACCAAAAAAATGGCTGTCTTGTTAAGACAGCCATTTTTTATTGATTGATTGATGATGAACTCAGGATTATGGTCTTTCCCAAAAAAATGGAGGCTCGATACCTAAAGCACGAAGGTATACATACCCCTGACCACGGTGATGGATCTCATTATCTATAAAATACAGTAATGTACCATATACAGGCCCCGGATATTGCCCAAAAGCAATGGTGCTTTCCTGAAAACGCTCCGGTGTCATCTGGATCCAAAGCGTATCAATCACTTTTGTAGTTTCGTCCCAAAGAGCAAGCAACTCCTCTTTAGTCGTTGGCATCCCCACTCCGCTGTGGTGTGGCAGGTCGGCCATATCTTTCCATACATTAGTAACAAGGCCCAGGATACCCGGATTAGACAGATCGATAATCTCCATAGCCAGTTGAGCAAAGGTTCTCATTCCCCCTACCGAGAATGTAAACAGTTCCTTTTCAGGAAATGCCTCAATAGTTCTACGCGTAAGGTTTCTGTGACCTTGCCAGTGTTTTAATAATTGTTCTGATGAAAGTACTGATACGGTGGCTGTTTTAGTTTCCATAATTTTAAGTTTTAAATGATTTGATGATGATTATGAAGCAAAATTATGAGCCCTAAGTGACAGCCCTATGTCAACAGGTTTTTATGAATAATGATTTATTTTAAAATTTTTAAACAGTTCTTTCATTTTTACAACTAATTGTTTGATTGTTAACAAGGTTATAAGAATGTTTTTGCTGAAATTTGTTACTCTAAAATTCTCTATTATGCAAACAACCACAGATCTTCAAAATGCGTTTCCGTATGAAAAAGACATACCGGAAAGCATAAAACTCAGCGAGCCACTACACCAGAAAAGAATCCTTATCAATGGTGAATTCATAAACTGGACCGGCCCGGTACACACCGTTTATTCGCAGATATTTGTAAAAAAAGACGGGCAGGAAGCCGCTCCTCTTGAAATAGGCAGCTATCCTCTGGCTACCGAAAAAGAAGCCGAAATGGCGCTTAAAGCGGCTCTTCAGTCACACGACTACGGGCGTGGCGAATGGCCATCTATGGGTGCTGAAGGCCGCATAAAAGCCATGCAAGGTTTTACCAAAGGGCTTAAAGAACACCGTGAGGAAATTGTAAAACTCATTGTTTGGGAAATTGCCAAAAGCGTAGCCGATGCCGAAAAGGAATTTGACCGTACCATAGAATATATAGAAGAAACCATAAAAACAGTAAAACAGATTCATAACGAATCATCCATGTTTAAGGTTACCAACGGTTTTATAGGCCAGATGAAAAAACTGCCTTATGGTGTGGTATTATGCATGGGCCCTTTTAACTATCCGTTGAACGAAACCTTTACCATGCTTATTCCGGCACTGATAAACGGAAACTCAGTATTATTCAAACCGCCTAAATATGGTACACTCCTGTTCAATCCTTTACTGGATCTTTTTAAAGAACATTTTCCAAAAGGTGTTGTAAATACCGTTTACGGGCGTGGAAGAGACATCGTTCCCTACCTGCTTCAGTCAGGTCAGGTAGATGTACTGGCACTTATAGGTTCGAGCCGCGTTGCCGACAGCCTGAAGAAAATGCACCCAAAATCTAACCGCCTTCATGCTGTATTAGGGCTTGATGCCAAAAATGCAGCTGTTGTACTGCCTGATGCCGATTTAGAAGCTACAATTAAAGAAGTAATAATAGGAACTTTATCCTTTAACGGACAGCGATGTACCGCTTTAAAAATACTGTTTGTACATGCTGACATTGTTGATAAATTCAACACCATGCTTGCAGCAGCTATTGATAAGCTTTCTTTAGGCATGCCGTGGGATAAAGGTGTTTCCATTACACCACTTGCCGAACCTGAAAAACCGGGCTATCTCAAGGAATGTATTGATGATGCTATTGCTAAAGGTGCAAAGATTATCAATGCAGCTGACGGCGGAGGTAACCTGGGCCACTCGCTGATGAAGCCTGCAATGCTTTATCCTGTAAACCGCGATATGAAAATATACTGGGAAGAACAATTTGGCCCTGTTATTCCGGTAGTGGCATTTGACGATCCTATGGCACCGGTAGACTATATTACCGAATCCAGATTTGGTATGCAGGCAAGTATCTTTAGCGAAGACCCTCAAAAGATCTCGTTTTATATTGACCAGATGATTGGTCAACTGGGACGTATTAACATCAATGCGCAAAGCCAGCGCGGTCCGGATACTTTCCCTTTCAACGGACGTAAAGACTCTGCTGAAAATACGCTATCAGTATCAGAAGCGCTTAGTGCTTTCTCTGTAGATTCGGTAATCGTTACTAAGCAAACACCCTCAAATGAAGCTTTACTACATGAAATACTGGTATCGGAAAGTTCTAAGAGGCTAAACAACAAAGTTATTTTTTAACCTCTATAATAAACAATTAAAAGCTGTTCCATAGTGATTGGAAACAGCTTTTATTATTTTTATATACAAGAATCCTAATTAAAGCTCAGGATGCTGCTCCAGATAATCTTTAAGCATTTCCTCGAGTGTCTGGTAATATTTAGCAAGCGCTTCGGCATCTACTTCGGGATGCTCAAAAGCCGGAAGCGTTTCCTGTACTTCGCTTAAATATTTAGAAAGCTGAGGATAGCGTTCCTGGATAAGTACGGTGATCTTTAATATTTTCTCAGTAAGCTCTTTTTTAGTCTCCATAAACAATAGCTTTAAGTAGTTACCGTAAATTTAGCAATAATTTCCTCTTACATAAGAATATAAACGAGAAAGCTAAAAATTTCTTAACAGAAATTATTTACCCAAAAGATGATGCTAACTTTGTTTAGTAACAACAAATCCTAAAACTATGAAAACGATTCAAAAATTGATACTGGCAGCAGCATTTTTTGTTCTGGGCAGTATGCACGCACAGGTATCGGTAAATGTAAACATAGGTACGCCTCCGGCATGGGGTCCGGCGGGATATGCAGACGTAAATTATTATTATCTACCCGATATTGAAACCTATTATGATGTAAGAACCAGCGAATATATTTACCTGACCAATGGACGATGGGTAAGAACCGTATCTGTTCCTGCACCCTACAGGAGCTATAATTTTTATAATGGTTATAAGGTAGTAATGACAGACTATCGTGGAAATACGCCTTATACTACCTATACTACCTATAAAGTAAAATACCCTAAAGGCTATAAAGGGAAAGCCCAGAAAACCATCGGCGTACCTCCGGGACAGGCTAAAAAAATGACCGGAAGTCCAAATGCAAGTGGCAAGAGCAAGGGTAACGGGCATGGAAACGGAAAAGGAAAACACTAATATGAACCGGCGAACAGCCGGTTTTTTTTATGCAAAGCCCGAAAAAAAAAATCATCCAATAAAAGTTCTGAAATACAAGAATTTATCTGCGAAACTCCGAAAACGTTTTCCTAAAATTTTCTTAACACCTGTGGATTGGCACAGATGTTGGATTTAGCTTAGCAACTAATTATCTAAATCGAAGGAACATGAAAACAATAAGAACATTGCTGATAGCTATAACAGTTATGGTTTTTGGCAGCACGCAGGCACAGGTATCGGTTGGTCTTAGTGTAAACATAGGTACTCCACCGGCATGGGCACCGCCACCACCGGTACACACAGAGGTACGTTATTATTACCTACCCGAAATACAAACGTACTACGACTGCAGCACAAGACATTATATATACATGGACAACGGACGCTGGGCACGTCGTGCTTACCTTCCGGTAGCCTACAGGGGATATGACCTGTACCGCGGTCCGAAAGTGGTAGTAAATAACTATTATGGCCCAACACCATATACCCACTACCGCCCTGCAAGGGTTGCTTATGCAAAACCTGTAAAGTATAAACATTATAAACACCATGACCACCATGACGACCACCGTCATCACGACGACCACGGCAGAGGTCGAGGACATGGAAGACATTAATAAGAAACCGGCTTAGGCCGGTTTTTTTATGGGTTATAGATAAGCTTTTCCAAAGTTCGGAAAAGCTTTTTTGGTTATAAAAATGTTGATAATAAAAATTTTATGCGGTCAATTGTAGGCGGGTCAATTGACCGCACAGCGATACTTTTAAAGATTATGAATATCAAAGAAAAATTTGGATTAAAGGTAAAGGCTTTGAGGATAGAGAAAAATTTTTCTATCGAGCAACTAGCTAATATCTCGAACGTTGACCGCAACTACATTTCAGATATAGAGAAAGGTCAACGCAATGTCTCGATTGAGATTATTGAAAAAATAATCCATGCTCTTGATGTTGATTTCGCAACTTTTTTTAATGATAAAAGCTTTAAGAGGTAAATGATAAAGTATTCGAAAATCAAACAAAAACTACAAATTGATGTAAACAAAGCTACCGATAGTGGCCTTGCTAATCTTACACATTATTTTCAAAATCACACAAATGGTGTTTCTGAATATTTTAAACCTAAAGCTACTGAATATCTAAATGAGTTACATGAAAAATTAAATATTGTTCAGGAACCAGACTTTCAATATTATCTTCCTATAAAATGGGATATCCCTTTTCCTCCACCCGAAAAGCCTAAATTCAAATTCATAGATCTTTTCGCAGGTATTGGAGGTATCAGATTAGCCTATCAAAACATAGGTGGGAAATGTGTATTTACCAGCGAATGGGATTCTTTTTCCAAAAAAACTTACGAAGCCAACTTCGGAGAAGTCCCTTTTGGAGATATAACTCAAATAGACGAAAAAGACATCCCAGACCATGATATTCTTTTAGGTGGCTTTCCCTGCCAACCCTTTTCAATTGCAGGTGTTTCCAAAAAGAATGCCTTAGGTAGAAAACATGGTTTTTTAGATGAAACCCAAGGCACATTGTTCTTTGATATAGCGCGCATTCTTAAACATAAAAGACCCAAAACTTTTATGTTGGAAAATGTAAAGAATTTAGTTTCACATGACAAAGGAAATACATTTAAAGTAATACAAAGCACACTCCGAGAATTAAATTATACGATTTATTTTAAAGTCCTTGACGGAAAATATTTTGTCCCGCAACATCGAGAAAGGATTATCATTGTTGGATTTGATAATGATTATTTTAATCATCAGGAAGAGTTTAAATTCCCTGAAATGGGAGATGCTAAATATGCAATAAAAGAAATTTTACTTTCGAATGTTGAAGAAAAATATACATTATCTGATAAACTTTGGAATTATCTACAGGGATATGCAGAGAAACATAAAGCCAAAGGAAATGGATTTGGATTTGGCCTAACAAACCTAGATGGTATTTCCAGAACCATGAGTGCAAGATACTATAAAGACGGGGCGGAAATTCTCATCCCTCAGAACGGAAAAAACCCTCGAAGATTAACTCCAAGGGAATGTGCAAGATTACAAGGTTTCCCGGATAAATTTGTAATTCCTGTTTCAGACAATCAGGCTTATAAACAATTCGGGAATTCTGTAGTTTCTCCATTAATGCAAGCTGTGGGTGAAAAAATATTTTTAGAACTAGAAAAAGCCAATGAACGATATTCTCAACAAAGCAATTCAATCAGTTCAGCAATCTGAAATTGCATTTTGTAAATATATAACTGCAAATGATACTGGCGCTACTGGCGGACATCAGGCTGGATACCATATTCACAAAAAATCTTGGAAATTATTCTTTGATCAACCTGGAATAAAGGGAACTAATAAAGACAGATTTATTACTATTAGATGGCAGGATAGTTTTGAAACCGAGAGTCGTTTTATATACTACGGAGTCGGAACACGTGATGAATACCGCTTAACAAGATATGGGAAAGCTTTTCCTTTTTTACGAGATGAAAATATTGGTGACTTATTAGTCATTTGTAAAATCACATCAGATAATTATCAGGCTTTTGTTTTAAATTGTGACGATGATATTGAAGAATTTTTAGCTGCTTTAAATATATCATCAACAAATATAAATGGTATTATTCCAAAACAATTTCAGCAAACCGCTGAAGATAAACTTATAGACTGTTTTACAGCTTTTTTAAAATCTCTAAAACTTGATTTTCCAACTACCATTGAGTTGGCAAATAATGCTAGAAATTGCTATAATAATTCATATGGGATTACAAGTAAAATAATTCAGGCAAGACCTGATGTTGAACTACTCAAATGGATTGATTCCGAATTTCAACTTTTTAAAGTTATTGAAAATGATAGATATACTAGTCGAATACAATCACATTTTAAAACAGTTGAAGAACTAGTGATCACCGCAAACACAATACTTAATAGAAGAAAAAGTCGCGCGGGTAAATCTTTAGAACATCATTTATCAGAAATATTTAACACATTTAATTTAGCATATACATCTCAGCAAATTACCGAAGGAAATAAAAAGCCTGACTTTCTGTTTCCGACAGGAGAGTCTTATCACAATCCAAAATTTGATGAAAAAAAGCTTATAATGCTTGCATCAAAAACTACATGTAAAGATCGATGGAGGCAAATTCTTAATGAAGCAGATAGAATAAAAACTAAACATCTTTTTACTTTACAACAAGGTATATCAAGCAATCAATTGAAAGAAATGTATCAACATAATGTTTGCTTAGTTGTTCCCAAACCGTATTTGGACAGCTTTCCTAAGCCATTTAGAGAAAGAATCCTAACTCTTGATAATTTTATCAATTTTGTCAGATATACCCAATCACAATAAATGGATGTCCACAACCCTGAACAACGCTCCAAAAACATGGCTGCTATTAATAGTACAGCCACGAAAGCAGAAGTAGCTCTGGGAAAAGCATTGTGGCATGAAGGGTTGAGATATCGCAAAAACAATAAAACCGTTTTTGGAAAACCTGATTTTACTTTTAAAAAATATAAGCTCGCTGTTTTTGTAGATAGCGAGTTTTTTCATGGCAAGGATTTCGAAACTAAAAAGAAACCTGCTACAAATGCAGAGTTTTGGGAAAAGAAAATCTCACGCAATATAGAACGTGATAAAGAAGTCAACGAATACCTAACCTCTCACGGCTGGACCGTACTCCGCTTTTGGAGTAATGAAGTAAAGAAAAACTTAAACGGCTGCATTGCCATTATCAAAGAGACAATTAGCAGTGCAGCCGCTGAGGGTTAAAGCCACCTTGGTTTTAATGAAGATCTATCCTGAGTTTGTTGCCGGTAAAAGCTTCAATGGATTCCTGATAGTCTACCTCGTCCCAGTTGGTTTCTTCGTGCATGTCTTCGAATTCTTTTGCCCAATGGATAAATTCGGCAATGTCTAATCTGGAGTCACCTGAGAAGAAACCCCTTTGCCCTGCAATGAATGCGATGTCGGCAATGGCTTCGAAGAGTTTAAAGTCTTCGACAGTGTGTTGCAATGTGTTCATAGTAATGGATGCGATTGATTGGTTTATCGATATACAATTTTAAAGAATTACCGAACATAATATGCCTTGTTCTTTAACAAGTTATTAACATTAACATTTCTGTCAATTTCTTTTTTAGCCTTAATTATCAATAGTTTAGACCTACAATTATTTTGCCAAATTTTAACAATTGGCATAATTACGCTTTTTTCGTACAAACAAGTCACCGAGTTGTGACCGTGCAGAAATCAATTTTTGTTGAAATCTAACTACCAGGTTTATATTTTCCTTGCCAATATGAAAAAAAAAGAAGTAAAGACGTTAAACAAATTACAAATCCCCTAAAAATTACACGTTAACCATTTTTAAGAAGTATATTTTATAATTTTACCCCCATAAATTATAGGGTATAATGGAGAAGAAATTAGAAAAACGATGGATTTTTGCTTTTATCATCACAACTGCTGTTGCCATCGCCGGCCTTTTTTGGGATCACGCCACAGTAACCGAAAAATCGTCGCAGTTTAACGGCACTGATGCTATCGTCCCGGCAGATGTTGCCTGGCTGCTTACAGCTTCCTGTCTTGTATTATTAATGACTCCCGGGCTCGCTTTTTTCTATGGAGGTATGGTAGGCAAAAAAAATGTAATCTCTACCATGTTAAAGAGCTTTATATGTTTAGGCGTAATCAGCCTTTTATGGGTAGTGATTGGCTTCAGTCTTTCCTTCGGTAGTCCGCTGGGCATTGAAATTAGCGGAACGCATTACGGCCTTATAGGTAACCCTACCGATTTTGCTTTCTTTGATTATGTAGATGAGCATCCGCATGCTAAAATGGCAACTACTATACCTTTTATATTATTCGCACTTTTCCAGATGAAGTTTGCCATCATCACTCCGGCTATTATTACCGGCGCCTTGGCTGAACGTATCCGATTCATTTCGTTCCTGCTGTTTATATGTCTGTTCTCCTTATTAATATACGCGCCTTTGTGCCACATGGTATGGCATCCTAACGGACTGCTGGGCAGTTATTTTAACGTGAAAGATTTCGCGGGCGGAACCGTAGTGCACATGAGTGCCGGATTTGCAGCTATAGCAGGTGTGCTGTGCCTTGGGAAACGTAAAAACCTTGAATACATCCCTACTAATATTCCGTTTGTATTATTAGGCACAGGGATGCTTTGGTTTGGTTGGTTTGGCTTTAATGCGGGATCAGCACTGGCGGCCAATCATACCGCTGCAATGGCTTTTGCCACTACAACTATCGCTTCGGCTTCGGCAATGCTGACGTGGTCGTTCTTCGACAGGCTGAACGGAAGAAAAGTATCGGCTCTGGGTGCCTGTATTGGTGCTGTTGTAGGCCTTGTAGCCATTACCCCTGCCGCCGGATTTGTATCGGTTCCAAAAAGTATCTTCTTTGGTTTTGCAGCAGCTATAGTATCAAACACTATGGTAAACTGGAAACCTCTTAAACGTATTGACGACACCCTTGATGTATTTGCCTGCCACGGTGTAGGCGGTATCATGGGAATGATACTGACTGCAATTTTTGCCGAAGGTGAAGACGCAAGCCTGCTACATGGCGGATGGCATATTTTTGGCCACCACATGATTGCAATGATACTGGTTGCCACTTTCTCTTTCTTCGGGGCAATGTTGTTGTATAAAGTTACAAACTTCTTTATCCCATTGCGTGTATCAGAAGAAGCAGAAGAGCTTGGACTCGACCTTTCGCAGCACAATGAGATGTTGGGATAAATAAAAGAAAAGAACCTCTATAAAGAACCTTAATAGCTATATTAAGGTTCTTTTTTTATTTTAGCAGTATATTCAATTATCAACAAAATGAAAAAAATTGCACTTATATGCTCGGTACTATCACTAGCCATTAGTACTTATCTGTTTACAAAACCTGCTGAAGTAAACACTGCTGACGAAACCAAAGCTATCAATACCCTGCTTGACAACTGGCACGCAGCAGCAGCAAAAGCAGACTACAATGGTTACTTTGGTAAGATTGCCGAAGATGGTATTTACATTGGCACCGATGCAACCGAAAACTGGACAAAAAAAGAATTTGAGGCCTTCTCAAAACCTTATTTTGATAAGGGCAGAACATGGGATTTCAAAGCGCTGCAACGCAATATCTTTTTTAGCAAAGATGGTAAAACGGCCTGGTTCAATGAATTATTGGACACACACATGAAAGCATGCCAGGGGTCGGGTGTGCTCGAAAAAACCGGAAAAGAATGGAAGATAAAACAATATGTCCTGTCCATGACTTTTCCTAATGACAATATCGAAAAAGTACTTCCTTTAAAAGCACAGTATGAAGATGCTCTGATTGAAAAACTAAAAGCAAAAAAGTAGGCAATTTACAGCCTGCCTGCCGGTAGGCAGGTCGCAGTTTACAGTTAGCTTCACTCAAACCTATAAAACAAAACGCAGATAAAGATTAATCTCTATCTGCGTTTTTTTATGTTGTCAGGTAACTTAAAACCCTAAAACCAATTACTATTTAACACTAAGGTGTTCCAGCATATCAACCGTCATAGAATTCAGGTCAAAATCATGTTTCCAACCCCAATCTTGTCTTGCGCTGCTGTCATCAATGCTTTGAGGCCAGCTGTCTGCAATTTTTTGTCGGAAGTCCGGTGCATAGTCAATAGTGAAATCCGGGATTTCTTTTTTAATAGCCTCAGCAATTTCTTTTGGTGTGAAATCCATTGCTGAAAGGTTATATGACGAACGTATTTTAATGTTCTCTGCAGGTGCCTGCATGATTTCTACTGTAGCACGGATAGCATCATCCATATACATCATTGGAAGCCTTGTCTCTTCACTAAGGAAACAAGTGTATTTTCCGTCAGCAAGTGCTTTGTGGTAAATATCAACAGCATAATCAGTAGTACCACCACCCGGAGGTGTAGACCAGCTGATAAGACCAGGGTAACGGATGCTTCGGATATCTACCCCATAAATGTTATGGTAGTATTCTGCCCATCTTTCGCCCGATTGCTTAGAAATACCATATACGGTAGACGGTTCCATAACCGTATACTGTGGTGTATTTTGTTTAGGGGTTGTTGGGCCGAAAACAGCAATACTCGAAGGCCAGAAAATCTTTTTGATCTTCCCTGCTTTAGCAAGGTTAAGCACGTGGAAAAGTGAGTTCATGTTAAGATCCCATGCAAAAGCAGGATTCTTTTCGGCAGTAGCCGAAAGAAGTGCCGCCATAAGATATACTTCTTCTACGTTATTTTGCTCAATTACAGTTTCTATCTGGTTAAAATCAAGGGCATTTACTACCTCAAATGGCCCCGAAGCCACAAATTCAGGATCTCCTTTGCGTATATCTGAAGCAATAACAGCATCAGTACCATATACTTCCCTAAGTTTTTTTGTCAGCTCAGTACCAATTTGGCCACAAGCGCCTATGATTAAAATTTTTGCCATGTTAGTTGTATTTACAGACCACAAATATACTGCTTTACCATTATGAATTTCACTCTCTTAAACCCCTATTGTAACATTTTTTTAAAAGATTGTGATTTGTAAAGCTGTCCTGATGCATTATCCTGAAAAAACCGCTCGCCTTTTCCGTAAAAAGTAAATTAAAAATGTTTCTAAAGAATTAATCTCAGGCAGGAACATATTAGTAAACATTCGTAAATTTGCTACTTCAACAATCAAACATGAAATACCTGAAACTCATTGTGGTTTGCTGTTTTTCGGCAGTACTTTTTTCCTGTAAGGACGACGACGCTCAACGACGCGCCGAAACAATCCGAACTGAAAAACAAAACGACTCCATTTTAAAAGTAATAAGCGAGAACTGGAGGTTTAATGTTCCTCCTGTAAATGATAAGGTTGCAGCCCAAATTTCGGGTTGGAACGAGTGGCAGCAATTTCATAACGAACTGATGCAAAAGCCTACCGGTTCCTTAAGTGCATACAGACAAAAGGCTAAGACCCTTGTTGCAAAAGGAGAGCAGCTTAATACAAACATTCCCGGATTTTTCAACAAGCCACAGATACGCAGCCGTCTAAACGGGCTTAATACCAAAATTAAATCGCTGTACACTTATATAAACATTGCGGTTATACCTGATAAAAAAGTAGTGTCGCTTATAAAAGAGATTACTCACGAAACAACCTCGCTGCAAAACCAAATGAGTGAAATGGTAATTTTAAGCGAAATTCCGAAAGAGATAGGGGAAGAAGAAATGCTAAGGGCACTTGATACTACCCGTATGGCTAATCCCGGGATGCAGCCACAACCGCAGTCTTCGCCTGCGCCTAATCAGCAAATGCGAACATTTACACCAAGACCGGGACCTGCACAAAATAACTGATTATAAAGAACCACATTGAAACCTGAAATTTTAGATAAATACGGCCAGTCGGTTAAAATAAAACAAATCGTTAGTGCCTTACAGCAACGCGAAAACAAAATACATGTAAAAGGGCTTTTAGGTTCGGCATTGTCTTTTGTTACCGATCCGCTTTTCCGCCAAAGCGAACTGCCGTTCCTTCTTATCCTTAAAGACAAAGAAGAGGCCGCTTATTACCTTAACGACCTTGAGCAGCTCATTGGCGATCAGGATGTGTTGTTTTATCCGGGCTCATTCAGGCGCCCTTACCAGATTGAAGAAACCGATAACGCTAACATACTATTGCGATCGGAAGTGCTTAACCGTATCAATTCCCGTAAAAAACCTGCTATCATTGTTTCTTATGCCGAAGCCCTTTTTGAAAAGGTAGTTACCCGAAAAGAACTCGAAAAAAATACGCTGAAAGTTGCCGTAAGCGATCAGGTTTCTATAGATTTCATTAATGAGGTATTGTTTGAATATGAGTTCCGACGTGTTGATTTTGTAACCGAACCGGGAGAGTTCTCTGTTCGTGGTGGTATTGTCGATGTATTCTCATTCTCAAACGACAATCCTTACCGTATAGAATTCTTTGGCAATGAGGTAGACAGCATTCGTACGTTTGATGTTGCTTCACAGTTATCCCTTGAAAAAAAGAAAAAAATTACGGTAATGCCTAATGTTGAAAATAAGCAACTGCAGGAAAACCGTGAAAGCTTTCTGGAATACATAAACGAAAAAACGGTTATCCTTATCCGAGATACCGATGCCCTTTTTTCTAAACTCGATGTTTTATTCAACAAGGCTAACGAAGCTTTCGAAAAGCTTTCGAAAGACATTAAACACGCAGCACCATCAGAGCTTTTTCTTAATCAGGAGGCTTTTATAAAAAAGGCGCTCGATTTTACCATTATCGAGTTTGGCACCAAACCTATATTCAGAACACAAAAAACTTTTGAATTCCATATTCAGCCTCAACCGTCGTTCAACAAACAGTTTGACCTTTTACTGAATAACCTGAGCGACAATCACAACAATGGCTTCAAGAATTATATCTTCTGTTCTAACGAAGCTCAGGCCAAACGCTTTCACGACATTTTTGAAAGCCTGGACGAAGCCGGACATGAAGACCTTCGCAAGCAATATAAAACGATAGTATTCCCTATCTATGAAGGTTTTATAGACGAAGAATACCAGATTGCCTGTTACACCGATCACCAGATATTTGAACGCTACCATAAATTCAGCATCAAAAATGGCTATTCTAAAAAAGGAGCCATTACGCTAAAAGAATTAAATTCACTATCAGTAGGTGACTACGTAACCCATATCGACCACGGTATCGGAAAATTTGGCGGACTGCAAAAAATACAGGTAGAAGGAAAGACACAGGAAGCCATTAAGCTGGTATATGCCGATAATGATATTGTGTATGTAAGCATCCACTCGTTGCATAAAATATCAAAATACAACGGTAAAGATGGTGCGCCTCCTAAAATATATAAACTGGGCAGCAATGCCTGGAAAGTGCTTAAGCAAAAAACAAAAGCACGAGTTAAGCACATTGCCTTTAACCTTATTCAGCTATATGCCAAACGCAGGCTGGAAAAAGGTTTTCAGTATGCGCCGGACAGTTATTTGCAGGCCGAGTTAGAATCGTCTTTTATTTATGAAGACACACCTGATCAGATTACGGCTACCCGCGATGTAAAAGCCGATATGGAAAGCGAACGCCCTATGGACAGGCTTGTATGTGGCGACGTAGGTTTCGGGAAAACAGAGGTAGCCATTCGTGCCGCATTTAAAGCTGCCGATAATGGCAAACAGGTTGCCATATTAGTACCTACAACTATACTGGCATTTCAGCATTTTAAAACCTTTAGTGAAAGGCTTAAAGATATGCCGGTTACCATAGGATATCTTAACCGTTTCCGTACAGCAAAACAAAAATCGGAAACCCTGAGAGATCTTGCGGACGGAAAACTCGATATCCTTATTGGCACACACCAACTGGTAAATAAAAATGTACAGTTCAAAAATCTGGGGCTTTTGATTATCGATGAGGAACAAAAGTTTGGTGTAAATGTAAAAGATAAGCTTAAGACGATAGCTCAAAATGTAGACACCCTTACCCTTACCGCAACACCTATTCCAAGAACACTTCAGTTCTCGCTTATGGCTGCAAGGGACTTGTCTGTCATTACAACACCTCCGCCTAACCGTTACCCTATAGAAACGCAGGTGGTAGGATTTAACGAAGAAATTATTCGTGATGCCATTTCGTATGAGATACAACGTGGCGGACAGGTATACTTTATTAACAACCGTATAGAGAACATTAAGGAAGTAGGCGGAATGATACAGCGTCTTGTTCCGGGAGCAAAGGTAGGCATTGGCCACGGCCAGATGGATGGTAAAAAACTCGAAGAACTGTTGCTTGATTTTATGGATGGCCAGTTTGACGTACTTGTTGCAACCACTATTATTGAAAGTGGTCTTGACGTACCAAACGCCAATACTATCTTCATTAACAATGCCAATAACTTCGGACTGTCTGATCTGCACCAGATGCGAGGACGTGTAGGCCGAAGCAATAAAAAAGCTTTTTGTTACTTCATCACGCCTCCTTATTCCGCAATGACCGAAGATGCCCGCAAGCGTATACAGGCCTTAGAGCAGTTCAGCGATTTGGGCAGTGGTTTTAATATCGCCATGAAAGACCTTGAAATTCGTGGTGCGGGAGACTTGCTAGGCGGTGAGCAAAGCGGATTCATTAATGAGATTGGTTTTGATACTTACCAAAAGATCATGAACGAGGCTATCGATGAACTTAAAGAAAATGAGTTTAAAGACCTTTATGACGACGGAGAAGAGCAAACTGAAAAAGAATATGTAAAAGAAATTCAGATTGATACCGATTTTGAATTACTTTTCCCTGACGAATATGTAAACAATATTACCGAGCGTCTTAACCTGTACAACGACCTTGCTGCCGTTAAGAACGAAGAAGAGCTCATTGCTTTTGAAGCTAAACTGACAGACCGTTTCGGGCCATTGCCTAAACAAGCTCAGGCGCTTATGATAAGTATGCGCATTAAATGGCTCGCTACTAAAATGGGTATTGAAAAACTGGTACTGAAACAGGGTAAAATGGTAGGTTATTTTGTAGGCGATCAACAATCCGACTATTACCAGTCGGGGGCTTTCCATAAAGTACTGCAATTTGTACAAAGACATCAGGGAGTTGCAAGGATGAAAGAAAAACAAACCAAAAACGGACTAAGGCTGCTGCTTACTTTTGAGAATGTAAAATCGCTCAAAAAAGCACTCGAAATGCTTGAACTGGTATTTGAGTAAATAGCCCGCATATCAGCAATGACAGAGGAAGAGCTTTTGGCTCTTCCTTTTTTTATTCGTGAAACTGTACTTCTTAAAATCTTCTTAAGTTCTCCTTAAAATGGGTTAAACTTAAGTTAAATCCTACATTTTAAGAGTGTTTAAAAATCCGGAAATATATATTTGCGACCAATAAACAATTAAAAAATATTTTATGAAAAATCCATTGATTTATGTGTTTGCGGTAATTATGTCGGCAGTATCGCTAACCTCATGTTCAGATGATGATGACAAAAAACCGGTATCATCTTCAAGAGAAATTAAGTATGAAGTAACAGGTTCGACAACTGCTACAGACATGAGCGCAACCTATACCGCTAATGGTGGAGGTACATCTGTAGATATTACTTCTCTGCCATGGACATATACTTATACTGCAGACACCGACACTTATGCAGGTGGCTTTAACTTTTCGGCAATAGATGCACAACCCGGAGATAAAGTAACCCTTAACGTTTATCAGGGTGAAACAAAACTAAAATCTATAGATGCTACTGCAGACTCAGACGGTATTATAGTTGCTACGGTTTCGGCAACATTTAATTAGAAGAAAGCTATATATAGAAAAAAACGCGTTTAAGATATCTTAAACGCGTTTTTTTTATTCTAATCCTTTCCACCATTCGGCAAAAGTCTCCTCTTTATCAAAGTTTACCTTTTGTCCAATCATCGGTGTAATCAGGGGCATATTTTGCTTTTTAGCTTCAGCTGTTACCCTTAAAATCGGCTCATCCCAATCGTGCAATGCCAGCGAGAACTTAGCCCAGTGCACCGGCATTAATTTTTTCGCCTTTAGTTCCTGCGCTGCTTTTACGGTTTCCTCCGGCATCATGTGTATGTATTTCCAGTACTCATTATATTGACCACATTCCAGTATTGCCACATCAAAAGGGCCATACTTATCACCTGTAGCCTTAAAATGTGAATCATATCCCGAGTCTCCACCAAGGAATAAATTTTGGGTAGGCGTCTTTAGTACAAAAGATGCCCATATAGCTGTATTGCGTTTAAAGGTACGCCCTGCAAAATGACGACCCGGTGTTACATGCACGGTAAAGCCCTCACCCAGTTCTACCGTTTCATACCAGTCGCGTTCAATTACTGAGTTCATATCAAAGCCCCAACGCTCAAAATGTTCTCCCGTGCCAAGCCCGGTAATAATTTTACTTACTTTTGCTTTAAGCTTCATTACCGTTTCATAATCCAGATGATCCCAGTGGTCATGGGAAATAAATAGAAAATCAATTTTAGGAAAATCATCCGCAGAATACACATCGGCTCCGGCAAAAGCCTTTGTAGTAAAACTTATAGGAGAAGCCGAACCGCTAAATACAGGATCTACCAGTATGGTTTTTCCATCAACCTGAATAAAGTATGATGAGTGACCAAACCAAACAATTATATTCTCTTTAGGATCGAGATGAAGTAAATCCGTTTTCTGTGAAGGCAGTGCCGCCTTTGGTTTACTTCTTTTGCTTTTTCCAAAAAAGAACTTCCACAGTACATTACTCATACTTACTCCTTCGGCCAAATCGGGAGTATGGCTCAGATTCTGAAATTGTCCGTCTTTATAGTTTGGAGAAAGCTCTATTTTCTTTAATCGCTCTCCAGTTGGTTTACGCCCAAATTGGGGCGTTTGCATAAAAAGTATAACTCCGGCAACCAGTAAGGCCAGTATTATTAATAGTGTCATAAATATTTTTTTTATTCTTTTTTTCATCATTCAATAATAGACTGACTAATCACTCTATATAGATTAAAAATTAAGACAGCATTTTCCAAAGCATATCAAAGGAGTCTTTAATTACCTCTTTTTGTTCTTTTTCGTTAAGTTGCGCTTTGCTTAGATATTGGTTAAGCCCAAAAGTGTGGCTGGTAAAAAGAGTCATAATATAATTTACGTCTCTTTTTTTAATAGCCTTATCCTTAATTGCCTTTTCAATCTGCTCACATGTTTTTCCGCTAAGCCTTTCAATTTCTTCTGCCGGTACAAGTGAAGCAAAAGGAGAGCTATGGAATTGCTGAATAAAAAGGAATTCATCGCGATGCTTCAACGACCATAGCATAACCTGTAAATATTGGTTCCTGAAATTCTTTTTGACACTTTTCTCTTTCTCAGAATGGACTTCAACATATTCGGACATCCTGATTTTTATATCAATATAAAGGGATACTATAAGGTCTTCTTTTGTTTTATAATAATGAAAGAGCGTTCCGTTTGCAACGCCGGCCTCTTTAGCAATCTTACTTGTAGGGGTGCCATGAAAGCCATTCTCGGCAAACAGCCTCAAGGCTGCCGAGAGTAAATCTTTACGCTTATCATTTACAGATTGACTAATCACTCTACAAAGATATATTAAAAACCAATATGTAATACATTAAATGTGTAAAAAAGATGAAGCCCTCTTAAAAGAGGGCTTCAAATATTGTTACTATCTTGTTTTAAAGATTCTTGAGATCTTTGATTACCTTAAAGGCAAGGTCTACCTCCTGCTCGCTTACCAAAATAGTAAATTCGTAAGATGTCGAAATTACCTCAGAAATGATGATCCCTTCCCACGCCAAACGTTGAAAAATGTAGTAATAAACACCCGGGGTAGAAATATTCTCTTTTGGCAGTTTGACAGTTATAGAAGCAAGATCTTCTGTACGCTCAATTTGTTTCTCATCAGCAAAAAGCCTGTCTACGACAGCATTCATTGATGAACTTACCACAATATTCGTTTCGTTTACACCTCTTGACGAAGTATAAAAAACTTCAGGATTAGCATTTATGTTAGCAATAAGTTCGGCCTGTTTGGCAAGAATAGTATCAGACACGGCAAAAGTATAATCAGTAAGCGATGAACGAACTGTTATTTCGCCTATAGCTCTTAATACTTTTATGATTTTATGATTTACCCTAAAGTCAAGATCTTCGGACAATCTTTTTAACGACATTACTACAGCACCCTGTTTAACATCTTTACCAAGTTCCTGCTCCAGCTCCGGCATCATGTTTCGCGCCAATGACGTAAGGTTGATAATACCCTGCGACAATGCGCTCAGCAAAAATGGTTTTGTTTTAATGTAGTGTTCTACTACGGATGAGATCGTCTTCATAGCCTAATTAATTGATTATGTTGCAACTTTGGTTGGCAAATATAAAAATAAAACATTTTGTTACAAATATAACAACTCAAAAAAGAACATTTTTTTATAATTCAAATACTTTTTTTTACGAAAACGCAATGAATTAAGCAGATTCAGGGTATTGCGAAAATAACATTTTTTTAGATAAAGTTAACATTTTGATTGTTTTTTTTAATACCGCGAGAAAAAATAACAATCCTGTTTTCTTAAAAATGAAAAAAGGCATCTTCCAGATGCTCGATCTCATATACATTCCCGTTTTTGTAAACCGAAATAATATCAAAACGTACATCAGTATCCAAATCGTTTTCAATTACATATTCATTTACCGCTTTAACCAAAAGCTGGATTTTTTTAGGCTTAACAAAATCCTGAGGCAGTCCAAACTCTAAAGAAGAACGTGTTTTTACCTCAACAACAGCAAGAACATTTCCCTTTTGGGCTATGATATCGATCTCTGCTTTCTGGAAAACATAATTACGCTGTAAAATACTATAACCATTCTTCTGAAGAAATTCGACAGCCTTCTCTTCACCTGTCTTTCCGAGGTCGTTATGCTCTGCCATTAGTCAAAGGTTATTTTAGTTCCTGAAGCTGAAACATCGAGTGTAATTTGTTTTCCAAAAACAAGCGCCCTATTATCCTTAATATGTCCTGCGGGAAAATTAAAACAAATAGGAATGTTATATTCCTTAGTAATATCCTGAACGATTTCTAATGCGTCGTGCCCCCAGGGAATGTCGTTATCCCTCATCTTGGTCATGCCGCCAATTATTATACCTTTTACCTCCTTAAAATAGCCGTTACGCTTCAGGTTCATCATCATACGGTCTATATGATACAGATACTCATCAAGGTCTTCAATAAAAATGATCTTCCCTTTATAATCTGCCTCTGATACCGATCCCATTATACTATAAAGCACCGAAAGGTTCCCACCTATCAATTCACCATGTGCCTTACCTGGCTTATTAAAAACATGTGGCTCAATACTGTATTCAATCTTGCCCCCCATAAGCCCTTTGCGCAGCCCTTCTATGGCTTCAGGTGTAGCTCCTTTCACGCTAATACAGGCAATAGAATGCAGGGTTGCAATATCAAAATTGTTCACATGGCTATGCATCACGGTAAAATCACTAAAACCTACCAGCCACTTGGGATGCTGTTTAAATTTGGTAAAATCGAGCCTGTCAACCATACGCACGGTGCCGTAACCGCCTTTGGCTGTCCAGATTGCTTTTATGTTAGGATTATCAAGCATATTCTGAAAATCCTGGGCACGTTGCCAGTCCTGCCCGGCAAGCTGGTTATTATCAAGCCCAACCGTTTTACCTATCACTACATTAAGACCCCAGCTTTTTAAAAGTTGTATAGCCGGTTCTAATGGAGCCATATCTACTTTTCGGGCTGTAGCCAAAATACCAACCGTATCGCCTTTTTTAAGGTAAGGCGGAATTTTTACAGACATTTGGGCTTGTAATGTTATCGATAAAAGTAAGAGTAATGATAAAAAGATTCTTTGCATTGCTTTTTGGCTATACCACAAATATACACAAAGGTTTCCGAATGGATTTACTCATAAAATAATTCATGGTACTGGTGCAATTCGTGGCGAAATTTTTAAGCCATTATTTCGTACTTTTGCATTTCTAATAAAATGAACCAGATGTTACAAGATCCAAAAAGATATACTGTTACTGCCGCTTTGCCTTATACTAACGGTCCCATACATATAGGCCACCTTGCAGGTGTTTATGTTCCCGGAGATATTTACTCACGTTTCCTGAGGCTTCAGGGTAAAGATGTGGCGTTTATCTGCGGAAGTGATGAGCACGGCGTTGCAATATCTATGAAGGCCAAAAAAGAAGGCATTACGCCACAGGAGGTGATTGACAAATACCACGCTATCATCAAGCAGTCTTTTGAGGATTTTGGAATCTCGTTCGACAACTATTCGCGTACTTCTGCAAAGATTCATCACGAAACAGCATCGGAGTTTTTTAAGAAACTTTACAACGAGGGTAAATTCATAGAAGAAGTTACCGAGCAGTTGTATGACGAAAAAGCGGACCAGTTCCTTGCTGATCGTTTTGTAACCGGTACCTGCCCTAAATGCAGTCACCCGGATGCTTATGGCGACCAGTGCGAAAACTGTGGTACCTCGCTTAATGCTACGGATCTTATCAATCCTAAGTCGACCATAACAGGAACAACACCTGTGCTAAAATCTACAAAACACTGGTTCCTTCCATTGGATCAATATGACACATTCCTTCGCGAATGGATTCTTGAAGGCCATAAAAACGACTGGAAGCCAAATGTATACGGTCAGGTAAAATCATGGTTAGAAGACGGGCTTAAGCCACGTGCGGTAACCCGCGATCTTGACTGGGGTATTCCTGTACCTGTAGAAGGTGCCGAGGGCAAAGTACTTTATGTATGGTTTGATGCGCCTATCGGTTATATCTCGTCGACTAAAGAGTGGGCAGCGCGTGAAGGCAAAGACTGGGAACCTTATTGGAAAAGTGCTGATACTAAACTGGTGCACTTTATCGGGAAAGACAATATTGTTTTCCATTGCGTAATATTCCCTGCGATGCTTAAAGCTGAGGGATCTTATATCATGCCGGACAACGTTCCTGCCAATGAGTTCCTGAACCTTGAGGGCAACAAACTGTCTACTTCCAAAAACTGGGCGGTATGGCTCCACGAATACCTACAGGATTTCCCGGGCCAACAGGATGTATTGCGTTATTCGCTTACGGCAACTGCACCTGAGACTAAAGACAACGATTTTACCTGGAAAGATTTTCAGGCAAGAAACAATAATGAGCTGGTAGCTATCTTCGGTAACTTCATTAACCGTGTCGTAGTACTTACCAATAAATATTACGAAGGTGTAGTGCCTGCACCTAACGCTTACAGCGATGTGGATGAGGCTACACTAACCGAAATGCGCGCCTACCCTGCCGTTATTGCATCGTCTATAGAGCGTTACCGCTTTAGAGAAGCGCTTACCGAACTTATGAACCTTGCCCGCCTTGGTAACAAATACCTGGCAGATGAAGAGCCTTGGAAAGTAATTAAAGAAGATCCGACACGTGTACAAACGCAAATGTATGTGGCTCTGCAAATAGCTGCTGCATTATCGGTACTGTCTGAGCCATTCCTTCCGTTTACGGCTGCCAAGCTTAAAAATATGCTGGCTATAAGCGAAGGGTCATTGAACTGGAACGATATTTCTGTAAAATCAGACCTTCTTGTTGCAGGTAATACAATAGGCCAGGCCGAGTTGCTATTCGCTAAAATAGAAGACGAAACGATACAAAAACAAATAGACCGCCTTGAGGCTACCAAAACAGCCAACAAAGCTGAGAATAAAAAAGCTGAGCCGCAAAAAGACCTTATCCAGTATGACGATTTTGCAAAAATGGATATCCGTACCGGAACCATTTTAGAAGCAGAGAAAATGCCAAAAGCCAACAAACTTCTGGTTTTAAAAGTAGATACTGGTATTGATGTGCGCACTATTGTTTCGGGTATTGCCGAGAGCTTTACACCGGAAGAAGTGGTAGGAAAACGTGTTACTGTATTGGTAAACCTTGCGCCACGTGCCCTTCGCGGTGTGGAAAGCCAGGGTATGATACTTATGACACAAAACGCCGAAGGTAAACTTGTATTCGTTAACCCTGATACTGATGGTGTTGGGAATGGTGAAGTGATTAGTTAATTATACTTTTTTGTAAAACATACGTGGGCTGTATCAAAAATGATACAGCCCTTTTTAATTGTTTAAAAAAGGCGTGACGATGGAATTCATTTACATAAAACTTTTACTACACAACTGTAACATCATCCTAAAATAATCGTCTTATTATTAAACCTTAACCAACATGAAAAAAATTTTACTGCTTACATTATTCTCTTATATGGGCGTAGCCAATGCCCAGGATAGTCGCATACAAAAAATTGACAGCCTTTTTACATCACTTTCAGCTAAACAGGAATTCAATGGTAATGTACTTATCGCCGAAAAAGGAGCTGTAGTTTACAAAAAAAGCTTTGGATTACGCGACGAAGCCAAAAAACTGCCGCTTGATGATAATTCGATTTTTGAACTTGCATCAGTATCAAAACAGTTTACAGCGATGGGTATAGTGCTTTTAGAACAAAAAGGCAAACTAAAATATGATGACCCGATTGCAAAATTTATCCCTGAATTAGATTTTTACAATGGCGTTACCATAAGGCAGTTGCTAAACCATACCGGTGGCTTACCTGACTATATGCAGCTGATAGGTACAAAAGGAGATACCACTAAGATAAACACCAACAAAGACATCATTGCGCTGTTTGCGAAGGAAAAACCCGCAGCAGATTTTACACCGGGCAGTAAGTTTGACTATAGTAATACCGGTTATGCATTGTTAGCCTCAATAATAGAAAAAGCATCAGGAACAACGTATGCTGATTTTTTGGCCGACAATATTTTTAAGCCACTAAAAATGAATAATACTTTTGTATACACCCGTAGGCTTGCACCTAAAAAAATTGACAATTATGCATATGGCTACGTATTTGATGCCAACCATAAAAAAATATTACCTGACAACGACCCCAATAATAACTATGTGATATGCCTTGACGGAATAGTAGGAGACGGTACTGTAAATTCAACTACAACTGACCTGCTGAAATGGGACAGGGCACTATATACCGATAAGCTTGTTTCTAAAAAATCACTTGAACTTGTATTTACACCACCTGTATTGCCTGACAACGAGAAGACAAATTACGGATTTGGCTGGATGGTAAACAAGTCTGATGATTATGGCAAGATCGCAAATCACAGCGGAGGGTGGCCGGGCTATGTTACCTTTATTGAAAGGGAGATGGATAATGACAAGACTATAATAGTATTACAAAACAACGACACGGGATTATCTTTTACGAATAATCTGCGTCGCCTATTATACGGTAAACCACCGGTAATTGTTAAAGACACCCATACAGAAATTACCCTGACAGAAGGCCAACTTAAGTCTTTTGTAGGCGAATACGAACTTCAACCGGGTTTTAACATGGCTATTACATTTGATAATGGACAACTTTACACCCAATTACCCGGCCAGCAAAAATTCCCAATTTTTCCTGAAAGTGAGAATACTTTTTTCCTGAAAGTGGTAAAAGCCCAACTGGTATTTGAAAAAGACGACAAAGGTAGTGTTACTACAGCCATCCTAAAGCAAAATGGCAATGAAATGGCTGCTAAAAAAGTAAAGTAGTTATACTATCGTTGTCTGTTAACAGCCTGATAAACACATGTAAGTCATCCTTTTCAGGATGACTTTTTTATTTTAGAACACAAAAAGAAATCCCTAACTTTATGTAATACAACACTAAACACCACATTATGAACAACAGCACCAAAAACTTCCTCATCTTTATCGCTGTACTTTCATTGTTATTTATACTTGGTGACGTTTTTTTGTGGGTAAACATTACCAATGGCTACAATCCATCACAGTATCAAAGTGCCTACCTTAATCAGTATCCGGAACAGGTTAGAAATCTTAAAGGATTAAGTATACTGCCTATACTCCTGCTGGTATTCGCTTCTTTTATCTTTATCCGCTCTGCCAAAACTAATTTTATCAAGATAACCACGGCTACTATTGCTACAGCATTAGCTTTAATCATTATCTGGAAAATGTTTACGTTGCTTTAAGTGAATCGCTTATCTTAGCGAAATGAAGAAATCTCCCGTTGTATTCTGGATTGCTATATTTTTCGTAGGTTTTATATTAGCCGATTTGTTCCTGTGGTTTGCCATAAGCTCAAAAATAGTGGACACCGAAACCGCCCGTGAAACCTATTTATCCTATTATCCTGAATTTCTTCAAAACGGAAGAGTATTAACTGTGGCATCAATACTTATGCTTACTTTTTCAGGTTATATCTTCCTGAATACTTCAAAAAAGAACGAAAACAAAAAAACAGGATTGATACTTGGACTATTATCTACCCTGTTACTAATGCTTAAAATTTATACGATTACAAGACGTTAATGCTCCCTATCGCCTACCATCCTATTTACAAACATCCGCTACCGGAAGGCCATCGTTTCCCGATGATAAAATACGAACTGCTGCCACAACAGCTGCTACATGAGGGTACGGCAACCCCCTCCGATTTTTACGAACCGGGTCTGCCTGATATGGCAAACATACTGGCAGTACACGACAAGAACTATGTTGACGAACTCCTCAATCTTACACTCGATCCAAGGACTGTGCGAAAAATAGGTTTCCCGCTTTCCGCTGAATTGGTAGAACGCGAATTGCGCATAGCACAGGGAACTATTTGGGGAGTACATCAGGCCATGCAGCACGGCATTGCCTTTAATATTGCAGGTGGCACGCACCATGCCTACAGCGACCGTGGCGAGGCCTTTTGTTTATTGAACGACCAGGCTATTGGCGCACAATACCTCGTCAATAACAAACTGGCAAAAAAGGTTTTGATTGTTGATCTTGATGTACATCAGGGTAATGGTACTGCCGAAATTTTTACCGGTAACGATGCCGTGTTTACCTTCTCGATGCATGGTAAAACCAACTATCCGTTTAAAAAAGAGCTTTCTGATCTTGATATTGCCTTACCTGATAATACCGATGATGAAGCATACCTTTCTATACTCCGGGAAACACTTCCCAAACTGATTGACGAACAAAAGCCTGATTTTATATTTTACCTCAGCGGTGTAGATATACTCACTTCCGACAAACTTGGCAAATTAGGTTGTTCCATAAATGGCTGCAAAGAGCGTGATGAATTTGTGCTTTCGCTTTGCCATAAACTAGGTATACCGGTACAGTGCAGTATGGGTGGCGGTTATAGCCCGGATATTAAGGTTATTATCGAGGCGCATACTAATACGTATAGAGTTGCGAGGGGATTGTATTAATTCTGTTTCTTTTCTTTTGTCTTGAAACAAAAGAAACAAAAATTCAAGGCTTGCACCTGTTTACGCTACAAATCATTCGCTTCGGCTAAAAGATTTGAACTCGCTTCGCTCAAACAGAAAATCTTTCTTAACGCCTCTTCTCATGATTTGCTTAACGCTAAACAGCTGATGCCTTAGCTTCACTCATACTTCAGCAATCATGGCGAGCAAGAGTGTTCCCCTCTTGAGAGGGGTTAGGGGTGTGTTATCAATCACCAGCCCATTTTTCTACTAGTTTTTTGCTCTGTCTATCAAACTTAAAAACGTAGTCTGTCATAAGCCCGTCATTGTATGTTAATGCGATAAGAGTGTCCTGACAAATGAACCTATTACTTGGTTTTCCCCATTCTTCTTTTACAGTTTCAAGATGTATTCCCAACTTTAAATTTTTATAGTTTTCATCATAATTATTACTCCTGACTATATAAAATGTCACTATACTTACTATCAGGAATATAGAAATTATAAAGGTTAATTCCAGTATTTTAAAAATGCGTTTAAAAGTCATCGTTGTTGCTTTTGAATAAAAACTCGTTACTATTATAAATATTGTAACCCAACTCAAGGTTCATAATAAGCGTAAAACTTAATGAGCATAGTGTAATTCATTGTGCTCTTTGTGGTAAAATATACAATTTGAATTCACTTCAACAAATAAAATTAAAAAAGCCCTTTCGCCGGGGGCAGGCGAAAAGGGCTAAAACCTCCTTTTAAAAAAAACCGGTTTTATTTACCTAAAAGCAGCACGTCACTAACAACAACCTCTGTAATGTAGCGTTTTTCGCCATTTTTGTCATCGTAGCTGCGATGCGTCAGCTTGCCCTCTATGGCCAGCTCTTTGCCTTTAGTGACATACTTCTCAATAATCTCGGCGGTCTTTCCCCATGCGGTCACGGTGTGCCACTGGGTATCAGTTATGCGTTCGCCTTTGTCGTTGGTATAGCTCTCATTTGTTGCGAGTACCAAACGTGCCAGTTTTTTTCCGGCTTCAAAAATCTTGATCTCAGGGTCGGCTCCTGCGTTACCTATCAGCTGTACTTTGTTTTTTAATGCGTTCATGGCGTGTAGAAAATTAAATTGTTAATGTTAAATCATTTCCTGCTGTACGAGATTATTTCGTAGTTTCAACATTGCAAAGTTGCGGCAGCCGCCAAAACTTATTCGGTTAGTAACCGCTTAAGGTCGGTTGTAGTTATTTGTAAACGTTTGTAAACGGAAAATTTTATTGTATATTTACACTATATCACGAGATTATGCAGGCAGAGATAAACAAGGTAGAATTACGAAATTTAAGGATAGAAGATTATAAAGAGCTGCGCCTCTCGATGCAGCACGCCTATAAAGATGTCGATTTAGATATGGACGAGCCGTATTGGGCTGAAAAAGATATCAAGCGACTGCTTAAGATATTTCCCGAAGGACAGCTTGTGGTGTTGGTGGATGATAAAGTAGTAGGCTCTGCCCTATCGCTTATAGTAGATCATAAAAAGGCTACTATGAACCATACCTATGAGAAAATTACAGGCAATTATAGTTTTGACACGCACGACTATGATGGTGAGGTATTATATGGTATCGACGTTTTTATAGATCCTGAATACCGTGGCCTGCGCCTGGGCCGTCGACTTTACGAAGCCCGTAAGGAACTTTGCGAACAGCTTAACCTGCGCTCAATCATCTTCGCCGGAAGGATGCCCGGTTATGAAGAGCATGCCGATGAGCTTACTCCTAAGGAATATATAGAAAAAGTACGTCTTAAAGAGATACACGACCCCGTACTGGCATTTCAGCTGAGTAATGATTTCCACGTTATAAAAGTTATGCGCAACTACCTTGAGGGCGACAAGAACTCTCAGGATTATGCTGTGCTTATGGAATGGAACAACATTTACTACGATAAAAGCCCTGTACTTATCAACACCCGTAAGAGTATTATTCGTCTTGGACTTGTACAATGGCAGATGCGTCCGTTAGCTAATGTTGAGGCACTGTTTGAGCAGGCCGAATTTTTTATCGATGCCGTATCGGGTTACGGAAGTGACTTTGCGCTATTCCCGGAACTGTTTATCGCTCCGCTTATGGCCGACTTTAACCACCTGAGCGAAGCCGATGCCATTAGGGAAATTGCACGTTTTAGCGAGCCCATCCGTAAGCGTTTTCAGGAAATGGCGATATCTTATAACATAAACATCATTACCGGAAGTATGCCCATGCTCGAAGATGGTAACCTGTATAATGTAGGTTTCCTTTGCAAACGTGATGGTACTTCTGAGATGTATACCAAAATACACATTACCCCTAACGAGGTAAACTATTGGGGTATGGTAGGCGGTAACGAAATAAAAACCTTTGATACCGATTGCGGAAAAATAGGCATCATGATATGTTATGATGTCGAGTTCCCTGAGCTATCGCGCCTAATGGCCGATGAGGGTATGGAGATACTGTTTGTACCTTTCCTTACCGATACCCAAAACGGCTATACCCGTGTGAGACATTGTGCCCAAGCCCGTGCTATAGAAAATGAATGTTATGTAGCCATTGCCGGATGTGTGGGTAACCTTCCCGGAGTTAATAACATGGATATTCAGTATGCGCAAACGGCTGTATTTACACCGTCGGACTTCTCTTTTCCTTCTAACGGAATTAAGGCTGAGGCTACACCTAATACCGAGATGACAATCATCGTAGACGTTGACCTCGACCTGCTGAAAGAACTGCATGAGTTTGGTAGTGTGCGAATACTTAAAGACCGTCGCCAGGACTTGTACAAGCTTAAAAAGTCTCCCATTGCCAAGTCCGAAACCCCTGCCGAACCTAAAGCGCCAAAAGTTACAACTGCTTCGGCGGCACGAAACGGAAGCTCAACCATGAAAGCAAATTCCGGAGCACCACGAACAAGAACACCTAAAAAGAACTGATAGTTTATGACACGTAATTGTCCTGAATGCGGCGAGAAAATCGTTGGCCGCGAAGACAAGAAATTTTGCAGCGACGCCTGTCGCAATGCCTGGAACAACAAAATAAACAAGGACAGCAACAACTTTATGCGCAACATTAATAACCGTTTGCGCAAGAACAACCGTATACTTAGCGAACTGAATGTAGAAGGCAAAACCAAAACCACTAAATCAAAGCTAATGAGCAAAGGCTTTGACTTTGAATATTTTACCAACCAACTGTATACCAAAACCGGTAACACCTATTTTTTTGTGTATGAGCAGGGCTACATGCCATTGGAAAACGATTATTACATTTTAGTTCGTAAAGATATTTCATAATGCAAATCTCCATTTTAGGGTGCGGATGGCTCGGTTTGCCATTAGCACAATCGCTAATCAACAAAGGTTTTTTGGTTAATGGGTCAACGACCTCAACAGAAAAAACAGAGGTTTTAAAAGCAACGGGAATTCATCCATTTCTCATCAGCCTTTCGGCAAATGGTATCGATGGTGATATGGATTCTTTTCTTCGCGAAAGCGAGATCCTTATCATTGATATTCCACCCAAATTAAGAGGCGAAAACAGCGAAAGCTTTACAGATAAAATAAAGAACCTCATCCCGTATATCGAAGCCGCAGAAATTCAAAAAGTGATGTTTGTGAGTTCTACCGCCGTGTATGCCGACGACATTTCTCATTCTACAGTGACCGAGGATACTACTCCAAATCCTGAGACCGAAAGTGGCAGACAGCTCTTAGAGGCCGAAACACTTTTAGCAAATGCCCGATTCAAAACCACGGTATTGCGCTTTGGAGGTTTAGTGGGTGAAGATCGTCAGCCGGTAAAATACCTTGCCGGAAAAGAAAACCTTGAGAATCCGGATGGGCCTGTAAACCTCATCCATCTAGAGGATTGCATTGGCATTATTCAAAAGATTATTGAAAAGGAAAGCTGGGGCGAAATCTTTAATGGCGTAGCACCTTATCACCCTACCCGCGAAGAACATTATACCAAAAAGGCCGCAGCATTAGGATTAGCTCTTCCGGTATTCAGTCATGAAAAACCATCGTTTGGGAAAACGGTGAGCGGTGATAAAGTTGAAAAAATTTTAGGATATGTTTTTGACGTTTAATAGGGTTTGGAAACCTCTATAAAAAGGTTTGGGGCGGGACTTCTAATTAAAATCCGCGCCCTTCCACCCACACACGTGAAGACCTATTACATTAATAACCAATTTTAGCTGCCTGCAATTATAAATTTAGCTGAGTAAGGTCGACGCAGGCTACTCGTTTTTTGATATCAGAAGTTGGTTTAGGTTATGCTTGCTGATCTCTTTTTTTGTCTCTTAAAGTAAATTAGGGGGCTTAAAAGATTTGCTATTAAACTTGAGACAAAGGAAAAGAATTCGGGATTTTAGATGATGCGGATTTTCCGCAGTTAACAAAATTTTAACGGATTGTTTAGGCCATAAAAAAATCCTGCTCTAAGGCAGGATTTATATATCTAAGTTATAGGTAACCTTGTTTTCGGGCTTCTTCAATTAATGCTTCGTCGTCACCGGTTACATCGAGTATTTTCTTAACCTTGTATTTTCTCTTTTCGATAGCACTATCAGAAAGCGGAATGTATTTACTCAGGTTCTTGGTTCGTATGCCTTTAGAAAGCAACACTATGATTTTGGTATCAATATCATCGAGCATGATACCTTTTTGCTGACGTTTAATATAACTCGAAATCGTAGGCGAATAATATTTCTCGTCATTAAGCACAGCTTCAAAGCATTCGGCTATCTCTTCGGTATTGCAATCGCTTTTATTGATAAAACCTTCAGGATTTACATTGGTAAGTATATTGCTCATGATCTCCACTTCTTTGTGCATGGTCATCATTACAATTTTACAGTCCGGCATTAGCCTTCTTACCTCCACGGCCATATCGTGTCCTGAAAACAATTTCATTTCAGGATATTCGGGTATGCTATAATCTATAACGGCTATATCAAAAGGGATGTCCTTATACTTTTCCAAAACGTCGTAACCCGATTTACAGTCACGTGCTTTTGTAAAAGTAAGGCTCTCAAATTTATTACCTTCAAGCATGTTGAAGATAGAACGGTAACCCTCCAGCACCACCATGTGGTCATCTATTGCCAGGACACTCAAACTCGTTTTCAAACGTCTCCAAATTTTGGTATAAAAGTATACCGAAATTTTGAAATTTCATTACGGAAAACCTCATTTACAGCAATTTAATTTAAAAATAAAAAACCCGCAACGATTGTTACGGGTTTTTGAATTATAATTATCTGTGTATAAGAAATGTTACCAAATCTTCACTCGTTTGTCCGGAGCAATGTACATTCCGTCGCCCGGTTTTATGCTGAAAGTGTCATAAAAAGCATCTACGTTTTGTAGCGGAACATAAGCGCGGTACATTCCCGGTGAATGCGGATCAGTTTTCACCTGATTTTTAATCGCTTCATCTCTTGCTTTAGTTCTCCAAATGGTTGCCCACGAAATAAAGAAACGCTGTTCTGGCGTATAACCATCTATAAGGCCAGGGTTACCATTTTGTTTAAGGTATAACTGAAGACCGTCGTAAGCAGCATTTACACCACCAAGGTCACCAATGTTTTCACCAAGTGTAAACTTACCGTCTACATAAATGCCCGGTAATGGCTGAAGGCCACTATACTGGTCAGCAAGGCTTCCGCCAAGACCTGTAAATTTATCAAGATCCTCATCGCTCCACCAGTTTACAAGGTTACCGTCGGCATTGTAACGTGAGCCTGAATCGTCAAATCCGTGCGATATTTCGTGACCGATAACTGCACCTATACCACCATAGTTTACAGCCTCATCAGCTTTATAATCATAGAATGGCGGCTGAAGAATAGCAGCAGGGAATACAATTTCGTTGTATGACGGGTTAAAATAAGCGTTTACTGTTTGCGGAGACATATGCCACTCTGTTTTGTCAACAGGTTTGTGAAGCTTTTCTATATCTTCCTTAAAACTCCAGCGTGAAGCATTTAGCATGTTTTCAAAAAAGCTTCCGCCTTCAGCAGGACCCTTAATTGTTAATGCCGAATAATCTTTCCACTTGTCAGGATAACCAATTTTTACATTAAGCTTACGCAGTTTATTAATGGCATTCTCTCTGGTTGATTTTGCCATCCATGGCAGGCGGTTAATGCGGTTTTCAAAAGCCAGCATTACGTTTTTAATCATCGCTTCGGCTTTAGCTTTAGCCTCAGGTGGGAATTTCTTCTCTACATAAAGCTTACCTAATGCCTCGCCCACAGTACCGTTTACTGTTTGAAGCGCATTTTTATCGCGGGTTTCCTCTTTAATGGCACCTCTAAGTGTTTTACTGTAAAACTCCCAGTTAGCCGTTTCAATTTGCGTAGAAAGCTCATTTGATGAATGATTAATAAGCGTCCATCTCATGTATGCTTTCCAGTCTTCTACTTTGCCTGCCTGAAGTATCTCCTGAAGCGCAGACATATATTTAGGCTGTGATACATTTATAACCTCATCTGACTTTAACGAAAGTCCAAGGCTTGTAAAATAAGCATTCCAGTTTATGGCAGGAGTAAGTTTTTGCAGTTCGGCAACCGTCATAGGGTTGTAGGTCTTTCTGCTATCGCGACGTTCTACCCTGTCCAGCCTTGGCGTTGCCATAGCTGTTTCAAGAGCAAGTACCGTTTTAGCCTGAGCCTGAGCATCGGCATTTTTAACGCCAAGGTACTGTAGCATCCTTGCTACGTGAGCAACATATTTTTCGCGTTTCTCTTTCGAGTCCGCATCGTCTGAAACATAATAGTCCCTGTCCGGTAAACCAAGGCTTCCCGGGCCTAAATAAACAATATTCCTGTTACTGTCTTTAGCGTCTGAGCCCACGCCCATACCAAAGAATCCAAGACCTCCTACCGGCTCCATTTCTATCAGAAGCTTTTCAAGATCTTTTACGTTTTTAACCGCATTTATTTTTGCCAGATATGGCTTTAAAGGAGCTACCCCTGCCTTGTTACGGGCAACAGTATCCATAATGGTTTTGTAAAGGTTTGCTGCCTTACCCTGATCTGATGATGATTTCAGGCTTTTATTAGCTGCTGCTTCCTTAAGTATCGCAAGAGCATCGTTGTTGGTGTTTTCACGAAGCTCATCAAAACTTCCCCAACGTGTCTTGTCAGAAGGAATTTGTGTATTATCCAGCCAGGTACCGTTAACGTATCTGAAGAAATCGTCCTGAGGCTTTACTTTCTTATCCATATAAGAAAGATTAATCCCCGGTTTTTGTTGGGCTGTGCTCGCTGTTTGAGCAGTACCAACTGTACCCATGGCCATAGCGGCAATGACACATTTTGCAGTGAAGGTTAATTTCATATGTTGTTTTTTTGATTCAAGTGCCTACAAAAATAAAAAGTTACCCCTAATGACTGATGGTAAATCTGTTAAAAATGCAGAAAATGAGTTTTAAGTCACGTCTAAATCGCATTATTATGTGTTTTATAGTGCGCTGTTGCTTAATTTTGCAAAAATTTATTTTTACATGGTCCAGTTCTTAAAAAAATACAGGCTCTTCCTGATAGTACTTGCCCTGCTTTCGGTTGTGATACTTTTCCTTTTTAACAGTGCACTTACGCCAAGAAAACATCTGAAGGTATATAGTCCTGCCGATGTAAATCCGGAACTTGTAGACAGCACCGTGCAGTATATTGCACGCGATCATAAAATTGCAGATTTTGCCTTTACCAATCAAAACGGAAAAACCATTACCCAAAACGACTACAAAGGAAAAATATATGTAGCCGATTTCTTTTTTACCACCTGCCCTACCATTTGCCCGAAAATGACTGACAATATGAGCTGGCTGCAGGAACAAATAAAGAACATGCCCGAAGTAATGCTGCTTTCACACTCGGTAACACCCGATATTGACACTCCTGAAGTACTGAAAGAGTATGCCCATAAAAAAGGTGTTATAGACAGCAAATGGAACCTGGTTACAGGAAAAAAACAAGACATTTATTATATAGCCCGCAAATCATACCTTGCCGTTAAAACGACTGACTCGAGCGAACTGTATGATATGGTTCATACCGAGAATTTTATACTGGTTGATAAAGAAGGCCGCATACGCGGATTTTATAACGGCACTAACCTTGACAAAGACGTAAAAGGCGAAAAAAATGTTAAACAACTTTTAGAGGACATAAAATGGCTTGCAGCCAATGAAAAGTAGGACGTTTTAAATTTTAATCGCTACTTTTGCAATCTAAATTCATTCTAAATAAAAGTGAAAGCCACTCTTGCAGAACTTAAAAAAGGACAAACGGCCATTATTACTGAACTTAATATTGATGCTGTACCACTAAAGCTTCTTGAAATGGGATGCCTTCCCGGCAATACTGTGGAACTTTTACAGGTTGCCCCAATGGGCGATCCAATTTATATCAACGTCAACGAAAGCCATGTCGCCATCAGGATGGAGACTGCCGCCCAAATAGAGGTTGATATTTTAACTGACTCTCATTAATGGCTCCCCACAATCTACTGAACATAAAAATTGCATTAATTGGTAACCCAAATACCGGTAAGACCTCTGTTTTTAATCAGCTGACAGGTCTTAACCAACAGGTAGGCAACTATCCGGGTATAACAGTGGAGCGCAAAACAGGTTCGTGCAAGCTGCCAAACGGCACTAAAGGAACCATTATGGATTTGCCGGGCACCTACAGCCTTAATGCCAGTTCTATGGATGAGAATGTGGTTATCGAACTCCTTCTTAATAAAAACGATAAAGATTATCCCGATGTAGCCGTTGTGGTTACCGATGTAGAGAACTTAAAAAGAAACTTGCTTCTTTTTACCCAGATAAAAGACCTTGAACTGCCTACCATACTTGTTATCAACATGAGCGACAGGATGGAGCATAAAGGTATTTCTCTAGACATCCCTTATCTTGAAGAGCATCTTAAAACCAAAATTGCTTTGGTTAGCTCCCGTAAAGGCAAAGGCATAGACCAGATAAAAGAACTTATCGTTAATTATGGTAGTCTGCCTACGGAACCCTGCCTGAATGCATCGAGTATAGATCCTGACTACTTTAACGGCCTGCGCAATGCTTTCCCAAATCAGTTGTTGTATAAGCTTTGGCTTGTTATTACACAAGATGTGAATTTTGGACAGCTTGAACGTAAGGAAATTGAAAGCAACAGCTCTTTTGCCAAAAACAAGCCGGAGCTTAAGCGCATGCAGCAAAAGGAAACGATTAAGCGTTACCAGTTTATAAACGATGTACTAAAAGTAGGCCAGACCATAGACAACTCTAAAGCGAAAGACCTGCGCGCTAAACTCGACAGGGTACTTACGCATAAGGTTTTTGGCTATGTGATATTCCTTGGCATACTAATGCTCATATTCCAGTCGATATTTACCTGGTCGAGCATACCTATGGATCTTATTGATGAAGGCTTTGCATGGCTGGCATCATATACCGAATCTACTATGCCTCCCGGCAAACTTACCGATCTTATCACTCAGGGAATCATACCGGGCATTGGTGGTGTGGTGATATTTATTCCTCAAATCGCTTTTTTATTTCTCTTTATATCCATCCTCGAAGAAAGCGGTTATATGAGCCGTGTAGTATTCCTTATGGACAAGGTTATGAAACCCTTCGGCCTTAGTGGCAAGAGCGTGGTTCCGCTTATTTCGGGAACGGCTTGTGCCATTCCGGCAATTATGGCAGCACGTAATATAGAGAACTGGCGCGAAAGGCTTATTACCATACTGGTTACACCCTTTACCACCTGTTCGGCAAGGCTTCCTGTATATACCATCCTTATATCACTTGTTATTCCTGATAGAGTTGTTGCGGGTGTCTTTAACCTGCAGGGACTTACACTTATGCTATTATACCTTTTAGGTTTTAGCGGGGCATTACTATCGGCATGGATATTAAACAAAATACTAAAGCTGAAACACAAGAGCTTTTTTGTGGCAGAAATGCCTAACTACAAGCTTCCGCTATTTAAGAACGTAGGGCTTAACGTACTCGAAAAAACCAAAGCTTTTGTTGCCGGAGCTGGAAAAATAATATTAGCGTTATCTATCATTATTTGGTTTTTAGGGTCACATGGCCCGGGTGAGGCATTTGCCAATGCTGAAGAAATCATTTCGCACCAGCCGGAAAACAAAACCCTGCCACAGGCGGAACTTAACGACAAAATAGCTTCTTACCAACTCGAAAACTCATACATAGGTATCATCGGAAAATCGATAGAACCTGTGATACGCCCATTAGGTTACGACTGGAAAATAGGCATTGCTATAGTATCATCTTTCGCTGCGCGTGAGGTGTTTGTAGGAACCCTCGCCACTATTTACAACATAGGAAGCAGCGCCGAAGAGGAAGTAACCATTAAGCAACGTATGAATGCCGAGATTAACCCTATAACCGGTCAAAAAGTATTTAATTTTGCTACCGGGGCATCATTATTGCTGTTCTATGCTTTTGCAATGCAATGCATCAGTACGCTGGCTATTACCAAAAAGGAAACCAACTCCTGGAAGTGGCCAATGATACAGCTTATAAGCATGAGCGGTTTTGCTTATGTGGTATCGCTTATTGCATACCAATTCTTAAAATAAGAGTATGGACACACAAAGTATAATAGTATACATTATCGTGGCAGGCGCTGTGGCTTTCCTGATAAAAAAGTACTTTTTTAAAAAGAGAAAAAAGGGCGATTGCGGTCCTGACTGTGGGTGCAGTTAATATTGATCTTTTGCATATATTGCACTGACCATTAACCAACTCCATGAAACGAATTGCAATATATTGTCTTTGCCTGTGCTTTTTACCATTCACGGCAATTGCCCAAAACAAACTCGACAAGTCTAAGAAAGAACTCTCCGAAAAAAAACAAAGCAGCAATAATTCACGAACCTCATCTTCATCTTCTTCATCTTTCGATAGTGACGAAGACACTGGAGAACTCGCAGAAGCTGCGCTGTTTGTGTTTCAATATACTGTGGGTGCGGCTTGGGTAGGCCTTGTCGGCCAATATGAAAACGAAGACCACCTGCATAATGCGTTAACGAAGCATCCTTATTATTTTCAAGCCCATGGCAATTATTTTAATGATGAAATTATAGATACACCAGCCACAGGTTTCAGGATAGATCTTAAAGACAAATTCATTTATAGTAACAGTTCACTGTTTGGCAATCACCTTGATGCCAAAATAAGACCATCACGCTACTTTTACCTAAAGGCCGATTACTACCAGCTTTTAGAGATGCCTTTGCAGGATGACACCAACAACCTATCGCTGTTCTACTTTAACTTTGCCTATGATCGTATCCGTTTCGAGCGTTTTAACCTTGGATGGACACTCGGCGCTTCTTATGTAGGCAGCGGTGTAGATAAAGGTGGCTTTTCCTATGGGCTTAATGCCGAATATTTCCTGAACAAACCACTCAGCTTTTCGGCGGCAGCCAAATGGTCGCATATTAATGGGTATCCTGTAAATGCCTATGAAGCCGAAGCAAGTGTACACCGTAAAAACATGTTTATTACCCTGGGTGTAGAACACCTTAAAATAGCTAGCCCAACGTATACCTTTGCAACTGTAGGTGCCGGTATTTATTTTTAAGCTTAAAACTAATCCTTAACGATAAGTACAGGTATGGTTACTTTATGCCTAACGGCATCAACCGTAGTGCCCAGTATAAGGTCTTTTATCCAGTTGTGCCCGTGAGCACCCAATATAAGGATATCAAAATTACCTGCGTTATTTACAATAAGCGGAATTTGTTTTTTAGGACTACCAAAGCTTAATTGTGTAGTAACATTATAGCCTTTCTCTTCCAGCGCTTTTTTATAATCATCCAGATACTTCATATCCGATGCCGTTTCAAAATCGCTTGCCTGGTCTCCGTGTAGCATAGCGCCTACGGTCTCAACCACATGTATAAGTGTATAATTAGCATTCTTGCCTCCCATTTGCATGGCACTGCCAATGCTTTTTACATCGGTTTTAGAGAAATCGAGTGCAACCGCTATATTGTTATATACCTTGGTACCCGATTGTTCCTGAACAATAACTGCCTCGATGTGCGGAACGTGCGGAACATGTGCCCTGCTCTTCCTTACAAACGGATTGATAATAATATACAGTAATATTACAGTTGCCGCAACTGCTACAGGCACTACAAATACCCAGATGTAAACCGGATTCTCAGCTTCAGTAATCCAGCCTTTAATTTCATCATACACCAATTTGGCATTAAGCGACACAATAACAAGTGCAATGGCCCACGACGCTATCTTTGTCCATCTTCCAATGGCAAATTCGTTCATTTTAGATTTATCACTCACAAAATGGATAAGCGGAATAATAGCAAAGCCTAACTGCAAACTCAGCACCACCTGACTGAACACCAATAGCTTTCCGGTAGACTCTTCTCCAAAATAAAGTATCGTAAAAAAAGCTGGAGCTATGGCGATGAGACGTGTAATGATACGGCGTACCCACGGCTGAATACGCAGGTTAAGATACCCTTCCATCACAATCTGTCCGGCAAGGGTTCCGGTAATGGTAGAACTTTGCCCGGCAGCAATAAGCGCCAGCGCAAAAAGTGTTGAAGCCCACCCCGAACCGAGCATAGGCGCTAATAGTTGGTGTGCATCCTGAATGTCGGCTACATCATGCCTGCCGGCAGTATAAAAGGTGGCAGCAGCCAATATCAATATCGCGGCATTTACAAAAAAGGCCATATTTAGTGCAATGATAGAATCGATAAGATTATAACGTATGGCTTGTTTAATACCCTTAAAAGTACGATCAAATTTCCGGGTCTGAACCAGTGACGAATGCAAATACAGATTATGTGGCATTACCGTTGCCCCAATAATACCAATAGCAATATACAAAGCAGCATCACTTGGTATCGATGGTATCAGCCCCTTGGCGACCTCGGCCATATCGGGCTTAGCGAAGAACATTTCGGCAAGGAAAGAAAGGCCAATAATAGCTATAAGCCCAATGATGAAAGCTTCCATTTTCTTGATGCCCTTATTCATAAGGAAAAGCAGGAGGAAAGTATCCAGCATGGTAATACCTACCCCCCACAATAATGGAAGATCGAACAACAATTTAAGCCCGATGGCCATACCCAGCACCTCAGCAAGGTCGCACGCAGCAATGGCAATTTCAGCAAGGACATATAAAAAGTAATTAATCCCCTTAGAATAGGTTTCACGCGAAGCCTGTGCCAAATCCCTGCGGCTCACTATACCCAAACGGGCACTAAGACTTTGCAGCAGCAAGGCCATAATATTACTCATTAGCAACACCCAAAGCAGCGAATAGCCAAACTGGCTACCTCCGGCAATATCGGTAGCCCAGTTACCCGGATCCATATAGCCAACGCTGATCATATAAGCAGGGCCAAAAAAGGCCAGAACCTTTTTCCATACCGAGGTATGCTGCCCTACAGCAACCGACTCGTGTACCTCTTCAAGCGAATGACTGTTGCGGTGCTCCATACTAAATAGTTTTTACAAAAAGATTAGCTGCTATTTTATTGGACACTGTTACCTGTTTGTCACCCAACTTAAGCGTTAACGACATATCAAAATCTTCTTTGCTCATAACTTCTATGGTCGACCCTAAAGCTATTTGCTGTTTGTCAAGATATTGCAAAAATGCCGACGAGCTGTCTTTTACACCTACGCATATCACTTTTTTACCCGCAGCAATTTCGCTAAGCAGTTTTTTGTCAACTTTTGCAATTTTTCCGTTCCGGTCAGGGATTGGGTCGCCGTGCGGATCTTCGGTAGGGAAATCAAGAAACTCTTCGAGCTTATTAATAAGTTTATCGCTCTTAATGTGCTCCAGTTGTTCGGCAACATCGTGCACTTCATCCCATGAAAAATCGAGTTTTTCCAGAAGAAAAACCTCCCAAAGGCGGTGCTTGCGCACAATCATTAGTGCTGTAAAACGGCCCTCATCGGTAAGTGAAACACCCTGATATTTTTTATAAACCACCAAACCTTTATCAGCCAGCTTTTGCACCATATCGGTAACCGATGACGGCTTGCTCTCCATTTGGCTTGCAATGGCATTAGTAGTTATACCCTTTGCCTGGTTAAGCGACAAATGGTATATTATTTTTAGGTAGTTTTCTTCAGAGTAGGTCATTCTCACTGTGCATTATACCAACAAATATACTATAATTTGGTTGGTTTAAAAACTTTTTTAGGCAAGACTAAATAATTTGACGTTCTGTCAGTTTTTAACCTATCTGTAACAAAAAAGTTTGCTGTTATGGGTTTGGCACAAAAAATGCATATCTTTGCAGTAGTTAATTAACTTATTAAAGAATACTATATTATGTATCCAGAAGAATTAGTAAAACCAATGCGCGCTGAACTATCTGACGCTGGTTTTCAGGAACTATATACAGCCGACTCGGTAAAAGAAGCATTATCTAAAGAAGGAACTACACTTGTTGTAGTAAACTCTGTATGCGGATGTGCAGCACGTAACGCAAGACCGGGTGCTAAAATGAGCCTTGACAACGGCAAAAAACCGGATAATCTTATCACGGTATTTGCCGGTGTAGACAAAGAAGCAGTAGACGAGGCAAGAGCAAACATGTTCCCTTTCCCTCCGTCGTCACCAAGTATGGCATTATTCAAAAACGGTGAGCTTGTGCACATGCTTGAGCGTCACCACATTGAAGGCCGTCCTGCAGATATGATTGCAGAGAACCTTAAAGATGCTTACAACGAGTTCTGCTAAAACAAAACTCTAAAATATCTCAAAGCCACGCCCAAAGCGTGGCTTTGTTGTTTTAAGTGCTATGCAGGCATACTAAATCTTTTTAGTATTAACAAAAAAGGTGCTACTTTTACGCGAATTTTTAGCAACGTTCATGGAAAAGCTTTTATCTTATCCCATAACCATAATTTATTTAGTAGTATTTCTTTTGTTCCTGGTGATATTTCACCCTATACAATGGATCTGCTTTAATGTGTTTGGCTACCAGGCCCACAAAAAAAGCGTTGATATACTTAATGGATGCCTTGTGAGGACTACCCTTATACTGGGCACTACCTACAAATTTGAAGGCAGGGAAAAGGTACCGGCAGGTGTTCCACTGATTATTGTGGCAAACCACCAAAGCATGAACGACATACCGCCAATTATTTGGTTTATGCGTAAGTTTCACCCTAAATTTATCAGTAAGAAAGAATTAGGAAAAGGAATACCGAGCGTTTCATACAATTTAAGGCATGGCGGTTCCGTTCTTATAGACAGGAAAGATGCAAGACAGTCACTGCCCGTAATTAAAGGACTGGGAGAATATATACAAAAGCACAATCGCTCAGCAGTAATTTTTCCTGAAGGAACAAGGAGCAAGACCGGAGAGCCAAAGAAATTTAGCGAAACCGGACTTAAAGTGCTTTGCAAAGCCGCCCCTTCTGCGTACATTGTACCAATAAGTATAAATAACTCGTGGAAACTTGACCGTTTTGGCAAATTCCCGATGGGCCTGGGTAATAAACTCACCTTTACCGTACAGGAGCCTTTTGCTATCAAAGATATTCCTTTTGAGGAAGTGATGGAGAGAACAGAGAATGCAGTTATACAAGGAATAAAAAATTAAGAAACTATGTCTACTAAAAACGTTCGCCTGGAAGTAATGAAATTCCTTGAAAAGGATATTGACACTTTCGTGGAAAATTATCTTATCCCAGTCGAAACCATTTGGCAGCCAAGCGACATGCTGCCCGACTCAAAGAAAGAAACTTTTTTTGAAGATCTTAAAGAACTGCGCGAAATTGCCAAAGACCTGCCTTATGATTTTTGGGTAGTGCTTGTAGGCGACACTATTACCGAAGAGGCGCTTCCTACCTATGAGTCATGGCTTATGGATGTAGAAGGTGTTGATCAGGTAACAGAAGGCGGTAACGGATGGTCTAAATGGGTGCGCCACTGGACAGGCGAAGAAAACCGTCATGGTGACCTGCTTAACAAATACCTTTATTTGAGCGGACGTGTAAACATGCGCGAAGTAGAGATTACTACACATCACCTTATCAATGACGGATTTGACATTGGTACTGACCGTGATCCGTACAAAAACTTTGTATATACCAGCTTCCAGGAGCTTGCCACTTATATATCGCACAACCGTGTTTCGCAAATCGCTAAGAAATTCGGAGATAACAAACTGTCTAAAATGTGTAAGCTGATTGCGGGCGACGAGATGCGTCACCACATGGCTTACAGTGAGTTTGTAGACAGAATATTTAAAGTAGACCCTAGCGAAATGATGCTGGCATTCCAGCACATGATGAAGCTTAAGATTGTTATGCCGGCACACTTCCTGAGACAATCAGGTGATGCTTTAGGCAATGCATTTGAGCGTTTCTCTGACTCTGCACAGCGTATAGGTGTTTATACCGCTACTGATTATGTAGATATCCTTAAGAAGCTAATTGAAAAATGGCAAATTGACAAGATAGATGGCCTTACTTCAGAAGCTGAAAAAGCACGTGACTTCCTTATGAGGCTTCCGGACAGAATGACAAGAATCTCTGAAAGGCTTGTTATTCCTGAAGAATCACACATATTCAAATGGGTTACACCAGCTCTTATAAAATAATACTAAAGCCGCTCGAAAGAGTGGCTTTTTTTGGCCTCACCCCCAGTCCCTCTCCTTTGGAGAGAGCCGGGGTGAGGAAAAATATTATGCCAGCAATCACTGCATATGAAACTCTAAAATTTAATTAGCACAATTCGCTTATTCCTCCTAACTTTATCTTATGAATAACCTCATCGACATCACTAAAACTTTTGTAAAAGCGCAGCTCGCACAGGCCGAAGGCGGCCACGACTGGTTTCATATTGAGCGCGTGTACAATAACGCTATGCTAATTGCTAAAGGTGAAGCGTGTAATCTTGAGGTCGTTCAGTTGGGAGCATTACTGCACGATATTGCTGACAGCAAATTTCACGATGGGGATGAAACGGTAGGTCCGTCAATGGCATGGCAGTTTCTGGCAGCGCAAAACGTACCCGAAGAAACCATTATCCATGTAGTGAATATCATTGAGAACATTTCGTTTAAAGGCGGTAATCACGAAATGAAATTCCACTCCATTGAGCTGGATATCGTTCAGGATGCCGACAGGCTCGATGCCCTTGGCGCGATAGGAATTGCACGTACCTTCAACTATGGCGGCTTTAAGAACAGGGCATTATATGACCCCTCTATTCCGCCAAATCTTAATATGACCAAAGAGGAATACAAGGCTACTACTGCCCCAACCCTTAATCACTTTTACGAAAAACTGCTATTGCTTAAAGACCGTATGAATACGCCAACCGGCAAAACCATTGCCGAAGGCCGCCACCAATACATGGTCGATTTCCTTGAGCAGTTTTATGCTGAGTGGGAAGGGGAGAAATAATTTTTCAACAATACCATTGTAGTATCATACACCGGTTTCTTATTTACCCTCGCGAGCAGCCAGGCAACAAAACTCATTACAAAAATATCCTGCGGTCCTGATCGTGCCTGTTCGATAAACTCCTCGACTGTATTTTTAAATTTAGGCGTTGTCAATATTTCAGGTTTAAGCACATAACGCTCTATCAGGGCAAGGTACTGCAACACTCTGTCTTCATTAACCGAAGTCAGGTATTTTTTGTATCGGCGTTTAAAGCTTTTTATTCGTGAAAGTGCCAGTTCGGTATATTCCTGCTGTACGTGTAACAAGATTTCTACAAGGCATTTTTTTATAGCCCATTCCATTCCCATTTTCTTTTCATACCAGTTATCGGAATGGTTTAGTTTCACCATTTCTTTGGATGCATCACGACCGGCGTCCTGCTGCAGGTAAAGCACAATAAGCAACAACCTTAAGTCATTTATGTCATTCACATCGGCTTTTTTATGCTGTGTCAGAACCTTTTCGGCAGTGTCTGTCGCCCTGCCTGGATTACCTGAATAGTTCTCGTTGAGTGCCTTCAGTAAAAAGTAGCGCAGGCAAAAACGGTTATAATACTTACCACCCTGCTTTTGCAGTTGCTCCCGCATCTTTTCGAGATACTCCTGCGAATCGGCAAAACGCCCGTTCCTGAAATGGAAGTTGGCCATAAAATACAATATGTAGATATGGTAATACAAATGTCGATCCGCCAATGTCACATTGCTATTGATGAACGCATAACTTTTGGCAATAAAAGGCGCTATCCTCCCATAATCGCTGTTAAGCGAGGCATATTCATTAGCAATGAACAATATCTGGTAAAGCGATTTAAAGGTAAGCACCTGCCTTAGCGAAATGCCATGCGTGGTAATAGTGTTCTTTATAAGTTCCTGAAAATCGACGATCTTGCCTTGGTGATACATCTGTGCAAGTTCCCTTCGCAGTAAGGCATATCCCAGGTTGAGTTGTTCCTCCTGCTCCAGCTTCTTTTTATTGCCCGCGAATTTTTTAATAACCTCTTCTAAGGGCAATGCCGGATTCAGGTGAGCAAACTGTATCTGGGTATGATAGATCTCGTTAAGCAGGCCAAAGTGTTCCAGTCCGACAGCGATGTTTTCGGCTTTTGCCAGAGATTTAAAAGCAGCCTTGATGAGCTTATGCTCAAAAAACAGGCGACTCACTACTAACAGACGTAATACAGCATGTTCATCGGAAGTATCGTTCTCAAAACTGCGGTTCGCCATAAATTCGACCAGCGTATCATACAGCCTTTTGCTCAAGGCATGATAGGCATCAGCAGATTTTTTATCGGGGAAGGACTTTTTTTCAACTTTTATATCGTCAGTTTTTAGAAAATTGAAGAGTTCTGTATTGCGCACATCCTTACGTTTATTCCTTTTGTCAAGATAGAGGCTAAAAGCCTTTATATCTAAATCATTCATAAGATGTATCACTTCCTGAATCGCATTCATATCAACTGATTTTAAGATCATAAATATATAAAAAATGCTATTTTATATCGTCAGTTTTTTTGATATATTGATTTTTAACGCAATTAACTTTGAAGGAAATTTGCTTCATAATTTTAAAACAACAAATTATGGAACCGCTAAAACCAACAGAAGTAAACAACACTTCAGAATCAAGAAATTCAAAACTAAATGTACAATCACCCTTAAGGCCAAGTGCCGCCTTTGTGGGCGCTTCATGGATGACACTCATCATCGGAATGGGTGCTTATTGCATCGGGCTTTTTAATTCGGACATGCTTTACAACGAAAAAGGCTATTACTTTACCATATTACTTTTTGGATTGTTCTCGGTAATATCAGTACAGAAAAGCGTACGCGACAGGCTTGAAGGCATACCCGTAACCGACCTGTATTATGGCATAAGCTGGTTTAGTACCATTGCCTCATTAACCCTATTGATAATAGGATTATGGAATGCCAACCTGTTATTGAGTGAAAAGGGATTCTTCGGGATGTCATTTGCCCTTGGACTGTTCTCGGCCATTGCCGTACAAAAGAACACCCGTGACCTGAAACAATTTGAATCTAACAATATATAACCCTTAGCGGTGCCCTGTGGCTGTTCCCGGTTTAGCGGACGGCTGCGGGGCTTTCTAAATTACTTTACTATGAAAACAAAATACAGATTCCCCATATATATGGTAGGCGTAGCACTGCTTGCGGTGGTCATTGGTAACCTGATCCACTGGTTCCGCATTACAGCACAATACGATACTTTTGAAGAAATGGTTCCGGCTTACCTAAGCGTATTCCCTTCATGGCTGCAAAACGCCAGGATCATTACCATGATTGACGTTTTCCTCCTCGGTATCTCGGGTTTTATTTTCGCACAGGCTATCAAAGTGAATTATTTAAAAGTCCTCTCGATAATTTTTGCCAGCCTTACATCATTACTCCTTTTATGGCAGGTGTTTTCGCTGATGTAAAATTTAAAACCAACTTATATGCTACTCATTATATTCATCGCATTTTGCTGTATGCTTTTTAATTGAACGGCTTAACCTGGGCTGGAAACTCCCTGAAGTGCCTACCTGGACTATCAGGGTACTGGGTGTAAACTTTATCCAACTGGGCGTAGTATTGCTGGCCGGCATCAGTTGGGAGAAATGGTTATCATCATTTTCGCTCTTCCATTTGTCCAGCCATGTATCGCCTATTATGGGAGGTATCATTGCTTATTTTATTGCTACCTTCCTGTTTTACTGGTGGCACAGATGGCGCCATCGCAGCGACTTTTTATGGACACGCTTTCACCAGATACACCACAGCGCCCAGCGCATAGAAATAATCACTTCATTCTACAAACATCCTATGGAAATGGTTGTGAACTCCATAATAGGAAGTCTATTAGTCTATTCTCTTTTAGGATTAAATCTTGAAGCTGCGGGCATCTATACGGTATGTACCGCTTTGGGGGAGTTCTTTTACCATACCAACATCAAAACACCGCAATGGATAGGCTATATCTTTCAGCGACCGGAGATGCACCGCATACACCACGAATACAATAAGCACACTAATAACTATGGCGATATCGTATGGTGGGATATGCTCTTTGGTACCTATGAAAACCCCAAAGAGTTCAAGACCTCCTGCGGATTTGACAACGAAAAGGAACAACGTTTATTTGATATGCTCAAATTTAAAAATGTATACAAGGAATAAAAAAAACCGGCGTAATGCCGGTTTTTTGTTTTATATAAATCCTGTTTATTATTTCCCAGGGAATTCTGCTTTTCTCTTTTCAAGGAATGCTGTTGTACCCTCTTTAAAATCGGCAGTTCCAAACGATTCACCAAAGGCTTTTATCTCTGCTTCGTAACCATTTACTCCATCCTCAAAGTTAGCATTGATGGCTTTTATAGCAGCCGATATCGCTACCGGAGAGTTTTTCATGATCTTCGCTGCGATACCTTTACAGAAATCTACAAGCTCTGCCTGAGGCACTACATGGTTTACAAGTCCGTAAGCTTTTGCCTCTTCGGCGTTTATCATACCCGCTGTCATAATCATTTCCATAGCACGGCCTTTGCCTACAAGCTGTGGCAAACGCTGCGTTCCGCCATACCCCGGAATAACACCAAGCGATACTTCCGGAAGACCCATTTTAGCATTATCTGAAGCTACCCTAAAATGTGCTGCCATAGCCAGTTCAAGACCTCCGCCAAGTGCAAAACCGTTAACTGCTGCAATTACAGGAGTAGAAAGGTTCTGTACAAAATCAAAAAGAAGTTCCTGCCCTTTAGCTGCTAAAAGCTCCCCCTGATCTGTAGAGAAATCAGCAAACTCAGAGATGTCAGCGCCGGCAACAAAAGCCTTCTCGCCACTTCCGGTTACGATTATTGCTTTTACGCTATTGTCAGCATCAAGTGCTTTAAAGGCTTCGTGCAGCTCCTGAATGGTAGCTTTGTTAAGTGCATTAAGCTTTGTTGGCCTGTTAATGGTAATTACAGCAAGCCCGACAGCCTGTTCCGTAAGTATGTTTTCGTAATTCATTGTATTATGTATGTTTGTTGTTTGTCTCTTCTTCGTCGCCTTCGGCGGTAGTAATTGGCAGGGTAACTAAAAATTCGGTACCCACGCCTACAGTGCTTTCAAAGGTAATCGTACCGTGGTAATTTTCCACAATATTTTTTATGATTCCAAGCCCCAGACCCATACCGCTGGTTTTGGTCGTAAACTTCGGTTCAAAAATACGGCGCTTATTTTCCATGCTAATTCCTTTACCGTTATCTTTTACCGAAATCTTTGCCATTTCGCCTTCACGGAAAACCCTCACCTCAACCATTGGATTAACTTCATCTTCCGAAATAGCCTGTGTTGCATTCTTAACCAGATTGGTAATGATACGGATAAGCTGTGTCCTGTCCATACGCGTTATGATATACGGTTCGTCGGCATGGTAGGTAATGTAAGGTTCGTTGAATATCTCCAATGCCAGCTGAACGATCTTTACCACGTTCAGTGTTTCGTTTTGCTGTGCCGGCATAGAGGCAAAACTCGAGAATGCCGATGCTACCGAACTCATGGTATCTATTTGCTGTATCAGGGTTTTTGAATACTCGTCAAGCTTTTGAACGATATCCGGATGGTTCGGGTCAAACTTACGTTGGAAACTCTGCACGGTAAGACGCATTGGCGTTAGTGGGTTCTTGATCTCATGGGCTACCTGCTTGGCCATTTCGCGCCATGCCTGTTCCCTCTCACTCTGGGCGAGCTTGGTCGCACTTTCGTCGAGATCGTCAACAAGGTTATTGTAGGCGTCTACCAGCAGGCTTATCTCCTGAGGAGTATCGCCCATGTCCAGTTTTTCGTTCTCTTCACTGAGTCGGGTTTCTTTAAGGCGGTCAGACACTTCTTTAATCGACTTGGTAATGTAACTCGACAGGAAGTAAGCTATAATAACTGATATCAACAGCATAAAGGAATATACCTGTGTGAAGCGTATCAGAAAATTACTGGTTTCTTTTTCATAATAACCATCGTCTTCTATATAAGGCAGGTTCATTATGCCTAAAGGCTTAAATTTAGTATCTTTTATATAGCTGTAAGACGAACGGAAACGCTTGCCGTCTTTTACTTTAAAATCTACATACCTCTTTTCGGCAGTAGATCGCAACACCTTTAGTATAGGTGCCGGTATGTTCATGCTAATGGTATCGACCGAAAAGGCTGCCTTAGATGATTTAAGCAAATGTCCGTTAAGGTCGTAAATATTAATTTCCATCCCGTGGATATTGGCAAGCTCATGAATTCGCTCTCGGAATATCAGCGGAAGGTTTTCGGTATTCAGCGGATAGGTAGTATTGGCAAGTATGTAATTAATGTGCGCCTTTATGGCAAGTTCCTTGCGTTCCAGCCTGTCCTGATGGTAATCTTTCGCTTCTTTTTTAAACTGGTAAATGCTCACCGCGGCAATAAGCAGCGATGCGATAAGGGTAATAAAAATCATGGACAGGAAAATTCTTGTCCGCAATGACCACCTCTTTATCTTGAATTTTTGTTTCATTAAGAGTTGTTTTTCTCTCGTATGCGTTTGTAAAATTTATAGCCCAGCATCAGCAGTATCGAAAATACGATAATACCTATTACCCCAAATATCCAGTTGATGGCACTTTTGAGTATCACCAAAAATACAACTGCAAAAAGTATGATGGTTGCCCCTTCATTCCAAAGTCGCATAAAGCCTGTGCTGTATTTTACCTCATCGTTTTGCAATTGCTTAAAAATGCTGTGGCATTTAAAGTGGTATAAAAACAACAGAAAAACGAATGTAAGTTTTACATGCATCCACGGTTGCTGTAACCACTGCGGCATGATACATAAAAGTGTTATCGCAAAGATAGTTGCCAGTACCGCCGACGGCCAGGTAATAATGTACCATAGTCTGTAGCTCATCAGCTTGTATTGTTTAATGAGTATTTCCTTTTCGGGCGAAGGCTTGTCATTCGCCTCTATGTGGTATACAAACAGCCTTACAATATAAAACAGCCCGGCAAACCAGGTGATTACAAATATAAGGTGCAGTGATTTTATGTAATTATAATATTCCATTACCAATTTTGAAATTCAAAAAATTTAATTTTCGATGCATTTAAAGAGTTTTCATATTCTAAAATCTCTTTAAAAGTTTTATCTGTAAACCCTTGATTATCGTACCAAATATCATCTGCTGGATATGTACAAACACCATTTGTCAATTCGGCAAATATAGCACTTGTTAATAAGGCGAAACGTAACTGAAAGCTATCTCCCGAATGCCAAACAAAATGGACTTCTTTTTTACAATCTTTTAACCTGTCTTCAATTTCCTGAGCTGCAAATTGAATTTCAGGTTGCTTTTTACCAATAAGTTTCTCAAAAAAAGATTGCTTTGGTCTCATATCCTCTTTGGCCTTCTGAAGATTAAAATCACCAATATATAATTCAAAGCCGCTTATAAGATCTTTTCCCTTTAATGTATCAAGATGTGGATTTGACAATCTGAATTTAAACGGCAAAAAACCTGCATTCTCTCCATTAAAGTTAAATTCAGGGTGAACTTCAGTAACCATATCATAATCATTAAGCCTCTTCATCATTTGAGGAATCAGATTATTCGAAACTTCTTTGCAATAGACAATAATTTCTAAACTCATCCTGGTTTTATTCTTCGTTAACATGTTCGGCCATTGCTGTCTTTAAAAATACTCCCGTTACTATAGTCGAGAGCACATCGGCAATAGGAAAAGCCACCCACACTCCAAAAATACCAAAAAACTGTGGCAATATAAGCACCAATGGTATCAGGAAAAAGCCCTGTTTGGATAGCGTAAGCATCAGTGCTTTTTTAGCCATTCCTGCCGCCTGAAAATAGGCTGCACCTATAAGCTGTACCGCAATAATGGGCGATGCCGCAAATACCCAGCGCAATGCTCCCGGCGTATCGCGGATAACATCAGGGTCGGTAGTAAAAACTGCTGTTATAGGCTTTGCAAAAACCAAGATTACAATGAATATGAGGATCGCCAGCCCTCCCGCATATTTAATAGACAGGAAAACCGACTCGCGCACCCTTTCGTGATTCTTAGCTCCATAATTATACCCCGCAATCGGCAAAAAGCCCTGCGTAATGCCCAGTACAGGAAACAGTGCAAACATGAGCATACGGCTGATGATACCATATACCGTGATGGCATGTTCACCTCCCTGTGCGAATAGCGTATGATTCAGTATCACTGCCAGTACGCTTATTACGCCCTGTCTTGCAAAGGTTACAAAACTTAATGAAGTGATCTCGCCTGCTATTTCTTTCTTCCAGGTAAAATGACTCCATTTAAGACGAAGCTCACTTTTATAAACAAAGAACCAAAAGATATAAGCAAATGACAGGAAGAAAGATGCTGCTGTTGCCAATGCTGCTCCCATTACTCCCAATCCGAGTATTTTTATAAAAAGGATATCAAGTATTATATTGGATGATGCAGATATGATCATGGATATCATGGAATGCCTTGATTTATCTTCGGCGCGGATAACATTGTTACCCATCATGCTCATTGCCTGAAAAGGTACTGCCAGCAGTATCGGGAAAAAAAATTCTTTTGCCGGTGCGGTAATATCACCATTCGACCCGAAAATGAACAATATCTCATCGCCAAAAAACAATCCTGCAGCTACAAATACCGACGATACTCCAAAGGTCATCATGATCTGGTGGGCAAAAGTAGCAAGCGCCTTATCCTTGTTTTTGGCACCAAGCGCACGCGACAATACCGAGCTTCCGCCTGTGCCTATTGCCATGCCCAGTGACGAGATAAAAAAAGTAATAGGCATAACTACTGATAATGCAGCTATAGCCAATGACCCTATCCAGCGACCTACAAAAATGGTATCTATAAGTATATTGACCGTCATGAACAATATACCTATAGATGCCGGAACCGACTGTTTTATCAGCAGGCTCTTAATATCTTTTTTTGCAAGCTCGCGGGATGAAAGCTCCATTTATACTGCCGGTGTTTCAGCGTGAGCCCATTCGTTAATCCAGTTGCTCACAACACCAATCCATTCATCATTATCATTAAGACAAGGAATTGCCAGGAATTTCTCGCCGCCATGCTCTTCAAATTCCTCTTTGGCACGCATTGCGATCTCCTCAAGGGTTTCAAGGCAGTCGGCTACGAAAGCAGGTGTTACCACCGCCAGTTTTTTAATTCCGCCGGAAGGCATTTTGTTGATTTCAACGTCGGTATATGGTTCCAGCCATTTGTCGCCGGCAAGGCGCGACTGGAACGTAAGCGAATATTTTTCTTTAGGTATACCCAGTTGCTCTACCACTAAACGGGTAGTTTCGTAACACTGGTGACGGTAACAAAATTTGTGTGCTGCCGATGGCGTTACACAACAGGTATCGTTTATTTTACAATGCGATTTGGTTACATCGGTCTTTCTGATATGACGTTCCGGGATACCGTGATACGAGAAAAGAAGATGATCGTAATCAAATCCTTCCAGTGATCTTTTTATTGAATTTGCCAATGCAGTAATATAATCCGGCTTATCATAAAAAGCAGGAACATCGGTAAAGGTCATGTGAGGGAATTTCTTTTTCCTTATTTCTTCAGCCAGTACTAATATAGTAAGCGTAGAAGCCATGGCATACTGAGGGTATAACGGAAAGAGCAATACTTCGGTAACGCCCTGGTCAGACAATTCCTGAAGTCCCTGTTCTATGGATGGTTCGCCATAACGCATTGACAGCGCTACCGGCAACTCTGTTCTTTGTTTCACTTTTTTATGCATCCTTTCCGAAAGCACAATAAGCGGTGAGCCTTCTTCCCACCATATTTTCTGGTAAGCTTCAGCCGAAGCCTCCGGCCTTTTGCGAAGAATAATACCTCTCACTAACAGGGCCCTTAATAAAAACGGAACATCTATTACATATTTGTCCATTAAAAACTCATCAAGATACGGCTTTACGTCTTTTGGCGTCGGACTTTTTGGCGACCCCAGGTTTACTAGTAGTACTCCTTTCATTATATTACTCTTTGTTTGCTATTTTAAAAAGCCTTTAGCTGTTCACAAAAACCATGCGAAAGGCGGTTTATTTTGTTGTTATTTTCTTTTTCTATTTTTAAAGTTTATTGCCTATTACACAAAGATTCGCGAAGATTCACAAAGAATTTATACTTATAAAGCTCTCAGAGAACTTACGCCTTTGGCGTATAGCTAAAAAACTTTGTGTGTCTCTGTGCTTCTTTGTGCAACTTTGCGGTACAATCCTATATATTAAACCTTCTCGTTTATACTCATCAAATACTTCTTAGGCGTGGTTCCAAATTTCTTCTTGAATGCCGATATAAAATGGCTTGCCGTGCTATACCCTATCCTCAGTCCTACTTCGTTTACATTATAGGTACCACTGTCAAGCAGCTTACGGGCATAATCCATCTTATAGTCAAAAAGGAAGCTGTATACACTGTCACCATAAATTTGCTTAAAGCCCATTTTTAGCCTCTTTAAACTGATGCCTACCTGATCGGCCAGTTCTTCAAGCCCCGGCGGTTCGGCCATATTAGCAATTACAATATCCTTAGCCTTACGTATTTTTATTACGTTCTCCTCATCAACAAGGAAAGGACACGACTCAGCATTAGTATCTTCAGCACGGTTAAAATACAGGCTTAACAGTTCGTATACCTTACCCTTAAAATATAATTTTTTGATGCTCTGGTGCAGGTTAAAATGAAAAAGCTGACTGAGCACCACTGCCATTGACGGGTTTATTTTTTCGTCCTTATAATATTTCTTATCAATGTTGTCATTGCTCAAAAAAGGAATATGATCGGCCTGTTCTGAAAAGAACCCATGGAATTTTTTGATGGATACCAGTACCGATATTACCCAGCTGTGCGGAGCTATTTCAAGATGCACCGGAAGCTCTTTTTGCGGGTTGTACAAAAACAGTGATAACTCCTCTCTAAGGTCGAGCGCATATCGACCCTGATTAAAAATAAACTTGGCACGGCCCTTTATGCCAAAGTGAAATTGTATGAGGTCTGTTCCTACTTCCCTTTCATAATGAGAGGTTTCATCGCTGTCGTTCTGAAAGCGCAGCACTATAAAATCATCCTCAATCTTAATTTCCTCATGAGAACCCATAGCGGTATTTTTTTTATAGCAATCGCAAAAATCAAATCTAACTTTATTTAGAATTATTCTAAACTATATTTTTGCAATACGCTGATTTTATTGCAAATTTAGATTATTTGACCAAATAAATACATTTTCGTGCCAAAATATCCCACAGCGATACAAATAGGACTTTGAGCGTTATTTTTTAAAAAACGTTCACAATACTTTTGTAGAACTTTTAGGATAAGTGCGCACTATGGAGAACAATAATATATCGAGGCATCATTATTTTTATGCGGTGGGTCTGAGTTACAGGAAAGCCGATGCCGAGATAAGGGGCAAATTTAGTTTAGGAAACACAGCAAAGACTGCTTTGCTGGAGCAGGCAAAACAGGAAGGTATCGAGAGCCTTGTTGTTATATCTACCTGCAACAGAACCGAGATATACGGTTATGCCCAACACCCTTATCAGTTAATAAAACTACTTTGTGACAACAGTCAGGGTACCGTTGAAGAATTTCAGCGTGTAGCCTTTGTATACAAAAATGCTGAAGCCATCGACCATGTATTCCGCGTGGGTTCAGGACTTGACAGCCAGATATTAGGTGATTTCGAAATCATCAGCCAGATCAAGACCAGCTTTAGCGAATCAAAATCATTAGGGCTTACCAATGCTTTTATGGAACGTCTTGTAAACAGCGTGATTCAGGCAAGCAAAAGGATTAAAAACGAAACCGAACTTAGTTCGGGTGCCACATCGGTATCTTTTGCATCGGTACAGTACATTATGAACAATGTAGCCGATATCCAAAACAAGAACATACTACTTTTTGGTACCGGTAAGATAGGACGCAATACATGCGAAAACCTGGTTAAGCACACCAAGAACGACCATATTATCCTTATTAACCGTACCCGCGAAAAAGCAGAGCAGGTAGCCGGAAAATTCAACCTCATCGTTAAGGATTATGACCTGCTTCCGCTGGAAGTAGCGAAAGCCGATGTACTGGTGGTTGCAACCGGAGCTCCTATGCCTACTATTGATAAAGATATTCTGGAAATCAATAAACCATTACTTATCCTTGACCTTTCTATTCCTAAAAACGTGCACAGCAATGTAACGGAACTTGAAGGTGTTACCGTAATACACTTGGACGACCTGTCTAAAATTACAGATACTACCCTTGAAAACCGCAAGAAACATATTCCTGCTGCCGAGGCTATTATTGAAGATATTAAAGGCGAATTTACCGACTGGACAACAGCCCGAAAATTTGCCCCAACTATAAATGCCCTTAAAGAAAAGCTTAATACCATAAAAGATACTGAGCTTAACTTTCAACGCAAAAAAATAAGTAATTTTGATGAAGAGCAGGCCGAAATTATCAGCCAGCGCATTATTCATAAGATTACGACACATTTTGCAAATCATCTTAAAGACCGCGATACCATGGTAGATGAGAGCATCGAATGGATCGAAAAGGTGTTTCAGATCGAACCTTCTTCCAAATGAAAAAACCAATACGAATAGGTACCCGCGATAGCGAACTTGCCCTTTGGCAAGCCCATACTGTAGAACGCAAACTGAATCAGTTAGGGTATCCGACACAAATTGTTGCCGTAAAATCTACCGGAGACATTATTCTCGATGTCCCGTTATACGAACTTGGCATTACCGGTATTTTTACCAAAACGCTGGATGTTGCCATGATAAAAGGCGAGGTAGACATTGCAGTACACTCCATGAAAGACGTGCCTACCGCATTGCCAAAAGGTATAGTGCAGGCAGCCGTTTTAGAGCGTGCCAATGTAAATGACATTCTTGTACATAAGGGAAGTACCGATTTCCTTCATGATAATGGTACTATCGCAACAGGCAGCCTTCGCCGACAGGCGCAATGGCTACACCGCTACCCTAACCATAATGTAACCGACCTTCGCGGTAATGTAAATACCCGTTTGCAGAAGCTGAAAGACAACAACTGGGATGGGGCTGTTTTTGCCGCTGCCGGACTGGAGCGCATTAACCTTCTTCCTGAAAATTATATTAATCTGGACTGGATGATTCCGGCTCCCGCGCAGGGTGCTATGGTAGTAGTTGCTATGGAAAACGACCTTTACAGCCTTGAAGCCCTGGCAAAACTAAACCATGCCGAAACCGAATTGTGCACCCGCATTGAACGTCAGTTCCTGCGAACGCTTGAGGGCGGCTGTACGGCTCCTATAGGTGCATTGGCAACCAATATAGACGGAGAAATCCGTTTTGAGGGTGTTTTATTGTCGATAGATGGCAAAGAACGCATCCATATTGAAAAAGTAATGGGCACCGATGAAGACGCGGCCGAATTTGGCAACAAATGCGCTAATGAAGTACTGAATAATGGAGGTACCGAACTAATGGCGAAGATTAAGGACCAACTGAAAAAGTAATGGAAACCTTTCGTGTGCTGTCTACCAAAAAGCTTTTGGCAAACCAGAAGCAATTTCTGCTCAATGCAGGACTGTCGGTAGTGGAAGCCGATTTTATCTCGGTTAACCTGAAACGTTTTGAGATTGGCATCGCAAAGGATAACCTGATATTTACCAGTCAGAATGCGGTAATAAGCTTTTTGCACAATGGTGAGTCGGCACAGCTTAAGGATAAGGGTATCTTTTGCGTAGGCATAAAAACCAAAGCAGCCCTTGAACATTACGGCTACACCGTAAAGGTCTGCACCGATTATGCCGAAGAACTTGCCAAAACGATTACTCAAGGTTATGCCGATAAAAGCTTTACCTTTTTCTCGGGCAACCTGAGAAGAGATACGCTTCCGGAAGCGTTGAAAGCTGCGGGAATTGAAATGAACGAGATTCAGGCTTATGAAACCGTGCTTTCGCCACACACGATTAAGAGCAAACTGAATGGCATACTTTTTTACAGCCCAAGCGGCGTAGAAAGTTACCTGAAAGAAAACAACATTACGAATGAAACCTGCTTTTGCATTGGTACGACTACGGCAAACGCATTGAAGGATATAACACAAAATGTAGTGATTGCCAATCAGCCCTCGGTTGAGAATGTAATCATACAGTGTATAAATTATTATAAAGAACGTATTTAACCACAAAGGACACAATGCAGACACAAAGAACACAAAGCTTTGTGCGCGTGAAAAGAAAACCTTGTGAACTTTGTGAAAAAACCATAGTGCCCCTTGTGGTAAAAAACAAAAACAAACATGAGCATAAAAAACGACCTTTTCTTAAAAGCATTACGCAACGAGACAGTAGAACGCCCACCGGTATGGATGATGCGCCAGGCAGGCAGGTATTTACCTGAATTCCGTGCACTTCGCGACAAGTATGATTTCTTTACCCGCTGCCAGACTCCTGAGCTTGCTGCTGAGATTACAGTACAGCCTATCCGTATTGTAAAGCCGGATGCTGCTATCCTGTTCTCTGACATTCTTGTGGTGCCACAGGCTATGGGCATTGAAGTGCTGATGAAAGAAAGCGTAGGTCCGTTTTTGCCAAACCCTATACGCACGGCTCAGGACGTAGAGAAAGTACGCGTACCGGACATTCACGAAACGCTTGGTTACGTGATGGATGCCATTAAGCTGACCAAAGAAATGCTGAACGACGAAGTGCCACTTATCGGTTTCGCAGGTTCGCCATGGACGATCTTCTGTTATGCGGTAGAAGGAAAAGGCTCAAAAAGTTTTGATACTGCCAAAGGTTTCTGCTTTTCGCAGCCTGAAGCGGCGCACGCGCTGCTTCAGAAAATTACCGATACTACCATTGCTTACCTTAAAGAAAAAGTAAAAGCAGGTGTAAATGCCGTTCAGGTATTTGACAGCTGGGGTGGTATGTTATCGCCTGTTGACTATCAGGAATTCTCATGGAAATATATTAACCAGATCGTAGAAGCACTGGCTCCTGAAACGCACGTTATCGTGTTTGGAAAAGGCTGTTGGTTTGCCCTTAATGATATGGCACAAAGCAAGGCATCGGCACTTGGGGTTGACTGGACGTGTTCGGCACGTAACGCCCGTTACCTATCAGGCGGAAGAATTACACTACAAGGTAACTTTGACCCGTCAAGGCTACTTTCGCCAATACCAACTATCAAGAAAATGGTACACCAGATGATCGATGAGTTTGGCAAAGACAATTATATCGTAAATTTAGGCCACGGCATACTACCTAACATTCCGGTAGACCACGCCAAAGCATTTATTGATGCTGTGAAAGAATATAAATAAGCTACAAGTTTACAGTTTACGGTTCACAGCTGCCACGGTTGCTGAATGACTGTAAACTGTAAACCGTTAACTTAAAACTATAAAAATGCCTCTAAGCTTAGGACTACGCGACGAAGAGAACGAAAGGATAAACAACATCCTGAACAAGCTTATGGAACTGGCTTATGTTCCTGAAGGCTGGCTGAAAGATGAAGCACAACCATTATTGACGCAGCTTGGATTGTCTTATGAAAGCATTGACGCCATGACGGGTGATGAACTGAATGCCCATGTAACCAAACTGCATTTCGATTTTGCCAATATGGAACGCCTTGCTGATATGCTGGCTGCTAATCCTGCCTTTAAGGATAAAGCCATAGCATTATACAATTTTATACAAGTCGAAAGCAAAATGTTCTCATTTGATATTTTTAATAAGATAAATGCGTTGAGTAAATAACCACAAAGTACACTACGATATTCACAAGGTTCACAAAGCTTTGTGTCCTTAGTGTAAAACCTTGTGCCCCTTGTGGTAAAATCCAAGGAAAGAGAAAAACAATGAAAAATAAATTTTACCAATACATACAGCAATTACAGGACACCATCACTTCAGGACTTGAAGCGGTCGACGGTACTGCAAAATTTCGTGAAGACATTTGGGAACGCGCCGAAGGCGGTGGCGGACGTACGCGCGTTATTGAAAACGGAAGTGTGTTCGAAAAGGGAGGGGTAAATATCTCTGCCGTTCACGGACCGTTACCTCCGGCAATGCAGGCCTATTTTAAGGTAGGCGATGTAGATTTCTTTGCCTGCGGGTTAAGTTTGGTCATCCACCCTAAGAATCCTTTTGTACCGACTGTACATGCCAACTGGCGTTATTTTGAAATGTATGATAAACAAGGTAATGTAGTAAACAGCTGGTTTGGCGGAGGGCAGGACCTGACTCCTTACTATCTGTTTGATGAGGATGCAAAACATTTTCACCAAACCTGTAAAACGGCCTGTGATAAACATAATCCTGACTTTTACGCAAAGTTCAAAAAACAGTGCGATGAATATTTCTGGAACGCTCACCGTGACGAAGCACGCGGCATAGGCGGATTGTTCTTTGACCACTGCAAGGCCTCTGAAAACTTCAGTATGGACAACTGGTATGATTTCGTGACCGAAGTGGGCAACAGTTTCCTTCAGGCTTATGTACCGATAGTGGAACGAAGAAAAGATATTGCTTATACTGATGAAAACCGTACCTGGCAGGAAATTCGCCGCGGACGTTATGTAGAGTTCAACCTTGTGCACGATAAAGGAACGCTGTTTGGGCTTAAGACCAACGGTCGTATGGAGAGTATATTAATGAGCCTTCCACCACATGTGCAATGGGTATATGATCATCATCCGGCAGCAGGAAGCGAAGAAGAACGACTGATAAAAATACTGGCAAATCCGATAGATTGGGTATAAACAGATACATAGCAGCAATGTTGTTTACAGGCAGCGGTTGTTTTGCACAAACCGACAGCCTCAGTAATCCTTATATTCAAAAATTTGAAGACAAGATATCAACACAGCTGTTTATACTGAATACCTCAAATCAATTCACTCTTGACTATAGCCAGGAAAACCTAACTGTAGATTTAGTTCCGAATCAAAAAACCACCTTAGGCGTTTCGGTTCAGTACGATTTCATTTCTTTCAGTTTTGGTATTGCGCCTAAATTCTTTGCCGAGAACAAAGACAATAAAGGCTCTAAGATGACAGCATACAGCATGACCCTGTTCCCAGGCAGATGGATGCAGCATTTTGATCTTATCTATCAGAAAGGAATCTCCCTAGAGGCTCCTCAGGCTAGTATATACTATTCGGGATTAAAAACCTTTAAAGTAGGCGGAAGCACTTCCTATGTCTTTAATAAGAATTACTCTTTCAGGGCACTGGCTTTCCAGAGTGAGCGACAGCTAAAAAGTGCCGGAAGTTTTGCCCCGCAGCTCTCTTATTATTACACAGAACTGAACGGCAATAAAACCGAAGACCTTAAAGGCAAGTCTTACTTTATAGATGTTGCGCTGTCTCCGGCATATAATTACAACTGGGTTATCGCTAAAAAATTTCTTGTTGGAGCAGGATTTTCGCTTGGCGGCGGAATAACGTACATGAATGATGAGGGCGACGATGAAACCCATTTTTTGAGTACAGCTTCGCTAAGCATATCGTTAGGATATAATTCAGACACCTTTTACGGCGGACTCTACACAAAGGGCACCGCATCGAACCATAGCACCGAAAGCAAAGTAGAAATGAATGATGCTGTAAGCTTTGGGACGATATTTTTTGGTTATCGGTTTAATGCCCCGGATGTTTTAACGAGAGAAAAGAATAAAATAAAAACTAAATACAATTTATAGACTGACAACCGTCAACTGTAAACTTAAAACTTAATATCATGTTTCCAATACACAGAGACCGCAGACTACGCACCAACGAATCCATCCGTTCGCTGGTACGTGAAACCATACTGACACCAAACGACTTTATGTTCCCGATGTTCATTGCCGAAGGAACAAATGTAGAAGTGGCCATCCCATCTATGCCGGGAATATTTCGCCGTTCCATCGACCTTACCGTTAAGGAAGTAAAAGAGCTTTGGAGCCTTGGCATAAAAGCCGTAAACATTTATGTAAAAGTAGATGATAAACTAAAGGACAATACCGGTAAAGAAGCCTGGAATCCTGACGGACTGATGCAGCGCGCTATCAAAGCCATTAAAGATGCTGTTCCTGAAATTATCGTTATGCCCGATGTGGCTCTTGACCCTTATTCTATTTACGGTCACGATGGCATTATCAAAAATGGTGATGTGGCTAACGACGAAACTGTAGATGCTCTTGTACGTATGGCTGTTTCCCACGCCGAGGCGGGAGCCGATTTTGCCGCACCAAGCGATATGATGGATGGCAGGGTGCTGCGTCTTCGCGAAGGACTAGACAGTGCAGGTTTTCAGCATGTAGGTATTATGAGCTACAGTGCCAAATATGCATCATCTTTTTACGGGCCTTTCAGAGATGCGCTTGACAGTGCTCCAAAAGAATCGGAAGTGAAAGTACCGAAGGATAAAAAGACTTACCAGATGGATTATGCTAACCGTATTGAAGCCATTAGGGAAGCATTGCACGACGTAGAAGAAGGTGCTGACATTGTTATGGTAAAACCGGGTATCGCTTATCTGGACATCGTTCGCGAAGTGAAGAATACCGTGAATGTACCGGTATCGGTATATCATGTGTCGGGCGAATATGCCATGATCAAGGCTGCTGCCGAAAGAGGCTGGCTGGACAACGACAAGATTATGATCGAGCAGCTGCACTGCATTAAACGTGCAGGAGCCGATATTATATCGACGTATTTTGCTAAAGAAGCCGCTATACTTTTGAATAAATAATTTAACTGCGCCCCTTCATAATGAAGGGGCGGTTGTTTTTATATTTGCAAAAACTTTGAAATGAAACACAAACTAATCATCCCTTTCCTTGCACTTTCCCTTTGTGCCTGTAAAAAAGAAGAAGAGAAAAAAGACGCATCTTACACTACAAGCGAAACAGTTTCTGAAGGTGCTACTGCCAACCTTAGCCCGTCAGAACAATTAGGCCAGGAAATTTTTGATGGCAAAGGAAACTGCTTCTCCTGCCACAAGACCGATCAAAAAATCATTGGACCAAGCGTAATTGAAATTGCGAAAATATACAAAGAGAAAAAAGGCAATATGGTCGAGTTCCTTAAAGGCAATGGCGAGCCATTGGTAGATCCTTCGCAATATGCAGTGATGCAGGCCAACTTTGCCATCACTAAAAATTTTACGGATGAGGAACTGAAAGCTCTTGAGGATTATTTCTATAGTGTTGCCCCCTAACCCCCCAAAGGGGGAATTGCAATACGTGAAAAACTCCCCTTTGGGGTTGGGGGCTTTACGGTGCTACAAGCTTAAAACCTATCCTTGGGATATTTTCAATTCTGATAGTTTCATCGTCCTTGAAAATTTTGCGTAAACGTGAGATAAAAACATCCATGCTTCTTCCCATGAAATAATCATCGGTACCCCAAAGTTCCCTAAGGATCTTTTCGCGTTTCAGGATGGTGTTTTTGTTATCAATAAAAAGCTTTAGCAATGCCGACTCCCTTTCGGTAAGGCTAATTTTTTCGTCTCCTTTTATTATCACGTAATTTTCAGGATCGAAAGTAAATGAACCTATCGTACAGGCTGTACTTTTTGTTGGTGTAACTTTGTGGCTGCGCTGCAGGAACACCTCAATTTTCAGGATAAGTTCCTCAATGCTGTAAGGCTTTATGAGGTAATCATCTGCACCAAGCTTCAGTCCTTTTATACGGTCTTCCTTAAGTGTTTTAGCTGAAAGGAAAATAATAGGTACGGCAAGGTTACGTTCCCGTATGGCAGCAGCAAGTTCAAAGCCATCCATCTCAGGTAGCATCACATCGAGTATGCACAGGTCAAACTCTTCTTTTTTAAAAGCATCAAAAGCATCCTTCCCGTTAGCAAAATGTACCACCTCATAGTATTGCTCTAAGTTATCTGACGTTAGGAACGCCAGCGTATTATCGTCTTCTACGTATAAAATTTTCTTTCGGCTCATACAATGCTGCTTTTAGGAATATGAATAGTAATGGTAATGCCACTACTCTCATTATTATGAATGCTTATTTTCCAACCGTGAAGTTCGCATATCTTTTTTACATAAAAAAGCCCGATGCCAAAACCTTCCACCTCGGTCTTGTTCTCTCTTGGCACCCTGTAAAAACGATCGAACACATAGTCAATATGTTCAGGGGCGATACCCGGACCGTTATCGCTAAAACTTATTGCAAGTCCTTTACCAGGCTCATTTATGGTAATCGTTATTTCGGGTTTGCCGGCACTGTATTTTACAGCATTCTCTACTATGTTGTAAGCAATATTGTAAAAGTGAAACTCGTCAGCTTTTATAAAATATTCAGGTTTGGCACTCTTTAAAGTGATAACCGCATTTTCAAATTTTATTGAAGCATTCTCACGAACAAGTTCCAGACGCTCTACCAAATCAAACTCCTTCTTCTCTAACGATACCAACGACGATTCTGTCTTGGCCACCGAAAGTATACGTTCTATATGCTGGTTAAGCTTATTGCTTTGCTCAATTATAATTTTAAGGTATTTGTTCAGTTTGGGATCGTTTTCAATGGCTTGCTGTTTCGCAGCATAATTAGAAGCAATAAGAATAGACGATAATGGTGTCTTGAACTCATGCGTCATATTATTGATAAAATCCTTTTGGAGCTCGGTATATTTTTTTTGCTTTAGCATCAGAAAAACCGAATATACATAAATAATAAGTACAAGGAATAATACCCCGGTGTAAATCCAGTATTGCTGAAGCGAAGAAATGTAGCTGTATCGCAGTTGTGGAAAACGTACCGCAAAATAATAAACCAAACCTGCACGCTTGGTAAAACATTTTTCGCATTTAACCTTATCGGTCCTTGCTTTACCCGCAGCAGTTATATATTCTCCATACATCATCTCGTCAGATCCGCAATCGTAAATAGCATATTCATAATCCATATCCAGCTTAACTTTCTGGAACTCATTTTGAAGGTACACTTCAAGTATTTCTGCCTCAAAAACATCATTTACATTCACAACATAATAATCTTCCGACACTTTTTTTATAGGCGTTTCGGCAGGAAGTTCATTGTTATTGTCTCTGTAAATCTTGTTTACCACATCCTGCAATGCGAAGTGGATTTTCTCGCCAACCTCCTTTTTTTCGAAGGTATACGCCTGGTTAAGCATCACAAGCTGCATGCTCAAAACCCCTACAATTGCAAGTAAACCAATAAAAACTATTATATTTAACGTGTTAAATTTCAATTTTGGAATGTTATTTGTTTAACCGGTTACGGTTTTATTTATAAATAGTATATTGCCTCCAAAAATAGGAAAACAATAATGCAGTATAAAATTAGTGAAGGGCTGCATATAAAAAACGCTGAAATAGTGACCGTTAACATGTCATTAACAATACTTTGAAAGCGATTAACAAATTGGAAGATTTTACTAAATATATTTGTGTAATAGAAAACTGAAAAAATTTAATAACTAATATTAATTGATTACGATTATGAAAACTTTAAAATTATCTACTCTTGCACTTGTTGGTGCTTTCTTCTTTGTTGCTCAGGGTGCTTCTGCACAAACAGCTACGGCTAAAAAAGCTGCTGCTGCTCCTGCTGCTACTGCTGCAACACAAGAAGCTCCAAAAAATATGACTCCATCTGGAATCACTTGGAAAGAAGATACTCACAATTTTGGTGATATTGAGAAAGGTAAACCGGTTTCTCACGAGTTTACTTTCAAAAACACTACAAAACAAACTGTACTTATCACTAACGTAAAAGCGTCTTGCGGATGTACAGCTACAAACTACACTAAGACTCCTGTTAAACCAGGTGAGTCTGCTACTGTAACTGCAACTTTTAACGCTGCATCTCCGGGAAGCTTCACCAAAAACGTAACTGTAACTACAAACGACAGCGACGTAAACAAAATCCTTACTATCAAAGGTAAAGTTTTAGCTCCTGCTACTGAGGCTGCTCCGGTAACTGCACCTACAGCTAACTAATTCGTATATCATCTTACTATATAGAAGGCCTTCCGCTTTGCGGAGGGCTTTTTTTATGAAGTATATTGACGTAAACTCTTTACTAAAAGAATTTTATACTTTACAAAATGTAAAGTTTATTTGTCATATTGGAAATTTTATTTTACATTCGTTTGAACTTTAAATCCAATCATCATGAAAACGAATTATTTATTTCCGCACAAGTTTAAAACAATAAGCGGTATACTGTTTATTGTCGCAACATTAGTAATGTTCTATCTTCTATTAATAGACGATTCAGAAATCATCAATTTAGACACAACAGTATTTGCCGTAATGAACGATGATATCTTTGGGAAAATGAAATATTTTGAGTTTATACCCAATGATATATTTGATGAGCTTTTAATATCAGTATTTGTGATAAGTGGGCTTGTTTTTGCCTTTTCAAAAGAAAAGATCGAAGATGAAATGACGGCGAAAATAAGGTTGGAAAGCCTGGTTTGGTCAACCTATGTAAATTATTTACTTTTCTTTTTATGTGTATGGTTTGTATACGGATCTATAATCTATACCGTAATGATGATTGCCCTCTTTACACATCTTTTATTTTTCATTATCCGTTTTAACTGGAAATTGTATACATTTAAACACTCCGCAGATCATGAAGAATAATATAAAAGTACAACGCGCCATATTTAACCTTACCCAGCAGGATCTTGCCGATAAGATTGGTGTTAGCCGTCAGACCATAAATGCCATGGAAGCCGGAAAATTTGTACCTTCAACCGTACTGGCATTAAAGATCTCACGCCTGTTTGAAAAACCCGTTAATGAGATTTTCGAATTAGGGGAAGAGGATTAGGAGTTATACCGCAGAGTTACGCAAAGATTATACTTCACAAAGTGAAATTCGCAGAGTGCTCAATTGACAACAACAAACCCTCAGTGTAGCTCTACGTCAGCTTAGCGCATCTCTGCGGTATAAAAACTATTGCTATCTTTATCCAATAATCCAGCAGTCTAAAAATCTAATAATCCCTAAATGGAACAGGCCCATATAAAAACACCGCTTGGCATTGCCCTTCTTGAGGGTGATGAAAATGGCATCTGTAAAATATGGGTATTGGATGAAGAACTTCCGGTTACTAAAAAAATACCAGCGCCCCTTGAGAACGCAGCCCTGCAGCTAACCGAATATTTTGACGGCAAACGCAATACTTTTGATTTTCAGCTCAATCCTCAGGGCACCGATTTCCAGAAAAAAGTATGGAAGGCTCTGCTCGAAATCCCGTTTGGAAAGACAACTTCCTACCAGGAACTATCCATAAAACTTGGCGATGTAAAAGCCATACGCGCCGTAGCATCTGCTAATGGAAAGAATCCGCTTTGGGTAGTTGTACCCTGCCATAGGGTAATAGGCTCTGACGGTTCATTAACCGGATATGCCGGAGGATTATGGCGCAAGAAATGGCTGCTGGAGCATGAAACTCCTCCTATACAGCAGAGTTTGTTCTGATCCTGTTTAGTGCAAATTGATTATAATTCGTATAATACCAGGCTCAAAAGCTAACCATTTTTTATGTAAATTCGTCATAACATCCTAACCGATACTTATGAAAAAATTCCTTCTTTGGTTTGTCGGCATTATTGCTGCAATCATTGCCCTGATGTACATTTTTGATGTTGATTATCTTATAAAAGCTGTTCGCGTAGTGTATCTTCACGGTAAGACTACCGCCTATCTTGACGATTATACCCATTTTGATAACCGCACCATTAAAAAAGGCACTTCACAACCCTGGGCTACCCATAAGGAGTATAATAAAGTAAAGGCGACCCAAAGACTTGAAGAAGTTCATAAAGAGCTTGGTACCGTAGCCTATCTTATCATTAAAAATGACAGTATCTGGCACGAAAGCTATTACGACGGTTATGGTAAAGACTCCAAATCGAACTCTTTCTCTATGGCAAAAACGGTGGTTACAGCCGCTATGTTTAAAGCCATTATGGAAGGCAAGATAAAAAGCCTTGACCAACCTGTTTCCGATTATTTCCCTGAATTTGGCAAAGGCGTTGCAGCAAAACTTACTGTAGGCGATTTATCTTCTATGAGCACAGGCCTTGACTGGGGTGAGCAGTACAGCAGTGCATTTTCCATAACTACCCGCGCTTACTTTGGCGACCACTTGTGGGACACCATGCTTGGAGTTCCGGTTATAAAAGAACCGGGTAAAGAATTCGAATACGTAAGCGGTGCTACTGAACTTCTGGCAATGGTAATTACCAAAGCCACCGGCGAAACACTTTCTGACTACGTATCTAAAAAATTCTGGCAGCCTATGGGGGCCGATAACGATGCGCTCTGGCAAATTGACAAACCTGACGGTATCGAAAAAGCTTACTGCTGCATTGCCAGTAATGCCCGCGATTTTGCCCGCTTTGGAAAACTGCTTAAACATAACGGAAAATGGAACAATGAGCAGATTTTAGATAGTACGGCTGTAGCCAAAATGACGCATGCCCGTTTTCCTGCCTCACCGCAGTATGCCTATGGCGTTTGGTTAAACAACTATATGGGTAAGGACATGTATTACCTTCGTGGGCACCTGGGCCAGTTTGTAATCGTGATTCCGGAAGATGATATCATTATCGTTCGCTTAGGCCACATCAAAGGACTACAAACTACGACCGACCCGCACAGCAACGACTTTTATGTATATGTAGACGAAGCCTACAAAATGATGGGACTTATGAAACCCAACGAAGGCAAAGGCAACAGCCTGCCCATGACTAAAGAAGAGGCAGAAGTAACAGTAATGAAAAAGTAAAACAACCCCGATTGGTCTTTGCGAGCCTGCCTGCCGGCAAAGGCAGGGAGGAACGACGAAGCAATCTCAGATTGCCACGCTCCATTATATTGCGCTCGCAATGAAGAAACGTTGACAAAATATGCTAGAAAGAATAAACCTCGAAAATATACTTTTCCTTGATATAGAAACGGTTCCCGAACAGCCTAACTATACCCTTCTTGACGAAGAGACCCAGCTCCTTTACGACCTGAAAACACACTATCAGCGTAAAGACGGGCAATCACCTGAAGAATTTTATGAAAAAGCAGGCATTTGGGCGGAGTTTGGCAAGATCATATGCCTTTCTGTGGGTTACTTTACATTTAAGGGAGATATCCGCCACTTCAGGGTAACGTCTTTTCATGGGGAAGAGTCAAAAATATTAAAAGACTTCAACAACCTGCTGAACAATCACTTCAGTCAGCCACAACATATCATGTGCGGACACAATGCCAAGGAATTCGATTTTCCATTCATTGCACGTCGTATGATCATCAACAACATTGCGATACCGCTTAAGCTGAACCTCTTTGGCAAAAAACCTTGGGAAGTACCTCATCTGGACACCATGGAGCTTTGGAAATTTGGCGATTATAAAAGTTTTACTTCACTAAAGCTACTTACCAAAATATTAGGCATTCCCTCGCCCAAAGGCGATATCGACGGCAGCCAGGTAGGTTATGTATACCACGTAGAGAAAGACATTGACCGTATAGTGACCTATTGCGAAAAAGACGTTATCGCAGTGGCACAGGTACTGCTTCGTTTTAGAAGAGAAGAGCTTTTGGTGGATGATGAGATTATACATGTTTAGTGGTTTGAAGTCCGAAGTCAGAGGCTCCATTCACTATCCATATTACCAATATACCATATCCTAACTTCGGACATCCGACTTCGGACTTCGGACAAAAATGCCTATTTTTACTTCATGAATAACCCTCTCCTCCATATAGACCACGTTACCATTTCAGCCCGTAAAGAAGGCCAGTGGATTCCCATAGTAAAAAACAGTTCATTTACTTTGAATGAAAATGAGATACTTGGTATTGTGGGTGAATCAGGTTCAGGTAAATCGGTTACTTCATTAGCCGTTATGGGCTTATTACCCAAAGGTATATTGGCTATAACCGAAGGAAAAATTGAGTTTGATGGCAAGGATACTTCGGCCATGAGCCAAAAAGAGCTTCGCAACCTCCGTGGGAATGACATTGCCATGATCTTTCAAGAACCTATGAGTTCGCTGAATCCGTCATTAAAATGTGGCTATCAGGTAGAAGAAATATTAAAAGAACATACATCACTTACCGCGGCAGCAATAAAACAGGAGGTACTTTCTCTTTTTGAAAAAGTAAAACTTCCCAACCCTGAAAAGATATACAACCGTTATCCGCATGAGATATCGGGAGGGCAAAAGCAGCGCGTTATGATCGCTATGGCTATTGCCTGCAAGCCTAAAATACTTATTGCCGACGAACCTACCACGGCTCTTGATGTTACCGTTCAGCAGGAAATCATACTATTGCTGAAAGAACTACAGCAGGAAACCAAAATGAGCATCATCTTTATTTCGCATGACCTTTCATTGGTATCTGAGATTGCCAACAGGGTCATCGTGATGTTTAGGGGTGAAATCGTTGAACAGGGCGAATCGGAAGAGATATTCCATGATCCAAAACATACGTATACCAAAGCGCTTATCAGTTCGCGCCCGTCATTAGACGTTCGCCTTAAGCGACTGCCTACTATACAGGATTACCTTGAAGGTACTGTAAATCCGGAAGAGATAACGCCACAGCAGCGCGCAGCACATCTGGAAAAACTATACAGCCAAATGCCATTGCTGGAAGTAAAAAATGTAGAAAAAGAATACGTATCGTCGGCAGGATTATTTGGTAAAAATGTGCATTTCAAAGCAGTTGATGATGTAAGCTTTAAGATATACGAAGGCGAAACTCTTGGCCTTGTGGGCGAATCGGGTTGCGGCAAATCAACACTTGGCAATGCCATACTGCAGTTAGACAAAGCTACTGCCGGAACGATACTATACCGTGGTGTTGACCTAACAAAACTATCACCCGGAGAAATTCGCGACCTGCGCAAAGAGATACAAATCATTTTTCAGGATCCGTATTCATCGCTTAACCCGCGTATTACTGTAGGGAAAGCCATCATGGAACCAATGCAGGTGCACAAGCTTTACAAAAATGACAAGGAACGTCGTGAAAAGACCATCGAAATACTAAACCGAGTAGGATTGGGCGAAGAACACTTTAACCGTTATCCACATGAGTTTTCGGGAGGTCAGCGACAGCGTATCGGGATTGCCCGAACCATTGCCCTTCAGCCCAAACTTATCGTTTGTGATGAGTCGGTATCGGCACTGGATATTTCGGTACAGGCACAGGTCCTTAACCTGCTTAACGAGCTAAAGGAGAACTTTGGCTTTACCTATATTTTTATTTCGCACGACCTTGCCGTGGTAAAATACATGAGCGATCAGGTACTGGTTATGAACAAAGGAAAAATTGAGGAAATGAATGAAGCCGATGCACTGTATGCGCATCCGCAGAAAGAATATACTAAGAAGCTAATTGCCGCTATACCAAAGAGTTAATGGAAGACTTCAACAGACAAGACCACTGGCAAAACATCTACGACACCAAGCAATTAACGGATGTAAGCTGGTACCAGCCGGTACCACAAACATCACTTGATTTCGTTATAAAGAACAACCTGCCTAAAAATGCTAAAATTATTGATATAGGTGGTGGTGACAGCTTTTTTGCTGAGCAATTACTTGATATAGGTTATACCGATATCACTGTGTTGGACATATCAGAAAAAGCACTGGAAAGAGCTAAAGAAAGACTGGGCGATAACGCAGGTAAAATAAAATGGATTGTTGCCGATGCTGCACATTTTGAACCTGTAGAGAAATATGATTTCTGGCATGATCGTGCGGCTTTTCATTTCCTTACCGAAGAAAAAGACATTATCAATTATGTTATCATTGCCAATGCAGCACTAAGTAATAATGCACTACTTGCAATAGGAACATTTTCTGAAAATGGTCCTAAAAAATGTAGCGGTATTGATATAAAGCAATATTCTCAGGAAGAATTAAACGAAGTCTTCGCTAAAGGTTTTGAAAAACTGGAATGCTTCAATATTGACCATAAAACTCCATTTGATACGATACAGAATTTTACGTTTTGTAGTTTTAGAAAAAGATAGGCGTATACTATGCTATTTCGACCGGAGTACAGCGAAGTGAAGACTCGAGGCTGAAGTAAATCTCAATTAATAGAACGCGGATGACGCGGATTTTGGCGAATTCCCGCGGATTTAGCTACAGTACCTAAAAAAAGCCCTCTCTAACGAAAGGGCTTTGCTACATAATAATCGAGATTAATTCTTTGAATATTTTATATTCCTTGTAAATTCTGCATCTTTTACCTGCTTACCATTTACTATTTTATATCGTGTCTGTTTTATCCAGTTTAGGTTTTTATCATACACATATTTATAATAATATTCGTCTGATTTTACCAGATCACCATTTTCATTAACGACCTCGTCTTTATCATATATTGAATCGTCTATTTTGGCTTTGTGAGTTGATATCACATTTCCACGAGGTCCAATAGAAGTAATCATGACACTATTACTTTGAAAGTCATATTCTGCAACTTCTTTACCAAAATCATCGGTACGATCAGTAGTTACTTTCAATTCTATTGGGTATCCTTTTTCATTATTGATAATCTTGGTAGTACTTACTACTTTTCCCTGCTGGTTCTTATCTATTACCCCAATAAAAAAACCGTTATTGTCATATTCATAAAAAGCAGTCTCACTTGCAAAACCTTTTGCATTTATCAGGTGTTCGAATTTTCGCGCAAGCTTTTTTACTCCTGTAGAATCATACATAAAGGTTAAACGGTCAGTCATTTTCCCACTGTCATCATACCTTACTTCTGATGTAACCCTATTTTGATTGTTAAAAAGAGTTACTTCTTTTTTGGTCACTTTAGCTCCTGAAGCATCATAAATAATACTATTTTCAGTTATCTCGCTAACACTTATTCCTTTTCTTAAATCATCAGGGCTATCATGATGCAAAGCAGTATAAATGCTTTGCGCAGATACTGAGGTACATAGAAAATATAAAATACTGAAGTATTTTAATTTAATCATTACTTCTATTTTTAATCGATCACCATTTCAGGGATATCACCCTCAATGATAAGATTACCTTCTGTTGCTTTTATAATGTCTTCAACAGTTACTCCCGGAGCACGCTCTAACAATTTAAAGCCTTCCGGTACGATCTCAAGAACCGCGAGTTCCGTAACTACTTTCTTCACGCATCCAACACCCGTTAGCGGTAGCGAACAACGCTTAAGCAATTTTGATTCGCCTGCTTTGTTTACGTGCATCATGGCAACGATGATGTTCTCAGCCGAAGCTACAAGATCCATCGCTCCACCCATGCCTTTTACCATCTTACCCGGAATTTTCCAGTTGGCAATATCTCCGTTCTCTGCTACTTCCATAGCGCCAAGAATGGTAAGGTCAACCTTCTGTGCGCGTATCATTCCGAAGCTTAGTGCTGAATCAAAGAATGATGCACCCGGTAATGTTGTTATAGTTTGTTTTCCTGCATTGATGATATCAGCATCCTCCTCACCTTCAAACGGAAACGGACCCATGCCCAATACCCCGTTCTCACTCTGAAATTCTACCGATATATCGTGCCTAACGTAATTGGCAACAAGGGTTGGTATACCAATACCAAGGTTAACAAAGTAACCGTCTTTTACTTCTTTCGCAATTCTCTTCGCGATTTGTTCCTTTCCTAGTGCCATATTAACTTCTTTGTCTTACTGTTCGTTGTTCAATGCGTTTCTCGTATCGTTCTCCTTGAAATATTCGTTGAACGAATATGCCAGGAATATGGATTTGGTTCGGGTCAAGCTCTCCAGCCGGAACAAGCTCTTCTACCTCAGCGATAGTAATCTTCGCAGCACCTGCCATACATGAGTTAAAGTTCCTGGCAGTACCTTTAAAGATAAGGTTACCCGCTTCGTCACCTTTCCAAGCTTTTACAATAGAAAACTCAGCTTTAAAAGCCTCTTCCATAATATGCATCTTTCCGTTGAATTCACGTGCTTCTTTACCTTCAGCCACTTCAGTACCGTAACCCGCAGGTGTAAAGAAAGCCGGGATTCCTGCCTGTGCAGCACGGCATTTTTCGGCAAGTGTACCCTGAGGTGTAAGCTCTACTTCAAGTTCGCCACTAAGCATCTGCCTTTCAAACTCGGCATTTTCACCTACGTATGACGATATCATTTTTTTGATTTGTTTCTTTTGCAGCAGCAGTCCAAGGCCAAAATCATCAACTCCGGCATTGTTAGAAATACAGGTAAGATTGGTTGTTCCTTTTTTAACCAGTTCGTTAATGCTATTCTCCGGAATACCACAAAGGCCAAAACCGCCAAGCATTATGGTTACGCCGTCTTTTATATCGTGCAGCGCTTCCCCAACGTTTTGCACTTTTTTATTAATCATACAATAGAATTTAGTTTTCGCGTATAAATATATAAAAAAACGCCTTCTTTCGAAGACGTTTTGTATAATTTAAAAATCAAACCCTGTCATATCTACATTCAGGGTATCTGATGCAGTAGTATCCTTGACGACTGGTTTGGCACAATCTACTTTAATAGACAGGTTAGCCGGTCGTTCGAATGGTCGTTCTGAAATCTTATACTCAATAGTGTCGTCGGCATAACATTTCTTCATGAATAAACCGAATATCGGTAGCGCCATGGTAGCGCCCTGACCATAAATAAGCCCTTTAAAGTGAGCCGAACGGTCTTCGTTACCTACCCATACACCCGTTGCCAGGTTAGGCACCATACCGATGAACCATCCGTCAGACTGATTTTGGGTTGTTCCCGTTTTACCGGCAACAGGATTTACGATTTTATAAGGATAACCTGTCATACGGTTATAGCCCGAACCACCGGCACCTCCCCATTTCAGCCTTGCTCCCGATCCACTCTCGGTAACACCTTCAAGCAGCTTAATGATAGCATAAGCAATATCTTTACTCATAACGTCTTTTGTTTCCATTTTACTTTGGAATAACAATACGCCATTTTTATCTTCAATCTTACTGATTACAATAGGTTTTACATATACCCCCTGATTAGCGAATGTACTATATGCCGCCACCATATCACTAACTGTAATATCAACTGCTCCAAGCGCAATAGATGGCTGCTCAGGTATCTTGCTTTCCACACCAAGCTTGTGGGTAAGATCTACCACTGCTTTAGGACCAACCCTGTCTATCAGTTTAGCTGAAATTGTATTCACTGAGTTTGCAAGGGCTTTCTTCAAAGTGATCGGCCCCATAAACTGTCCGTTAGAGTTTTGCGGATTCCAGTCAGCATCAATACCATATTTTCCTTTCGGCATACTGAATGGTGCATCTACCACGGTATCACACGGCGATAAATGTAGCTGCTCGATAGCTGCTGCATATACGAAAGGCTTGAAGGTAGAACCTACCTGTCTTGCACCCTGCTGTACGTGATCGTATTGGAAGTGTTTGTAGTTAATACCACCCACCCATGCTTTTACGTGTCCGTCGATTGGATTCATAGACATTACACCCGTTTGAAGGAAGTGTTTGTAATAACGGATAGAATCTATTGGTGTCATTACAGTATCTCTTTCTCCTTTCCAGGTAAACACTCTCATGTCGGTTTTTACCTTAAACGAAGCTATGATTTCATCTTCATCCTTGCCTTCATCCGTCATTATCCTCCAGCGCTCCGAGTTGCGCATTGCCCTGTCTAATATCTTATCGGTTTCAGCCTTAGATATGTTTACGAAAGGTGCGTTTGTATTCTTTTTCTGCTGGATAAAAAATTCCTCCTGAAGATTTGCCAAGTGCTCTTGTACTGCCTCTTCGGCATACTGTTGCATTTTAGAATCGATAGTTGTATATATTTTAAGACCATCACGGTAAATATCATATTCCGATCCGTCATCTTTAGGATTATCCTTAACCCATTTTTTCATGTAGTCCCTAAGGTACTCCCTAAAATAGGTAGCCACACCTTCGTTATGGCTTTCGGGATTATAATCGGTTACTATAGGCTGGGCTGCGAGTTTCTCCTTAGTTGACTCATCCAGTTTTCCGTATTTTACCATCTGGCTTAATACCGTGTTCCTGCGAGCTAGTACTTTTTCTTTCCTTTTTTCCTTCATTGGGTTGTACAACGAAGGGTTCTTAAGCATACCTACAAGCACGGCTGCTTCTTCAACCTTAAGGTTTTTAGGCTCTTTACCAAAGTATATTTTTGATGCCGAACGTATACCCACCGCGTTGTTTACAAAATCAACAGTATTAAAGTACATAGCGATGATCTCTTCTTTTGTATACTGCCTTTCAAGCTTGGTTGCGATAATCCATTCTTTAGCTTTCTGTACAATCCTGAAAAGGAAAAATCTTGAGCCTTCCCCATGGAAAAGGTTCTTGGCCAACTGTTGCGTTATTGTACTCGCACCACCACTGCCTCCAAGTGTAACCATAGCTCTTAATGTACCTCTGGTATCAATACCTGAGTGCTCAAAGAAACGCTCATCCTCGGTAGCAATCAACGCATCTACCAGTGATTTAGGAAGATCGGCATACTTAACCGGTGTACGGTTCTCAAGGTAAAATTTACCTATGGTCTGACCATCTTCCGAAATAATTTCCGTCGCTACGTTAGAATCTGGATTCTCTAATTGCTCAAAGTCGGGCATTCTTCCGAATACTCCCCACGAAGCCAAAAGGAAGAAAAGGAATATCGACGCAAAGCCTATCCCGAAAATCTTCCAGAACTTTTTTACAAAATATTCAGCCGGATGATCTCCGGAATTTGTATTTGATTTTTTTGTTGTCTTCTTTATCGCCATCTTCAATATTATTCTGTTGACTCAATTCTAAAACCTACATCAGTTACCCCGTCAAGTTCATTAACGCCCGGCACTTCACCACCCTTTCTCACCGCCTGCTGAATGGTTACGGTATACTTACCCGCCTTAGGGAATCTTACATTTTCCTTATACCAAAGCTTGCTCTCCTTAATATCGGTAAACCCCTGCCCCATAAGGCTCCCATCGGGGTTTGCCATGGGGTATTCCAGCGTATCTACCTTTACAAGCTTGCTGCCCGGCTCCTGAAGCTGAACAATCAGGAACAGGTTACTGTACGGATAATCATTGTTATTTCTAACGTTAATAAACATATTATATTTTGACACCGTATCCTTTTGGTCAAAGCTAAAAGACACTTTATTATCTTTTTTCCACTTGCCATCAAGCTCCTTGTATTCGTCAAACACACGGGTCTTGTCGCAGGAGATTACCAAAAAAAGCATGCCAAATACAGCAAGGCTATTCCGTAGGGCTGCCACCGGTATTCTTGTCGTTACCATTTTTCTTATTTCGGTTTTTATGGTTTCGGTTCTTATTCCTGTTATTAGGTTTTCTTTCGCCTTCAGGTCTTTCGGCATTTGGATTTTCACCTTGTGGCTTTTCAGCCTGAGGTCTTTCCGTTCTTGGTTTCTCCGGTCTTTCAGCGTTGTTGTTCCTGTTCTCGTTAGGTCTTCTCTCGCCTTTAGGCCTGTTATTGTTGTTCCTGTTTTCGTTAGGCTTTCTTTCGCCTGTAGGCTTATCATTGTTCACTCTTTCCGGACGCTCAGGTCGGTTATCCCTGGCCTCCTTGTTTGCAGGAACTATTTTGTTAGACGGTCTTTCGCCAGCCGGCCTGTCCTGTCTTTTATCGGCAGGGGCATGCTCCCGTTTTTTGTCTTTTCCTGGTCTTTTCCTTTTCTTAGGTGCGTCAAAACGCGTAAGACTGTCCTGACCCATAGCATTCTGGAATGTTTTTTCTACTTCCGGAGCTACTTCTTCCACAGCATAATCCTCAAGTGAGCTTACACGCTGTTTCAGTTTATTCAGTTCTACAATTTCTTTTACCTGATCGGCTTTAAGCACATGCCAGTGAGCCATATTATTAGTGTAGGCAAACCACATCAGCCCTTTAAATATGTCTACCTTCTGGCAAACAGCATCACCTTTTTCGGTATATACTTTGGTATCCATATCCGGCAGGCCTTTCAGCGCATCCAGATAGGTGTCCAGTTCATAGTTAAGACAACATTTAAGCTTACCGCATTGTCCGGCAAGTTTTTGTGGATTCAGCGATAACTGTTGGTAACGCGCCGCAGAAGTGTTTACACTCCTAAAGTCCGTTAGCCATGTAGAGCAGCAAAGCTCACGCCCGCATGATCCAATACCCCCAAGACGTGAAGCCTCCTGACGGAAACCTACCTGTTTCATCTCGATACGGGTGCTGAATTCGCGTGCAAAATCTTTGATAAGCTGTCGGAAATCGACACGGTCGTTTGCCGTGTAATAGAACGTCGCTTTCGACCCATCACCCTGGAATTCGATATCCGATATCTTCATCTCAAGGTTAAGTCGAATCGCGATTTCCCTTGCCACTACCTTCATCGGTTCTTCCTTATCACGCGCTTCACTCCAGATATCAATATCCTTTTGCGATGCCTTCCTGTAAATCTTCGCAATCTCTGCGTTGTCTTTTACATTCTTTTTCTTCATCTGTACCTTTACCAGTTCGCCGGTAAGGGTAACAATGCCTATATCGTGACCCGGAGAAGCCTCAGTAGCAACAATGTCGCCCATGCTCAGGGTAAGTTTTTCAGTATTTCGGTAAAACTCTTTTCGCCCGTTCTTAAAGCGCACCTCAACACAGTCAAAAGGCGCTTCGCCTCCCGGGAGGCTCATATTTGATAACCAGTCGAAGACCGTTAGTTTATTGCAACTGTCCGTCCCGCAGGTCCCGTTATTCTTACATCCTCTGGGTTGTCCATCCTTGGATCCCGTAGAACAGTTTGTACATGCCATAGTTCGTGTTTATATATAGATCGCGGCCCGGCCGCTACTTGTTCGTAAAATGTTTTTGCGGGTAAAGATAGTATTTTTTTACGGGAATGTTGTTAAGGGTTTTGATTGGAGCGAAGCTCACTGACTGTAAACTGTTTAACAACATTATACCTGCCTTTATTATGAAATATTGAACGCGGATGACAAGGATTGAACGGGTAGACGCGGATTCTTTCCTTCGCATGAGTGAGACGCGCATTCAGGTTTCCCCTCCTTCGAAAAGTGTTGCGCCGCGGCGAATGGGGTGGTTTTAATTTACTTTGACCACCCCGGCTTTCAGCCACTCCTCCGAAGGAGGGGAAGCCTACTCATACATATCCTCACCCCATCCCTCTCCAAGGGAGAGGGTGAAGCTTCACTCGACCATACTAAGAATCTGCTTCGCTCCCCTCTCGATTGGAGAGGGGCTGGGGGTGAGGAAAACAAGGGTGAGGCCACAAAAAAACCTGCACTCTCATGCAGGTTTCTTAATTATATAAATTAGGTGTTACCCTATAACTTTAAACAATTTGTCGGAAAGACGGATCCTGAACGGAACGCTGAAGGTAACTTTATCGCCTTTTGCAGCGGTAGTACCCTCCTGACCGTTAACGCGCATTTTTTCAATAACCAGTTGCTGTTCGCCTGTAGTAGGACCTGAAATGATTACCGTATCGCCAACAGCCAGTTCGTTTTCCATAATGAACTGCGCTACTTCCGCTTTCGGGAAATAGTGCTCGCCTTTACCCACCAGTGTTTTTCTGATTCGTGGGCGAACGGTTTTAGTTTTGGCAGCAGTACCTAAGGCAACATCAGAAACTTCCGTTCCGGTTTTCTTGAAGGTAAGGCGGTCGGCTTTACCTTTTTTGAAGATCATGTTTCCGTTCATGATACCACGGCGTAATGCTCTCTGCTCTTCAACAGGCAGGTTAACCACATCCTGGCACGCTTCAGAACAACAATTTTGTGAAGCGTCCTTACACTCATCACACTGGATAAACAGCAGGTGACACGCCTCGTTAGCACAGTTGGTGTGGTTGTCACATGGCTTACCGCACTGGTGGCACTGTGAAACGATATCGTCGGTAATACGCTCACCAAGGCGTGCATCGAATACGAAGTTCTTACCTATGAATTTGCTCTCTAATCCTTCAGCCTTTACCTGGCGTGTATATTCAATGATACCGCCCTCAAGCTGGTACACATTCTGGAAACCTTTGTGTTTAAAGAACGCCGATGCCTTTTCGCAACGGATACCTCCTGTACAGTACATCAGCAGGTTTTTGCCCTCTTTATATTCTGAAAGTTGCTCTTCGATGATTGGCAACGACTCACGGAACGTGTCCACATCCGGAGTGATGGCACCACGGAAATGGCCGATCTCGCTCTCGTAGTGGTTACGCATATCGACCACGATAGTGTCAGGGTGTTCTAACATGTCATTGAATTCCTGTGCTTTCAGGTGTACTCCGATATTGGTCACATCAAAAGTATCGTCGTTAAGTCCATCGGCAACGACTTTATCACGAACTTTAATGGTAAGTTTAAGGAAAGAAAGGTCGTCCTGCTCCACCGCCACGTTAAGGCGAATGTCTTTCAGGAACGGGATAGTATCTAAATGATCTTTGAATTCATAGAAATGATCAGCCGGAAGCGAAAGCTGGGCGTTGATACCCTCTTTAGCAACGTAAATTCTCCCTAAAACCTCCAGTGGGTTCCAGGCTAAGAAAAGCGAATCGCGAAATTGTTTTGGATCAGAAATGTGTGCGTAGGCATAGAAAGACAGCGTAAGGCGCTGTTTACCGCTTTCCTCGATCAGGGCGGTTCTTTCCTCTGCGCTTAAAGTGTTGAACAGTTGCATGCTATACAATTTTAAGTGAGATATTTTCAGTATGTTGTTGGTTCACAATGGCGGAACCGGCTGCAAAGGTAGAAAAATTATTTAATTTGAAAAATCTCCTTTTGATTTAAAATAAGCTTCGTCAAGCCTATCCAATTCTTCTTCAGAGATAATCCTGCCATTAGCAATATCATCTTCACTCATGGTAAGCATTTCGAGTTGTTCAGATGTTAATGATAATATATTAGAATTGACAGGAGGCATATTCATTTAGAGTTTATAATCCATAATTAGAAATACTTTTATTTTTTTGAAAATTCGGATCTCATTTTCTTGACTACATTTTTCCATTCAGGAGAAGGAAAATCTCCCTGTCTGCTAATCCAGTAAGCCTCTGATTTTAAATCCAACACCAATCTTGCTACTCCAACTTGAGCCAAAGTCCATGATTTCCCTCTTATTTTCCTCTCTACTTCTGGTAATATATCTTCAATCTCAGTGCACATTTTATCAAATTCTTCTAAGCTAATATCATATTCTATAAATTCTTCTAAAAGATCACCAGTTGACTTCTCTGCTATCGAATGCCTAGGGAATTTAAAATCAAGGTATGCTTGTAAACTATCAAGATTTAAATCTTGCATTACATCAAACTCAAAAACACCTTTGTTTTCAGAAATTAAAGATTTCCTAAAATCTTCTTTCTCATTTTTTAAATCTTGAAATTGGCCATCAGCTATCTCCAGTAAAGCGCTCAGTTGATAAAGTTTCCTTCTAAACGCTATTGGGATATCTTCTTTTTTCTTGTATGCTAATTTATGTTCAATATCAGCCCACGCATGCATAAGTATAGTTCTTACTTGAATTTCTGCTTTTAAATTCTCTAAGTTTCTATAATTAGGTGCTTTTGCCCAATCTTCTTTTATTTTAACAATATAATGATGAGACCTATAACCAAATCTATCAGGTTCAAAATTTCCAGTTTTATCAATAGATTCAATAACGTCAAATTCTTGAGCTATTACCTGAGCTATTCTTTGTAAATCAGTTGGATAAAAACATACTATTCTCAAACCGCAAAAATCTTCAATTTGCTCAATCGGATCATCATATCCTTTTCTTTCAATTTTTTCCTGATAGGATTCAAATTCTTTAATTCTAAAAGAAACTGTATGGAAAGAAATTTCATTATCTACTAGAAAACCTTCTAACGCGTGTTTAAGGTTTTCAGCCAATTTTAAATGATCATGTTTGTTTTTCAAGTAATCTTTTTGTACTTCCTCCTTATTCATATCCTTAAAAATTATTGTGAACTAAATTATCAATTTTCCTTAAACCATTAATTTAATGTAAGATTCTTTTTAACATAAATAAACTTATCCACAACCCTCATCCTCACATTGCCACACCAAAAAAAAGCATTATTTTTACCCAAAATCATATACAAAAAATGAGCGGAGATAAAGAAGCAAAACTGAAGGCATTACAGCTTACATTAGATAAACTGGACAAGGCTTACGGTAAAGGAACGGTGATGAAACTGGGCGACCAGGCTGTTGAAGAAGTTGAGTCAATCCCATCCGGATCGCTGGGTGTAGACCTTGCCCTTGGCGTTAACGGTTACCCTCGCGGAAGGATAATAGAAATATACGGACCTGAATCGTCAGGTAAAACCACACTTACGCTTCACGCTATTTCTGAAGCGCAAAAAGCAGGCGGTATCGCTGCCTTTATTGATGCCGAGCACGCGTTTGACCGTGTGTATGCAGAAAAACTTGGCGTTGACATCGAAAACCTTATCATATCACAGCCGGACAATGGTGAGCAGGCATTAGAGATTGCCGAGAACCTTATCCGTTCGGGTGCTATTGATATCGTGGTAATCGACTCGGTTGCGGCACTTACACCTAAGAGCGAGATCGAAGGCGAAATGGGAGATTCTAAAATGGGTCTTCACGCACGTTTGATGTCTCAGGCACTTAGAAAGCTTACCGCTACTATCAGCAAAACCAACTGTACGGTATTCTTCATCAACCAGCTTCGTGAGAAGATCGGTGTGATGTTCGGTAACCCGGAAACCACTACGGGTGGTAACGCACTTAAGTTCTACGCTTCGGTAAGGATAGACATCCGCCGTGCTGCGCAGATCAAAGACGGTGAGAACGTACTGGGTAACCGCACAAAAGTGAAGATCGTTAAGAACAAAGTGGCACCTCCTTTCAAAACCGCTGAATTCGACATCATGTATGGCGAAGGCGTTTCTAAAACAGGTGAGATACTTGACCTTGCGGTAGAGTTCGAGATTATCAAGAAATCGGGCTCATGGTTTAGCTACGGCGACACCAAATTAGGCCAGGGACGCGACGCTGTAAAAGCCCTGATAAAAGACAATCCGGAACTCGCTGAAGAGCTTGAACTGAAAATAAAAGAGATGATAAAAGAACAGGCATCTTAAATTTATAATTAAAACCCGATTTTTTCGGGTTTTTTTATTGCTATTACGCAACCTTTTACGTTTTTTGTATCTATCTATAAACCGGTTTTTTACGCTGATTGATTTATGAAAAAGATTTTACTATTATTTACAGCATTATTTATTCTTTCATCATGTAACATGGAGCCTGATGAAGCACCACAATATAATGTTGAATTCCTGCCTGCCGACTGGGTTATATTCCCACAATGGGTAGAGCCCGGCCATACCTATGAGGTAAGGGTTGGCTTTACAAAACCTAACGGCTGTTACCTGTTTGACCATTTTGTTTCTGAAAAAGACGGCAATGCCGTGGTTATTGCCATACAAACAATGGTGCGCCTTGAAGGTGAATGCAGGAATTATGAAAAAGAAAATAAAGACGAGCAAAGCTTTACTTTTTCGTGTGACGAAAGCTATGCCCTCGCTAACGATATCTACACCTTTAAATTCTTTACAGGTTATGATGTAGAAGGCAACAAAACATACGAACAGATCGTGATACCGGTTAAAAAATAACTTAAACTAACATATAATTTGGGTTTAGATCAGCTCATAAAGGATTGCCAGCAAAACAGCATCCGGGCGCAGGAACAGCTATACAAGCTTCTTGCTCCTAAGTTGTTTGCGGCTTGTCTTAAGTATTCGCGCAATCGTGCGGATGCCGAAGATAACCTACAGGATGGTTTCCTGCTGATCTTCCAGAAAATTGGCCAGTTCCAGTTCAAAGGTTCCTTTGAAGGCTGGGCAAAAAGGGTGATGATAAACAATGTACTGCAACGCTACCGCTCTGAAGGTATCTTCGAACTGGTTAGCGAGAACATACCCGATGTGGCCGAAGTTGAAGTGGATAGCGAAGGCATATCTATGGACTACCTTGTAGGTATTATCCAGGAACTGCCGGACCGTTACAGGATGGTTTTTAACCTGTATGTAATTGACGGTTATTCGCACAAAGAAATTGCTGAGATGCTGGGCATTACCGACGGCACCTCTAAATCGAACCTTGCCCGTGCAAGAATGATATTAAAAGAAAAAATTGAAGCCCTGCAGGGCAATAGCATACCGACTGCAAAATGAATGAGAAACACAATATAGACAGGTTATTCCAGGAAAAGTTCAAGGACTTTGAAGTGGCTCCCCCTGAATTTGTATGGGAAAACATACGGGAGGAACTCCAGGAAGAAAAAAAGACAAAAGGAAAGGTCACCCCTTTATGGCTAAGGCTATCGGGTGTGGCAGCACTATTGCTGCTGGGCGGACTACTTGCCACATTGTTCTTTAACGATGCGGAAAACCCTGCCACAAATGCTCCGGCTGTAGTAGTTGAAGATCAAAACGCTACTCCGGCAAACACTGTTATGCCATCATCTCCTGATGCAACTGCTCCTACACAGGCCGGCCCATCGGCTACGGGAACAGAAACAGGAACAGCTTCTCAAAACAACATATCTACTAACAACAATACAGCTGTTGCGGTTAGCGAAGAAGCCGCACAGAATAACGAACAAAATTCGGCTACACAAACAAACAGCCGCAACCAAAGAGCAAATTCGGCAGCTAACGGCTTTGGCAGCAAAAACAATAATGCTGTTGCTTATGACAGGAACGCTGCCAACACGTCAACAACTAATAAAAACAACAGCAATGCCCAAATGCAAAACAGCAATGCAGTTGCCGGTACACAGAACTCAAACAGCAAAAACAATAAAAACGGTATCAATACTGCTGACAATAACGGCATAGCACCTAATTCACCTGCTAACGAAGGTATTGCTACCACAAACGGCAAAACAGCGGGATCAAACACAGGCAGCAATACAGGTCTTACGAATGCTGCGAATACGGCGCAAAGACAAAATGGCAATGCGACATCTACAGCAACTGAAGGTATCGCAGCAACCGATGCAAAATCATCAGGCAGCAATGTAGGCAGTACACCTAATAATGGAAATACAACCCAGAAACAAAATGGCAACGCTAACACTACGCCAATTGCTTCTGAAGGTATTGCCGGTACAGATGCTAAATCATCAATCAAAAATACAGACAGTACCAATCCTGCTGCCAACAGTAATCTGCAAAAACAAAATGCTGCTAACGGTATAGCCTCTGCCAACGACGCAGCTACTAAAGAAAATGCTTCGGGCACAAATACCACAAGCGGCACAAACGACCCTGCTGCTAAAGGCAACGTAATCATCGACAAGAATATTCCGGTAGGTGGTGAAGTAGCACAAACTGTAGTTGACACCAATAAAGTGGTTCCGCAAAACGAGCTTGAAAAACTGCTTGAGGAAAAACTGAAAGGAGAAGAAAAAGACAAGGAGCTTGCCGAAAACAAAAAGAGTAAAGACCGCTGGAACATAAGACCTCAGGTTGCTCCGGTATTCTACAACTCGCTATCGGCAGGATCGCCAATCAATGAACAATTAGCCGGAAACAGCAAAAGCTACGATAACGACCTGAGCTACGGTCTTGGCATTAACTATGCCGTTACCGACAGGATAAGCATACGTTCGGGTATCAACAGTGTTAACCTGAACTATTCAACAAACGATATTGCCTATTATGCATCGCTAAACGGCGGAACTTCAAATATCGGAACTGCTAAAGCAACAGGTTTTGTCATTCAGCCTGCCGATGCTGCAGCTCCGGATGTATTCCTTATAGATGGGCAAAGCACACAGCTTGTTGAAGGTTCGATGATTCAGAAAACAGGATACATAGAGATTCCTTTGGAAATGAGCTATGCATTGGTAAATAATAAATTTGGTGTAGACCTTATAGGTGGCGTGAGTTCGCTATTCCTTAATGAGAATAATGTGAGCGTGGTATCATCTACCGGTATGAGCACCGAGGTAGGTAAGGCACAAAACCTTAACAACCTACACTTCAGTACTAATTTAGGTGTTGGTTTCAAATACAAATTCTGGGATTCGTTCCAGGCCAGCTTTGAACCTACATTCAAATACCAGGTGAACGCCTACAGCAGAAATGCAGGTAACTTTAAACCTTATTTCGTTGGGCTTTACTCGGGTGTAAGTTTTAGTTTCTAAACCTTGTTGGTTAGGTTCGGAAATTTTATTAGGTAGTTCTATTAGTAAAAGCACTTCTGCAGTCACAGAGGTGCTTTTATTTTTTTGCTTTCTCCACCAAATCATTATAAAGTATCTGCCATACTTTATCTTTCAGGTTTTTCAGGTCAGTCTTATCTTCCATCGATAACCCGTCGGTTGGTACAAAGTGATGCACTTTAGCCCTTAGCAATCCCGGTTTTCCACTAAAAAAGCTAAACGAAAAACGTTTTTTGTTATCATAAAAACTCATCGGCACAATAGGAATCTGGTGTTCAATGGCAAGCCTGAAAGCTCCATCCTTAAATTCATCAAGCAGTATCGATTCATCATCCGGAACGCCACCCTCAGGAAAAATGCAAATACTTAATCCCTGATTGAGCCTTTTTTGTGCACGCTTAAAAACTTCGAAACGGCTCTTCGAGCTATTACGGTCTACCAGTATGCAGGTACGCTTATAAAAGAATCCGAAAATGGGAATCTTTACCAACTCTTTCTTACCAACAAATACAAACGGATTTTTCGAAATGACAAGCATCAGCATTATATCCGTCATAGATGTATGATTGGCTACAAGCATATAACTTTTGCCTTTTTGTATTTGCTCATCACGTTCTATCTTATACGGAAGTCCCATCCCGAACAGGATGATTTTTGCCCACATCCGTGCAAGCACAAAAAACTGCGGATAGGTTTTTTCGGATGATATCGTTATGATAAGTAATGGAGACAAAACTATAATTGGCACTCCCATAAGGATATAGAACCAAATTCGCCACAGTGTCCATAAAAAATATCGTGCTATTTTCATATATTCCAAATGTAAGGATTCAATCCTTATTTTCTGCCCAAATCGTTTACCTTTGTGTAAATTCAATTTTTTGTAGAATGGCAAGAATATTAACCGGGGTGCAAAGCACCGGAACCCCTCACCTGGGTAACCTGCTGGGGGCTATACTACCGGCCGTGGAAATGGCCAATAAACCAGAGAACGATTCATTTTTATTTATAGCCGATTTGCATTCTATTACGCAGATCAAAGATGGCGAAACCCTGCGCGCTAATACCTATAGCGTGGCGGCTACATGGCTTGCCTGTGGCCTTGACCTTAACAAGGTTACTTTTTACCGCCAGAGCGATGTGCCTCAAACGGCAGAGCTTTCATGGTACCTTAGCTGTTTCTTTCCGTTTCAGCGACTAACGCTTGCCCACTCTTTTAAAGACAAAGCCGACAGGCTGGAGGATGTAAACGCCGGATTGTTTACCTACCCTATGCTTATGGCTGCCGATATATTATTATATGATGCTCAGTTTGTACCTGTAGGTAAAGACCAGCTGCAGCACCTTGAGATTACCCGTGATGTAGCCTCACGCTTTAACCACCAAATGGGTGAAACCTTTGTATTACCTGAAGCGGTTACCAGCGATGATACCAAAATTATTCCGGGTATCGATGGCGAAAAAATGAGTAAGTCGCGCAACAACTTCATCAATATTTTTGTTGAAGACAAACCGCTGCGCAAACAGGTAATGGCAATACAAACAGACAGTACTCCGCTGGAAGAACCTAAAAACCCGGATACCTGTAATGTATTTGCGCTTTACAAATTATTAGGGACTCCGGAACAAATCGAGGCAATGAGAGCCAACTACCTTGGGGGTAACTACGGTTATGGCCATGCGAAACAGGCATTGTTTGAACTTATCGTTGACAAGTTTGCTCCTATCCGTGAAAAATACGCCTATTACATCAATAACCTTGACGAAGTAGATGCCCTGTTAAAAGCCGGTGCCGAAAAGGCAGCGACCATTGCCAACGGAGTACTATCAAGAGTAAGAGTAAAACTGGGATACGAATAGTTAGTTGACAGTTTACAGTGGTCAGTTTACAGTTGCCACGAATTACACAAATTATCGCGAATTGGTGGAATTAGTGTAATTTGTGGCTCTTTTTTTGAACTCTGAACTCTGAACTCTGAACTCTGAACTCTGAACTCTGAACTCTGAACTCTGAACTCTGAACTCTGAACTCTGAACTCTGAATCACTATATCGCCTCAAACAATTTACCGGGCAGTGGGCGAATCACTCCCTTCAGTTCCATATTAAGGAGTAACGACGATATTTTAAAGATTGGCATTTCGCATTCGAGGGCAATAACATCCATTAGTTCCTTCCCATGCTTTTGTAAAAAATCATATACTTTTTGTTCATCATCTTCAAGCACAACAAAAAGCTGTTTTTGCACCGGCTTCTTTTTTTCGTCTTCCAATTGCCAGTTAAGCATATAAACAAGATCGGCAGCAGTGGTTAGCACATTGGCGCGCTGACTCTTTATTAAATTATTACAACCCATACTGTATTTATCGGTAATACGCCCCGGAACAGCAAATACATCACGATTATAATCGTTCGCAATATTGGCCGTTATCAGTGAACCGCCTTTATCAGCACTTTCTATAATAATAGTTGCTTCGCTAAGCCCTGCCACAATGCGGTTACGTTTTACGAAATTTTCTTTATCCGGATTTGACGTGCTCCAAAACTCTGTCATAAAACCACCGTTCTCCTCCATTTTAGAGACGTACTTTTTATGTACCTTAGGATATACCTGGTTGAGCCCGTGAGCCACAACACCTATAGTTTGTAAGCCGAGTTCCATGGCAACAGCATGAGCATGAATATCTACCCCATATGCAAAGCCGCTGATGATAACAGGGTTGAGCGGAGCGAGGTCTTCAATAAGTTTACGGCAAAAGTCGGAACCATAAGAGGTCATCTGGCGGGTTCCCACTATGCTGATCGTTTTTCGGTTCTCAAGATTAATATCTCCGGATGTGAACAAAACAACAGGTCCGTCTATACAGTGTTTAAGTCTGTCAGGGTACGTTTTGTCCTGATAATATAAAGGAGTGATGCCGCTGTCTGCAATAAATTTCATTTCGGCTTCGGCCAGCTTAAAAGTATCGGCCTTTTTCAGGCTGTTGTATACAACATCTCCTATTCCTTCTATGGCAGTTATCTGTGATTTTTTTGCTTTGAAAACAGCTTCGGCAGAACCTAAATGGTTAATAAGCCTTTTGGCAACAATGTCGCCCACACCCTCAACGCGCATCAGCGCAAGAGCATTAAGTAATTCAAAATCAGTCATTAATCGGTTTTATATGGCGTTTATCGGATTCTCTGGCGTTGTTAATAAAAATTGTGAATAAAATTTTGCAACTTGCGTCGAATTGTTAATTTTGTTGTTATGATGATAGAAAAACACATATCGGCTTTATTGTATCGCTACCAGTGCGTTAGCGTTCCCGGCTTTGGCGCATTTCTTACGGACACACAGCCCGCGCAGCTTAACAATGACACCTATACGTTCTATCCTCCTAAAAAACTAATTTCATTCAATGCGAATTTAAAAAATAATGACGGGCTTTTAGCCAATCATATCGCATTACAGGAAAAAATTTCTTACGATCAGGCTGTAGCCAATATTACCCAGACTGTTGAAAGCTGGAATAAAAGGCTTCAAAACTGGGAAACCCTTATTCTTAAGAACCTTGGGACTATTGCTCATAACATAGAAGGCAATATTGTTTTCACGCCTGATACTCCGGTAAATTACCTTGCTGAAGCGTTTGGACTTACCAATGTAATTTCTCCAGCCATAAAAAGAGAAGAGCTTAAAGCTGTTGCCGAAAAAGTGGAAGAAATGGCTCCGGTAATATTTACTCCGGAAAGAAAGAAAAACTACTCATATCTTAAATATGCCGCTATATTTGTTGTAATGACAAGTGCAAGCGGAGCAGGATTTAAAGTATACCGCGACCATGAGATTGCACAACAAACCCTGCTTGTAGAGCAATCGGTACAGGATCGTGTAAACGAAAAAATACAACAGGCTACCTTTTTTATAGAGGCGCCTATGCCGGCAGTAAGCCTTCCTGTTAAAGAAGAAAGCGCATCTACCTATCCTTACCATGTTGTAGCTGGAGCTTTTAAGAGCGAGGAAAATGCTGAAAAAGCAGTGGGCGAACTTGTATCTAAAGGTTACAACGCCAGAAAACTGGGTAAAAACAAATTCGGCCTTTTTCAGGTAGGTTACGGAAGCTTTAAAACCTATGCTGAAGCACAGGCGAAAATGAATAAGATCAAACAAACTGAAAACAGCGATGCCTGGCTTTTGGTAAAAGAATTATAAAATTGAGTCTCCCCAAACGGGGAGATTTTTTTTGCATCTGCATCTGTACTATCTTTGCAAAAAAAACGCATGCAGGCAAAATATCCTTCAGACTCTATTTGCATTATGACCGACCTGGTTTTACCGGGTGAGACCAATCCGCTTAACAACCTTTTTGGTGGAGAATTGCTGGCCCGCATGGATCGTGCCGCGAGCATTGCCGCCAGAAGGCATTCACGTCGTATTGTTGTTACGGCATCTGTGAACCACGTTGCTTTTAACCGCGCTATTCCATTAGGAAGTGTTGTTACCGTTGAGGCAAAAATATCCCGCACTTTTAAAACCTCGATGGAAGTGTTTATTGATGTTTGGATCGAAGACCGTGAAAGCGGAATAAGGCATAAAGCAAATGAAGCCATTTACACTTTTGTTGCCGTTGATGAAACAGGAAGACCGGTTGAAGTACCAATTATTGAACCCCAGACCGAACTTGAAAAACAACGCTATGACGCTGCGCTGAGAAGAAAACAGCTAAGCCTTGTACTGGCAGGCAAAATGAACCCGCATGAAGCTACCGAATTAAAAGCGTTGTTTCTATAAAACAAAAATCCCTCGCTAAGCGAGGGATTTTTTTATCTTGTAATCCACGATTCTGGATTCTGGAATTTAGCATTTTGCGACACATAGAATCTCATTACTGTTTTCCCCGAAGGATAGGTATATACCTGCCCTATATTTTGAGATGTCGTTACCTTGTCGCCCACATTTACACTTACCGCCCCAAGGTTAAAATAAATAGTCATGTAATCACCATGCCTTATGGTAACTGCTTTGGTACCGGCCACAATTTGCACCGCAGTAACCTCTCCATTGTAAATTGCCCTAACGGCACTACCCGGATTGGTTGTTATCTCAATATAATTATTATCAACAATTACATCCTTATCATAAGGGCTTTCATGTCTGCCGAATCGCGCAGAAAGATATCCTTCACGCACAGGCCATGGCAGTTTACCTTTATTAGCCACAAAACTGTTAGCAAGAAGTTTCTCTTCTTTAGTCATTACAATTTTGTTAGGTTCTTTTTTAGCAGCTTCTGTAATCTCTTTCTTTTCGGCTGCACTTTTTGCTTTGGCAGCAGCCTTTCTGTTGGCAGCAGCGATCGCATCTTTTATGGCCTTCTCTATTTTTCTGTCAATCTCTTTTGCTTCCTGTTGCTTTTTCTTAATCTCCGAAGCATATTTTTTCTTATCCTTACGGATAGCTTTCACTAACTTTTCCTGCTCCTGCTTATCCTGTTCAAGATCTTTCTTCTGTTTTTCGCTTTCGGCAAGCAACACTTCTTTTTCTTTCTTTTGACTTGACAATGCTTCTACTCTTAATTCAAGTTCAGCCATTTTGGAACGAATCTCCTCACCCTGTACTTTCCTGAAACTTGCATACTGTTTCATGTACTGCATGCGTTTATAAGCTTGTAGAAAATTCTCAGAAGAAAGAATAAACATGATACGGCTTTGTTCCGATCTGCTCTTATATGCTTTTACCACCATATTGGCATAATCCTCCTTAAGCACTTTTAGTTCACGCTTAAGCTGATTGATGCTAAGCTGATTTGTGTAAATATCATCGGTAAGCAGGCGAGTTTGTTTAGAAGTTGTACTGATAAGCCTTTCACTAAGCTTGATCTTAGTACTGTTTTCTTCTATTTTCCCCAATACTGATTTTTCTTTAGTCTTGCTTTGCGACTCAAGATTTTGCAGCTCCTTCATTTCTTTTAAAATCTGTGCTTTGCGCTGCTCCAGTTTTTTACGCTGATCTACCTGGCCATAGCCAAGAACGGTAAAGCCTAAGAAAAAAATAATAAAGAAAAATCTGGTCATGTCTGGTTTTGGGTTTAGTCTATAAAAATCTGTTCCATTCCTTCGGGTACCTCATACGGGAATGTAAGGTTTTCATCGAAGGTTACAGTATTATATTCAATGTCTACATTTATTCTCTCCTGCTGCTCACCTTCGATGTTAATTACCGCCGGCAGTACCGCTTTTGGATATTCCTTATAAGAAGCATACTGGATATCCAGGCTTTGCGGAATATTTCCTGAAGTTTTAAATGTTTCTTTTTTCAGTAAAAATTTACTCCCTTCAAAAAAGAATAATTTAGATATCGCCGATCTGTCTGCAGATTGTAGCTTGTGCATACCATCTTCAAGTGAACCTATATAATTTCCTTTGTTAAGATCATACAAAGCATTCCCTAAAAGGATATTCTGTACCTTGGTATAGTCAAGATCGTTACCAAGCCATTTGCTAAGTGCAGCATAGTTACCGTCAAAATATTCATTGGTAGTCTTTGCATAATAGCTTACCCTGGTAGGTGTAATAATTGCTTTAGCAACTGTGATACCCAGTACGCGCACGCTTACCAGAATGATCTCATCTTTCTTAACACGTATTTCGGCATTTGCATTAAAAGAAGTGCTCCCTTTTTTGTAATGCCCCGATGCTTTTATAAGCAACGTCTTAAAATCCTTAGCGTTACTATAGTGTCCATCTACAATTTCTTTAACCGCTTTTTGCTCAGCAGCCTTATCCTCAGACATTAAAGCCTTTTGCGCTGTTTTACACGACGTAAGCGATAGTACCGCAAGGGTTATGACCAGTAATTTTTTCATTAATTGCTTTTCGATTTTTCAAGCTTAGCCTGACGCTGAGCCATTTCATTTTTCTTTTTATTATCGCCCAATGCTGTGTAGGTATCTACAAGCTGTTTGGTAATCTTCAATTCAAGTTCGGGATCTTCAACCACAAAATCGATTCCTGTTTCCAGATAATGTTTCGCCTTTGGATATTGTTTTTGCTGATTTGAAGCAAGTCCAGCAAAATAGTACAGTCGGGCCTGGGTAGGATACAGCTCAATATATTCTTCCGATTTTTTCAGCAGCCTGTCATACTGCGCTGCTTCGGTATAAGTGTATAGTAATAACTCAACCGTTTCGATATCATCAGGTTTTTGGATAAGTCCGCGTTCGAAATATTTTATTGCCTCAGGATATCTGTTTTTACTGAAAAAGAACTTCCCTATCTCTTTAGGCACATTAACCTGTTTGTCGTCTTCAAAATACCCAACTGCCTTATCAAGATCTCCCATGTACTGCGGATTGTTCGAAGCATAAATAAGGAACTCATTCAGCACCCTGTGTTTTATCTTGCGGTCAATCTTTTTGCTGTCCAATACCCTGAACATCGATTCGGCAGCTTTTTTACCATCGTTGTTATTAAGGTTGAACTTAAAAAGACTTACCTGTGCCCAGTCCGATCCCGGGATTTCCTTCTCCAGTTTTTTTGCAACTTCCTGAGCCTTTTGCTCCTGATTGCTTTCAGAATACAAATAGATCAGCTCAAGATAATTCGATTCCTCTTTAGGGTTTTTCTTTATCGCTTCCTCAAGAGTTTCCTTTTGCGGTTTCCTGTACTTGCTGTCACTAAGAATCTGTAGCTTGTACATCTCTCGTTTCTCAGACATCCCTACCGTTTGTTCCATCTCATTGATAAGATCGAGCGCTTTATCAAACTGTTGGGTATACATATATAATGACACCAGATCTTCCTGATAGTATTGCTTGCGCCACTCTGTAAGTTTTTGCACTACCGGAATCGATTTATTAAAATCTTTCGTTTCATAGTACACATCATACAGGCTTTGCCAGTACCAACGATTGTTTGGGTCAAGATCGCGAGCCTTAAGAAATGCTTTTTCGGCTTCAGGATAATTTTTTAGCGAAAGGTAATTTTTACCCAGTTCATGAAGCACCACAGCATTCTGAGGATCTTTAGCCAGGCACTTTTCAAGCGATTTAATCGCTTTATCATAATTTTCAATTCCTTTTTGCTTTAGCGCCTCAAAAAAGTTGTTTTCAAACTCATCATTAGCCAATGCTACCTGATCGGGTTCCTTTGGCTCCTGGGCATGCAGCGTGCCGGGTATCAGTAATGAACCCGAAAGCAATGCTCCGCAAAAAAGGATTTTAAATTTCATATCTCTTATTCTATAACTGAATAGTCACCAATGCTAATGCTGGTAAATTTACCGTTAAAAGCCGCATGATTACCTATCATCCCGTTATCCAGCACGGCATTATTAATTGTGGCGTGCGTTTGCACAAGGCTGTTTTTTATAATGGTGTTCTCTACATGAGAGTTGTCGCCCAACGAAACGTATGGCCCGATGGTAGAATTTTTAAGGACTACATTTTCTCCAATAAAACAAGGAGGGATGATAGTACTGTTTTCCATCTTTACCGTAGCCGATACCAGGTTTTCACCATCTGCATGAAGGAAGCCCAGCATACGTGAGTTAGTCTCTACCGTTACGTTCTTGTTACCGCAGTCCATCCACTCATCTACTTTCCCCGGCACAAATTTCATGCCTTTCTCTTTCATGTTCTCAAGAGCATCGGTAAGCTGGTACTCGCCGCCTTTAGTAACGTTGTTGTCTAACAGGTACTGAAGCTCGGCACGAAGTGTTTCACCGCTCTTGAAATAGTAAATACCAATAATAGCAAGATCAGAAACAAAGTCTTTAGGTTTCTCAACAAAATCAACGATCTCGTTCTTCTCATTAAGCTGAACCACGCCAAAAGCACTCGGGTCTTCAACCTGCTTTACCCAGATAACACTGTCGGCTGTAGTATCTAACGTAAAATCGGCTCTGAAAAGTGTATCAGCATAAGCCACAACCACAGGTCCGCTGATCGATTCTTTAGCACTCATAATAGCATGGGCAGTACCCAATGGTTTCTCCTGATAGTATATAGAACCTTTAGCACCAAGCTTTTCAGCAATAGCCACAAGGTCGGTTTCTACCTGAGTACCAAAATCACGGCTTACGATAAACGCAATCTCTTCGATCTTCTGGTTAAGCACTCCTGCAATATCTTCAACAAGCCTGTGAACGATAGGTTTGCCTGCAATTGGTATTAATGGTTTTGGAACTGTAAGTGTATGTGGGCGAAGGCGAGAACCACGCCCGGCCATAGGAACTATAATTTTCATTTAGTAGTTTGTTTGTAATTCTCAAAGAACATAATAATGTTCTCTCTATTATTTTATATCAACTTTATTTTTTGCCGCCATATCCTCAAATATTTTCTCCTTACCCTGTTTTTTCAGGTCACTGTAAAAGAAAGCGAGATTATTCTGAGCATCACTTGCATATGGCGATCTGGTTTCTGTATAAATCACAAAGGCTTTAAACATGTTATCAACCCCTTTTTCATAATCGCCCGCCATGTAATAAGCTCTACCAGCCCCATAATACCCTTCCGGGTTATTACTGTCACTTTCTATTAGTTTGCTGTAGGTTCCTGCCGCTGCTTTATAATCTTTGGTATACTCGTATACCACAGCAAGATTTTGAAGAGGCAAAATTCCGAATGGATCAACTTCCAGCGATTTATTATAGCATTTTATTGCTTCTTCATAATTATTTGCTTTTCGGTATGAAAGTCCAAGGTTATCCCATGCAAAAGCAAATTCCGGATCTGCCTTTACCGCCTTCTTATAGCTTTCTATAGCTTTATCATTTTTACCTTTTTCAGCATATTTATTACCCTCGGTATAAAACTTCATTGCTTCAGGATTTGAAGAATATGATTTATCAGATGCTAAATCTTCACTGCCAATCAGCGTTTTCATGCGCTTGCAGTTCTTCATCATATAGTCCTGAATCTCCTGGAAATTCTTATCCGCTAAAATTACGCTTTTACTGCCTTTATCTGCAACATAAACTGTATCGCCATTCTCTACTCTTGTCTCCCATTTCGTTTCCTTAAGCAGTTTTTGAATATTCTTTAATTCTTTCAAAGATTCATCCATCTGCTCGTTGACGATGGCCTGGGTGATACAGAAATTTATTTTATCAATTATCTCTTCTTTAATGAGTGCCGATGATACATCATCAGTACATTCACAGGCTTTTTCAGAAAGTTTCTTTATTTCTTTCTGTTGTTTTTTGTCCTGAGCCGATGTTACAGTCGAACACCCTAAAAAGAGAATAAAACAGAATTTAAAAAATTGCGTCATATAGGCTTGGTTTGTTGGTTACTTTACACCTGTACTGCCAAAGCCGCCTTCTCCCCTCGAAGTTTCTGTTAATACTTCTACCTCATTCCACTCGGCACGCTCATGTCTGGCAATAATCAGCTGGGCAATTCTTTCGCCATTTTCTATAGTAAACGGCTCATTCGATAAATTTACTAAAATTACACCAATCTCACCTCTGTAATCGGCATCAATAGTTCCCGGACTGTTTAAAACCGTTACGCCTTTTTTGGCTGCCAGTCCGCTTCTTGGACGCACCTGTGCTTCGTAACCAATAGGAAGTTCAATAAACAATCCTGTCTTTACGATAGCCCTGCCTAATGGTTGTAATACAATAGGCTCATCTATATTAGCCCTAAGGTCCATTCCTGCCGAAGCAATAGTTTCGTAGTTTGGCAATGCATGTGCCGATTTATTGATGATGTTAATTGTCATTATATAATTGTAATCTGTTATTTTCTTTTTAAAATGCGTTGCAGGGTTTCTTTCTCCCCTTTATAAATTATAGCGAGCAATGCTATTATCGATAGTATTCCAAAGATATACGTCTCTCTTAATATATCTACATAAAATGATAGTGCCGAAAGCGTTATTGACAAACCAAGATACAGGCATATCTTTTTCATGTCATACGGAATTGGGTAATATTTATTGCCAAAGTAAAACGAAAGCCCCATCATGGTTCCGTATGCCGATATGGTTGCAATTGCCGAACCCATATAGCCCATATAAGGAATCAACAGGTAATTGAGTACTATGGTCACTATAGCACCCGCAATGGAAATGTTAGCTCCCACTTTGGTTTTATCTGATAGTTTGTACCAAACGGAAAGGTTAGAATAGATACCAAGGAAAAAATTAGCAAGGATAATTAGCGGAACTACGTCCATACCCTCCCAATACGATTTATCCTGAAGCATCAGCATTTTTAAAACGTCGGCAAATACCACAACACCCAACAGGATAACCGAACCGAATATTACAAAATACTTGGTAATGGTTGCATAGGTATTACGCGCATTTTCGTGATTTGCATGACTAAAGAAAAATGGTTCAATTCCTAAACGGAATGCCGTTGTAAACAACGTCATAAATACCGCAAGCTTATAACAGGCTGAATAAATACCAATCTTAATTTTAATGTTGTCTTCAGACAACGGAAGAAATGCTTTAAGGAAAAACCTGTCGAAGGTCTCGTTAATAACAAAAGCCAATCCGGCGATCATAACAGGCATACTGTAGCACATCATCTTTCGCCATAGCGAAACATCAAAATGCCATTCGGTTTTAATATAGTGCGGCAACAGTATAACAAGGGTAAGCAAACTGGCAATAAGGTTCGACACAAATATGTAACCTACCTGAAAATCTTCCTGATAAATTGTTGACCAAAAACTATCCGGATAAGCCGCTGCGACGTCTTTTAAGTAAACCAGAAAGAATACATTGAACAACAGGTTCACCGCAACATTTCCAATCTTGATTGCTGCGTATAGCAATGGCCTGCCTTCGGCTCTGAGCTTAGAGAACGGCACGATTACCAAAGCATCAAGCACCAGTATCCATATAGTATAGGTTACATATTCAACGTCAAGATCTCCGGCATCAGCAAGAAATTTTCGCCCTAATAATGCAACTACCAAAAATGTAATAGACGACCAGAAAAGTGAAATCGTAGAAGTACTAACTACATTTTTTTTAGGCTCTGAACTGTAAAACCTGAAAAAAGCAGTCTCCATACCATAAGCCAGAATAACATTTAAAAATGCCATTCCTGCAAAAATCAACGCCTGCTCTCCATACTCCTTTTCCGGGAGGAGCTTTGTATAAAGCGGAGTGAGCAAAAAGCTGAATATCCGGGGTACAACCGTCGCTATTCCATATATGGCCGTTTGCTTAAAAAGGTTTTTATATAAACTCAAAGAGTGGTTTGTTTTATGTTAGAACAAAAGTAATTATAATTTACAGCATTATAAAAACTACGGCACAAAAGAATAATTGTACAAATCCTAAAATATTCATAATACAATGGCTTTAAATCAAAAAGGCTCCCGAAAACCGGAAGCCTTTTCAAAAATATGCTTGTTTTGTTTATTAGCTGTTCAATGCCTCAGCACCACCCACGATCTCAAGGATCTCATTAGTAATGGCAGCCTGACGGGCTTTGTTGTAAGTAAGCTTAAGCTGATTCCTTAATGCAGTAGCATTATCGGTAGCTTTGTGCATCGCTGTCATACGCGCTCCGTGCTCAGAAGCAAAAGAGTCACGAACGGCTTTGTACAACTGCGTTTTTAACGAAAGTGGCACAAGGCTAAGTACGATCTCTTCTTTAGAAGGCTCAAAAATGTAGTCAGTAGCATTGTTAGCTGCTTTTTCATCTTTAGCTGCCGGCTCTAACGGAAGGAACTGCTCTGTAAGCACAACCTGAGTAGCGGCATTCTTAAAGTGGTTATAAACCAGTTCGATCTTGTCGTACTCACCTGCTGCAAACTTATCCATTAACGATTGTGCTGCCTCAGCTACATTTTCAAATGTAAGGGTATCAAAAAGCTCGCTTTTGTTTCCAACAACATTGCAGGTTTTCTTAAGTACGTCGTTACCTTTTTTACCAATAGCTAAAACATCAACCTCTTTACCTGCATAAGCAACCTGAAGGTTTTTTATCTGTTTTATCACATTGGCATTAAAAGCACCACATAAACCCCTGTTTGATGTAATAGCAACAATAAGCACTTTATTTACCGGGCGTTGCTCGGCATATACTCCTCCGTTGTCGCTGTCAAGGGTAGCACTAAGATTTTGCAATAGCTCAGTAAGCTTTTCAGAATAAGGCCTCATGGCCGTAATAGCATCCTGTGCTTTTTTAAGCTTGGCTGCAGAAACCATTTTCATCGCACTCGTAATTTGCATTGTCGATGAAACGGAAGCAATCCTGTTACGTATTTCCTTTAAGTTTGCCATTTTATAATGTAATAATTAAGCAATTAATCAATGTAACAATTGCTACATTGATTAATTGATACATTAATTTATTAGTATTTTGCTGAAATCTCTGCTGCTGCTTTCTCAAGAACGTCAGTGATCTCATCTGTAAATTTACCCGCTTTAAGACCATCAAGAGTTGGTCTGTGTTTAGCGTTAAGGTATTCGATATAGTCTTTTTCGAACTCTTTTACTTTGCTTACAGGTACATTTTTAAGTAGGTTTTTAGAACCTGCATAAATAATAGCTACCTGATCTTCTACAGTATAAGGGTCGTTAACAGCCTGTTTAAGGATCTCAACGTTTCTTCTACCTTTTTCAATTACGTTTAGTGTAGCAGCATCAAGGTCAGAACCAAATTTCGCGAAAGCCTCAAGCTCACGGAACTGTGCCTGGTCAAGCTTAAGTGTACCAGATACTTTTTTCATTGATTTGATCTGAGCGTTACCACCTACACGCGATACAGAGATACCCACGTTGATAGCCGGACGTACACCTGAGTTGAATAGATCTGACTCAAGGAATATCTGACCGTCAGTAATCGAGATTACGTTAGTTGGGATATATGCTGATACGTCACCCGCCTGAGTTTCGATGATTGGAAGTGCAGTAAGCGATCCACCACCTTTAACGATTGGCTTAAGTGATTCAGGAAGGTCATTCATGTTTTTAGCGATATCGTCATCAGCGATAACTTTCGCAGCACGCTCAAGAAGTCTTGAGTGGAGGTAGAATACGTCTCCAGGGTAAGCCTCACGTCCTGGTGGTCTTCTAAGTAGAAGCGATACCTCACGGTAAGCAACTGCCTGTTTAGAAAGATCATCATAAATGATAAGAGCCGGACGGCCAGTATCACGGAAGTACTCACCAATTGCAGCACCTGCAAACGGAGCGTAAACCTGCATTGCAGCAGGGTCAGAAGCATTAGCAGCAACGATAACTGTATAAGCCATTGCGCCTTTCTCTTCTAGTGTTTTTGCGATACCTGCTACTGTAGAAGCTTTTTGCCCAACAGCAACATATATACAGAATACCGGTTGCCCAGCATCATAAAATTCTTTCTGGTTAAGGATGGTATCAATACATACAGTAGTTTTACCAGTCTGACGGTCACCAATTACAAGCTCACGCTGACCACGTCCTACAGGAATCATGGCATCAACAGCTTTTACACCTGTTTGTAGTGGCTCAGTTACCGGCTGACGGAAGATAACTCCCGGAGCTTTACGCTCAAGAGGCATCTCATAAAGGTCACCACCGATAGGGCCTTTACCATCAATTGGAAAACCAAGAGTGTCTACTACACGGCCTACCATTTGCTCACCTACTTTAAGTGAAGCGATACGCTGTGTTCTTTTTACTGTAGATCCCTCTACGATACCCTGAGATGTACCAAACAATACTACGCCCACATTGTCTTCTTCAAGATTCAGGACCATAGCCTCTAACCCATTCTCAAACTGAACTAACTCACCATACTGTGCGTTAGATAGTCCGTGAATACGGGCAATACCATCTCCTACATTAAGAACTGTTCCCACTTCTTCTAATGTAGCACCCGATTCAAAACCGGACAATTGTTTCTTTAATATTGCTGAAATTTCAGCAGCTTTAATTTCTGCCATGTTACTTTATAATTTAAACACGTTTAGTGCGATAAAATACTTAATTACTTAACTCTCTTCTTAATGTTGTCAGCCTGTTAGCCACAGAAGCATTAAACTGTCTGTCGCCTATCCTGATTATAAACCCACCAATAATAGCAGGGTCTACTACATTCTTAATGCTAACTTTTTTGCTTGAAAACTCTTTGATCTTAGCCATTACCTTAGCTTCAAGTTCTTCTGTTAATGGTATTGCAGTAGTAACTGTTGCTACCTCTATACCATTTAGAATATCAAACTGGTTTTTGTATTCTTCTGCGATAAGCGGAAGTATCTCAAACCTTTTGTTTTCATGTAATAGGTGAAAAAGACCCTGAGTAATAGCCTGCGTTCCCGCAAATATTTCCTTAAGGGCTGCCTCTTTAACGTCCGCCTTAACAACCGGGCTGTCTACAAAATTGCTCAGCTCAGCATTGTCTTTGATGGTAGATGCTATAAGGGCCATGTCTTCATTTACATTGCCGGCAGCTCCTGAAGCCTGTGCCATATCCAGGATTGCCTTTGCATATCGTATTGCAGCTCTTGAACCTGTCATACAGCGATTAGTTTAATTTTACGTCGTCAAGCATTCTCTCAACAAGTGAAGTTTGAGAAGCCTTGTCAGACAATTCGTTTTTAAGGATTTTTTCAGCGATATCAAGAGAGAATCCTGAAACCTGACTTTTAAGCTCAGCCATTGCAGCGTTTTTCTCGCTCTCAATAGCAGCTTTAGCCTGCTCGATCATTTTTTCTCCCTGAGTCTGAGCTTCAGCTTTAGCATCAGCAATCATTTTTTCTCTGATATCTCTTGCATCTTTAATCATTGCATCTCTCTCAGCTCTTGCTTCCTGAAGTATTCTTTGGTTATCAGCCTGCAGGTTTTGCATTTCTTTACGAGCAGCTTCGGCAGAAGCAAGCGCATTAGCAATACCTTCTTCTCTGGCATTAAGTGCTTCTACGATTGGTTTCCATGCAAACTTTGCTAATAGAATAACAAGAATAACAAGGATAATAGCCATCCAGAAGAACAAACCGTACGAAAAATCATTGATTAACTTTTCCATTATAAATTGTATATTTTAATTATTTAAGCTTTTTAATTACATTATTTAATCCGGATCAGGCAACCAACCGTTACCTGATACCGGATTTAAAAATTAAGCACCTAGGATTAGAGCACCGAAAGCAAGACCTTCAAGAAGAGCTCCAATGATGATCATCGCAGTTTGGATTTTACCAGCAGCTTCAGGCTGACGAGCAATAGCGTCCATTGCAGAACCACCAATTTTACCTAGACCTACACCAGCTCCTATTACAATAAGACCGGCACCAATAAGATTTGGAATTGTCATGATATATAAATAATTAAATTAATTTACTTGTTTACTGTTTTACTAAATTATATTACAGGAATTTCATCATTCACCTCTTCTTCATGATGACCGTGGTCTTCATGATGATGCTCCTGAACCGCCATACCAATAAATAGTGACGAAAGCATGGTAAAAATGAACGCCTGAAGGAATGCCACCAACAACTCGATTATCATAATAAACAGTGTTAGTCCCATAGACACTCCAACACTTCCTCCTACTGTAAGTTTATCCTTTAAAAGGAATACTATCGCAATTAGACCCATAACTACCGTGTGACCAGCAGTGATGTTTGCAAATAGACGTATCATTAGAGAGAATGGCTTTGTAAAAATACCCAACACTTCGATTGGAGCAAGAATAACCTTCATGATTGGGTGTACACCAGGCATCCAGAAGATATGCCCCCAGTATTCTTTGTTGGCACTAAACTGAGTGATAAAGAATGTAAACAATGCAAGACAAAGTGTAATTGCAATGTTTCCGGTTACGTTAATACCCAGTGGTGTTAAACCTATAAGGTTAAGTATCCAGATAAGGAAGAAAACCGTTAAAAGGTATGGCATGAATTTTTTATACTTTGCTTCACCAATGTTTGGCCTTGCAATCTCATCTCTTACATATATTACCAGTGGTTCAAGCACACGACCAAAACCTTTAGGCAAATTGTTAGCACCATTCTTGTATGTTTTAGCAAGACTGGTAAACAATATGAATATAAGTATCGATGTAAGTAAAAGCGAGAATACGTTTTTAGTAATAGAGAAGTCTACTGCTTTCTCTACTGTTGGATGTCCGTGAGCATCTAATTTAAGATCTCCGGCTGCATCGGTTTTATAAATTTTACCGTGGAAAAGTTTATAGTGGTTACCATCTACTTCAGCAACTTTTTCACCGTGTTCAAATTTTGAAGACGAGAAAACTTTAAGACCATTATCCACAAGGATAACCGGAAGAGGAAAACCATAATGTTCACCTGTTTCTTCGTTAGAGAAGAAAATGAATTCGTGAGAATCCTGAAGGTGATGTACTATGTGTGCATTGATTTTTTCTTTAGGGCTGGCCGCTTCATGACCATGTCCTGCCTCGTGAGACTCGTGTGCAACAGCGCTTTGCGGCTCAGCATGACCGGCAACGGTATCCTGAGATGAATTTGCAAAAGCTAAAAAAGGCACTGCAGCAAAAAAAGCTACAACTGAAGTCTTTAATTTTAGTCCGGAAATCACCATCTTGTTAATTATCTTATTTTTAGAGTCCTGAAATTTTGCGCAAAGGTACGTTTTTAATTAATATACCAAAGACCCCTAAATGATTTTTTTTAAGATAATTTAGCCTTCGATACCTATTTTTTACTTATTGTTCAACAAACGTGCTGTATAATAAGCCTCTATTGCTAAAAACAAAATAAAAATCACAAAAAAATTAACTTTTTCTGTAGGATTTTCACCTGCCTTATTAAGTATTGGTCTTACTATAACGTAGCTCAGCGCAATTTTAGCAGTGGTTAAAAATAAAAACGCATACCCTGTTTGTTCCTGATTCTTCCTGTTTATCTTCATCAGTACTGCTAAAACGGCTGCAGTCATTAGGAAAAAGAACCCGTACATTACCGGAAGCGGATATACAAAATCGGCAGTTTTGCCTTTTAAATCCGGCATATAGTACACCAGGAAATTAAATACTAAAAGTATAGCGGCTATAACCGCTACCTGAAAAAAAACGCTAAGAGTTTGCTTGTTCATTTATTTATTAAGTTGATTTACCTGTCGAACTACATTATACATGGCTATAGCTACTCCTATAAGTACAAATATCATTCGGTTGGTATCTTGGGTATTTCCATATGTCTGGTCGAGCCAGCTTCCGAACCATCCAAACAAAAAGATAATAAGCCCCATCTGAAAAGGAATATTTACAAGGGCCAGCCATTTACGGTTTTTATTATCCTGGTTGTTGTCCATCGGTTTTTGGGGTTTGTTTTACAGGAGTGCGCATTATGCACGAAGCGCTAAACTCCGCACCGGGCTCGACCGATAATTTTCCGGTAATAACCTCTCCTTTTATATGTGCTTTTGATTTTACGTTAAGCATTTCGGCAACTTCAATCTTTCCGTTGAATTTACCTTCAATGTCGGCACTTTTACATTTAATGTCGCCCGTTACGCTTCCGGCAGGGCCTATTACAATTTTTCCTTTAGTGGTAAAATTGCCGGTAAGTTCGCCATCAAGCCTAAAATCGGCCTGCGAAATAATATCTCCTTTTATTATAGTGCCTTCTACTATCCTGTTGGTTTTACCCAACAGGTCAGTATACGACTTTTGCGGTTTGTCAAACATTATTTATTCTATCGCTAAAAATTCGGTAAAGTCTTTCTTGATTTGTACTACCTTATAATCTTCGGTAGATATTACTTCCAGAACTTCCGCCACTTTATATTTTTTATAATCCTTAAGTACCGATACTGCTTCTTCGGCAGCAAGCTTACTGCTAAAACCATGCACTACCAGCATATTCTCCTTAATAGTATATACGTCACTTGTAATTTTGATATTGTTATTAAGTCCTTCCTTAATAAACTTCTCAATCTTATCCTTAAGCGGTTTTATTTTGGCCTCATCTGCAAAATCAAATTTGTAAACTATTTTCCAGCTTGCCGTAGGCTCACCAAATGCCAGCTTTTCAAGGTTGGGTATATCCGTCTTAAGCAGCAGTTCGGCTTTCTTACCCTCTTCACTATTAGGATAGTTCAGCGCAACAAAATTAAGACTCTTTTTATATTCTTCAAGACCCATTAGCCTTGCCGAAACCTGTGCTTTCAGTAATTCAAATTTCGACACGATCTCTTCTCCTGTATAAGTATCAATAGATTCATCTATCTGAGCAAATACTTCTCTTACCTGGCCTTCGTTGTATTTTTTAAACAACTGGTCGTAGGCCGCATCCGGCGTAAGTGTTTTAGCAGCATCCGATGTAGGGTTCCTGATAATCTCGGCATAACGACTGTCAGGATATTGCGAAAGAATCTGCTGCTTATATACCTCAGCTTTGGCAGGGTCTATAATCTGGTAAATTTTATATAGATTGTATTTAGACGGTAATACCAATCGCTCTTCCGGATCGTTTTGTAGCAGCCTTTCCAGCTTATCGGCGGCAAGGCGGTATTCCTTAAACTTGTCCTTATATATAGAACCTAACTGGTAGTAAGCAAAGTTACGCTCGGTAGCAAGGCTGTCCAACAGTTTTTTATCTGTAGGCAGTTGTGAAATATAAAAATCAGTTCTGAATCGTGGCTCAACAGCTTTGTCTTTCCCGTCTTTTGGAAGCTTGCCTTCTACACCGGCAAAAATCGAATCGCCATCAATGGCATTGGCAGCAGCTTTGTTGGTCTGCTCCGAAGACCATCGCCAGTTTTCAGAATATGCTCTGTTACCCCATTTCCTTTTAAATTCCTGTTTACCGTAAGCAACCGTAGAAGCTGTATTAAAATAAAACTTGCCTCCTGTAGCCGAAGCTCCGGCTTGTCCGGTCTGCCCGGCAAATCCACGGCTGGACATTCCTGCGATTCCTGCAGATGAGAAATTTCCTCCACCCGAAGCAAGATTTTCCTGCTTGATAGCTTCTTTTTCAAGCCTTTTCTTTTCGGCTTCTTCTTTTGCTTTCAGCTTAGATATATAATCTTCGTAGTATGCTTTTCTCCCTGCTTCATCCATAGCCACTACAGAAAGGATACTGTCATTGTTTTTAGCAATGGCTTCATATTTTATAACATCGGCAAGGTTATCCCTTTTCTTTTTTATGCTTCGGTATTCTCTGCTACGATTATCAAGAAAAACCATGGTACTGTCATAATACATACCGGCTGTAGCATATTGAGCTTCCTTAAAGTTTATCTCGGCAATATTTCTATAGTTAGATGCCGTAAGGTAACGGTCTCTCGAGTTTTGGCGTAACGATTTGTTATAGTATTGTTTTGCACGAACCTCATCATTTTGCTTATCATAAAAAATACCTACCTGGTGGTTTATGATATCCAGATATGGCCTGTTTTCTCTGTCTTCAAGCAACTTACGGTATTTTTCCATAAAAACAAGCGTATCACCATTCTTGTAGTCAAACTGACCCGCCTGCATGGCATGAGCCTGAATTACATATCGCCTTGGCGATTTCCTTTTCATGTCTATTACCGTCTGATACTCGGTATAGGCACTGTCCGGACGTTTCAGTTTGCTTTGTAGCTGACCTAATATAAAATGGTATCTGGCTTTTTCTTCATTTTTCTCTGTAAATGCCGCAGCCTCTTTTAGTACTGTTACCGCACTGTCATTTTCCTGAAGGCTAAGATATCCCTGAGCAAGCATTGCATTCGCGTCGGCATACGTTTGCTCATCCATTTTATCTCTTTTTTGCTTTATCAGCTCTTTAAGATTGCGAATGGCTATCGCTTCGTTATCCAAACGGATATTTGTTTTTTCCCTCCATATTTTGGCATCGTCTATCTTGTCACTGGAAGGATATTTTAGTAATATGTAATTGAATGCTTCCAATGCCGGAAGATAGCGGTTTTCATAATACCTTGATTTTCCAAGCAACAGGTAAGCCTCATCCATTTGCGGATTTTTTTCACTTCCGCCAATATTCATGGAGTGTTTCTGTATAGCTTTAGTAGCTTTTTCTTCAGCACGTTTAAAATTTGGCGTTTGTTGTGCTGTCCCCTGAGCACCGGCAGCATCGCCTTTAGAAAGGCCTGCTGCGTTTTTTTTACCCCCTAAATCAAAATTCTGTGCCGCATTGCTTTTATCGCTGAAATTTTTTGAACTCATAGGATCTTTAAGGCTCAGGGCATCTTTAGAAGATTTAGCATCTTTCCCAGAGGCATTTGCCCCGCCAGGACCCGATCCTACCGTAGTTGAACTACCCTGAGAAGGAGGATTTACCGACACAACGGGCTGAGTTCGCTCAATAGGCAATACATCCCAAAAGTTATCTTCATAGGTTGTAGACAGATCTTTAAGACCGGCATCGAGAGCAAGGTTGCCGTTGTATAGCACATTATACTCGGTAGTAACCGCATGATAGTTTCGGTTAACAAAGGAATCTTTTTTAGTAGAGCACGCAATTGCTAAACCTACTGCACCAAAAAGAATGAAATATTTTGAAGTACTGGTTTTCAATGTAAAAGCTGTTTTTATCCTTAACTTTTAAAATCCTTCTTTAGTATAAAAGAGGGTAAAAATACGCTTCTTTTTGTAACATATCTTCTTTTTTGACAAAAAAAATCCCCCTTTGCTAAGGAGGATTGTATTGGTTTACACTGCAAAAAATTCTTCGAGTTCTTTTAGTGTTTCTTCAGAAGTATAAATATCTTTTACCACCTGCCCTTTGTGCATGGCTACAATTCGGTCACTAACCTCGGTAGTATGTGCCAAATCATGGCTCGACACCAGTATGGTTACATCTTTATCGTCGGCCAGATCTTTGATGATTTTTTTAAGCCTGAACTGTGTAGTAGGGTCAAGGTTGGCAAAAGGTTCATCAAGAATAATAATTTCCGGATTACCTATAAGCGTTGCGATGATACCTACCTTCTTCTGGTTACCTTTAGAAAGGTCACGAAGGTATTTCTTTTTGTTAAGTATCTCTCCGTTAAAAAAATCTTCATGCTTTCTAAGCAATTCATCCACACTTGCTTTGTTTTGTCCACGCAACTCGCCAATAAAATAAAAATACTCCTCGGGCGTAAGGTAGCCTATTAAAAAGCTCTCGTCAAGAAATGCCGCAGTAAATGGTTTCCATGCCTCGCTTTCATTTACCTGAACGTTGTTCAGCTTTACCGCGCCGGTAGTAGGTTCTATAAGATCCAGCAACAGGCTAAAAAGCGTAGTTTTCCCTGCTCCGTTGTTCCCTACAAGGCCAAAGCTCTCTCCTTTTTTAATTTCTAAATGATCTATATTAAGTACGGTTACCCCGTTGTATACTTTCTTAAGGTTATTGATTTGTATCATGATATATTATAGTATTGATTGGATGATTAGTTCTTTTGTTTATAAGCCGCAAGCGTATCGTATTTCTCCCTTTTGTAGATTTTTTCTATCTGGGCAAAAGCCTTGTTCCTGAAAGCAAAACCCAATACTCCTGCTACAGCTACAAATAGTGCTCCTGCCGTTGGACTGAATATGTAAAATCCAATGCCGTAAAGCGCCATAGGTACAAGCATTTTTGGCAACGAAATAAGGAACGTTTTAAGGTTAAAGGCTTTTTTGTCGCCAAAAGCCTGTTTGCTTGTAGTTAGGTCGATAGGAGTTTTTATGAATGCCCCGCCTAAAAGAACAAGGTGCGAATTCACTCCTATATTATATACCGCTCCGGCAAGTAACATAAGGTAGGTATCCAAACCAAAGTACAGGTAAAAAGAAGCTATTAATGCACTAGCAGTCGTACCTATAACCATAAGCCACCATTTAGATGCGATATATTCGCGGTATTGAATGTTTTGGCTCATCATTAGCGGATAGTAGGCACTGTCCCAGCTTGGCACGAACTGGCCAAACGTCATCATAAAACCACCAGTAACAAATATTCCGGCAAACATTGACCAGAAAGGTCCCTGATATATCTCTATCGCATTGGTAAAAAACAGCAACCCGTAAAATATAAATAGTCCGCTCATCAGTAAGGTTGTTTTAGAACGCTTGTTCCTTAGTATCAGCTTAATGTCGTTTTTAAGAAAGGTACCCATAGTTCCAAACTGATTCAGCCATTTAAAGTCCTGCGTTTGGGCAACCTCATGTTTACCTTTAAGTCCGGTATCCAGATACAATTCTTTAGAGAACAGTTTATAACAGCCATAGTATATGCCTGCCACTAAGGCTACAGGAATAACCCATAGATAGTATGTAGCATACAATCCGTGGAAGAATACCTGGGTATAAGGCGTGATATCGAACACTCCATAGTACTGCGTAGCACCAAGGCCTACAATAATTGTTGCTACCGTATAGAATATAGCATCCTTATCATCTGCAAGAATATTTATAAAGTTATTGCTGTATATAAGAGCCATCATGCTAATATGCCATAGCACTACTCCTAAAGGGTCATAGCCTTCAATAAGCAGCACTATAGAAAACGGCACAAAAAAGAAAGCATGCATGATATTAAAGAAAGATACTGCCGTTTTTCCCAATGCAAAGTTTACAATCGTACCTCTTTTTATAGGTAACGTAAGCAACGGCCTGATATTAATAACCGGCATTTTTTGCATAAAATAGCGGAAAAGCAAGTCGAACACCAGATAATAAATCGCAAACTGACTTATTAAGATAAGTGGATCTACACTCGTACTTTCTCTGATAATGTAAAAAGAGCCTACTCCTAAAAGAAGGAACATGGCAGAAAAATAAAGTGCTACGAGTATCATAAGCACTTTTAAAGCTACGTTAGTGGCAAAAGCAGATGACCGTGTAAACGATTTCCATTCGAGCCAAAGGAATTTTTTGAACATTGTATTTTGGTTGTTGATTTAATCAATAGGTAATTGAAAAAGGCAAAACGTTACAGCTTTGCCTTGTAAATTTATAAATTATATTCCGGATAGGTTTTTAGCAAGTGTTCTTCTGCACGACGAGGTATCACAAAAAGCACAACAAAATGCATCAGCAGAAAAAGCACTACTATTGCAGCCATTATACCTATTCGAACAGGACCCGGTGCTTCTGAATCTACTAATGAAGAAAAATTAAACGGAAGATATACCACACTTGCCATTCCTCCGGATTTGACAATAATTTCCTCGAATAGCCATTTTTTCCCCGTACGTTTTACCTTTCGGCGATGCTTCACCATTCTTGTCATTATTGTACCAATACCCGTCAGCAGAATAACCATGAGCATTATATGATATGAAATTACCTGAAATTCAATTAGCTTATATACTGCATAAAACAAGGCTATAGTAATCAAAATTTGTGGAATTTTGATAAACTCCTTCATATACCCCCACATCAGTTTTTTGTACTTTTTATTCAGGGCTGCCTGTCTGCTTTCTACGACACCCATAAACCCAAAGATGCCAAATTTTTTAAACTCTTGTTTCAGGGCATCGTCAAAGCTTAGGTTAGGTTCTGTTTTCCAGCGTTCTTCAATAGCATTGGCAAGGTGATCAGTAAGCTCATTCTGTAAATCGTAATATTCTACAAAATGCTTGATGGTAAATGCAAACAGCTGATCGTTTTGCTCCTGTGTTATTTTTTTAATCTTATCCATTGTACCTCAATATATATCCTAATTTAAAACGACGGATCGTTATGGCCATTACCACGCATAATGCAAGTAATATTGTAAAATAAAGCACTACACCCATGTCAGATGCTATATCATCCATGTAACGTATAGCAAAAAGTACGGGGAAAAACACGAACACATTTAGTATTGATATTCCCTCGCCCACAGAATACTGGTCTTTATTTTTTAGCATCCTATACACCTGAGGAAATGAAATCGCTCCATTGGTAAAAATGAAAACAAAAAGCATCAGTGTTACAAATCCTTCTCTGTCCATAACACGGGTAAGTTCTGTTAAAGCAATGAACAAAAGACCAAAAAAGGCTATAAATTTTAATGAAAACATGTTCTTAAACAGTCCTTTGTACGATTCCCCCCAGGAAACAAAAATGCGCTTTCTGTTAAGCCTGCGCAGTTCTTTTTTATGCCTGCCTATGTACAGTCTCAAATTCCTGTCAAAATCACCATCCCTGTCTTCCAGTTCACTGGCAATATGGTCGGTCATTTCATGGAGAATGTCTACATACAGTACGCCTGTTTTTTTAAGTGCTGCATGTATCTTTTCAATTTGTTCGTTTGTAAGCCTCTTCATCTTCTTTGTTTTAAAAATATAATTGGTTGGTTGGTTTTTAAATGTATTTGCCCACATACTGCTTGCGGCAGAGGTAAAGACTAATGATAAGCACCAACGTAAAGGCAGGTACCATTGCAATACTAATTCGTCGAATAAAAAACATCATGGCATCATTTTCAGCAGAATAACTTATTATCCCTCCCACCTGATACAGGTTAAAAATAACAGAAAACATTACTACCATAGGACTCATAACCGATAGCTCTTTATTTTTTCTCCCAAACCACATTATCGGTAAAATCAAGGGGATAAGAACGTAAAATCCCATAGAATTAAGTTCCCTTTCATCAACTAAAAAACTGGCATAATATGTTAAAACACTTGCACTTACTGCTGATAGCAAAACCACCGGCATAGCCATAGTTCTAAAATACAGCTTTACGGCTCTTAAAACGGCTGTCCATTTGGCTCTCCTGTTCTGTTTTAAGATATCATTATGGTGCGATATGAAATACTCCGTCCAGTTTTCGCCAAAATCGCCTTCCATCGTTTCAAGTTCCGAAGCGATATGGTCTACCATCTCATAACGGATGTCTATGTACTTTACGCCAAGGTTATACAGGCGGTCGTCTATAAATTGTATTTGGAATTTACTAAGCCTCTTCATCTTCTTTGTCTTAAAAAATATAATTGGTTGGTTGGTTTTAAATGTATTTGCCCACATAGTGTTTACGGCAGCGATAAAGGCTGACCATAACCACAAGCATAAGGGCCGCCATAAACGAAATACTTATTCTTTGTGGGAACATTCTGGCTGCGTCATTTTCTATAAGCAATGTGACTATCATTACAATCTGATTTCCTATGTATAAAGAGCTATAGATCTTTACCATAGAACGCAATAGCGATATCTTTTTGTTTTTCCAGCTTACAATAGCAAACGGAACTATAAGCACCATTAAAACGTAGTTACCATATAAACTAAGACTGAACCTCTCCATGTAGTATTGTGCAAAATAATATACCATTGTAAACATTACCATAGCAGCAGCAATAACCATGGATTCTGCCATTGTTTTAAAATACAGCTTCAGTGCTTTTTTTTAGCAGCTTTTTTGGCTATTTCGTTTTGCTGCAAAATACTAAGCTTGTTCATTACAAAATATGCCTTCAGGTTTTCTTTAAAATCGCCCTCCATCGCTTCAAGTTCTGAGGCGATATGGTCAACCATTTCATAACGAATATCAAGAAACTCAACCTGCAGCATGCGTAGCAGATCATCAATACACTGTATTTGTTCTGTAGTAAGTCTAGCCATCGTTAAGCAACTTGGTATCTTGAATTATAAAATCTGATTAGAAACCTGTAAGTAATAACCATCATCACATAAAAACTAATTATAAAAGCATAATACAGTAGCTTTGCGGTATCTTCTATTTCAGCTTTGTCTATCCTATCCCTTATCAAAAAACAAAATGTAATTAGCATTCCTCCAAAGAATTCCAGCAATCTTTCGGCGGTAGAGAACTGTTTCTTTTGTTTAGTAAAGCCTACATATAGGTAGTATATCCACAAAACCGGAAATGCCAGAGCACTCATGAGTACAAAAATGGTGGTTACACCTTCCCTGCCCTGAAAACTGTAATCAACATACAATAAGGCATACACTCCAGCCAGTATTAACATAAAACGAACCGTAAACAAATTACTGAACAACAGCTTAACACCCTTTATCCAGGCATTCATCTTGAACTGGCGATAATTTTTTCGTAATTCCCTTTTATTATCAGCTATATATCTTTCGAGGTTGACATTAAAATCACCTTCCATTCCTTCAAGTGATGTTGCTGCATGATCAATCATCTCAACACGAATATCCAGAAAACGTATTTCGATATCCCACAAGGCCTTATCTATGGCAACAATTTGATCCGTTGTAAGTTTAGGCATAGCGGTTAGTTTTAATGTCATTATTCATTCTCAGAGTAAGGTAAGCCAGCGTAAAAATCAGGCTTAACAGCACTCCATTAATACAATACACCCATTGTGCTTCGCCCAGCAATTTGTTTATTTTTAAAGCAAACAAAACCGGCAACATATAATAAAACATCGAAACGCTGTATATTCTTTTTACAAAAAGGTAATTACCCGGCATCCATCGCTCAACAATCATATAAGCAAATATCCCAAGCATCATTATCGCTTCAAAAAACCTAAAAGCCCACACCTCAAATGTTGAAAGTTCTATTACAGTACATAGTAGTATAAAAAAGATAATTCCCCTTTTACCTGCCAGTTGCCTAAAAATGGTATTCCTGTTTTGTTTATCCCTCAGCACCTCCTGTTCCCGTACAGCTGTTAACAGTTTTACTTTCAGGTGCGAGTTCATATATTCTTTTAATGCCAATTCAAAATCACCATCTTCCTTTAGTTTTTCTTCCAGGGTAGCAGCAATATGATCGGTCATCTCCATACGGATGTCATCATAAAATATCCTGTCCTTAACCAGATATTCTTCAATCTTCGCTATTTGCTCTTTAGTAAGTTTCATAACTAAAACTGTAAATCGGGTTTAGGGGCCGGGTTTACAAGGTTCTGCATATTACGGATGAACTCCTCCAGTTCGGCAAGGCGGTTTACAGTCTCTTTTTGTCCGTTTTCGGTCAGTTTATAATATTTACGAAGACGGTTATCTACCTTTTCTACCTCTACATCTAAAAAACCGTCAGCTTCCAGCTTATGCAATGCCGGATACAGCGCCCCTTCGGTAATATTCAGTTCACCTGCCGTAATAAGCTTTACCTTTTGGGTAATCTCATAACCATACATTCTGCCGTTTTCTTCCAAAAGCTTCATTATTATGGTATTGAGGCTCCCTTTATAGAGTTGTGAGTTCTTCATCACTGTGTTTGATTTGGTATTACAAATGTATACATAATTTTCTTATGCATAATAGTTTTAGGTATTATTTTAATTGGCGGAATTTTATTTAGCTGCTCGGAATGCTTATTTTTGCATCAAATAAACAAACATGTCAACATTTCATTCGCTTAAAATAAAGGATGTAAGGAGGGAAACGCCACAAGCGGTTTCTATCGCTTTCGAAATTCCTGAGCACCTGCGCGAAGACTATAATTTTATCGCAGGACAATACATAAATATAAAAACAACCTTTGAAGGACAGGACATCCGTAAAGCCTATTCTATATGCTCGGCACCGGGCAGCAACGAACTTCGTGTAGCCATTAAGGCTGTAAAAAATGGAGGCTTCTCTGTTTTTGCCAATGAAAAGCTTGCTCCGGGCGACACTATGGAAGTAGGTACTCCTGAAGGTAAATTTACCTTTGAACCTAAAGCCGAACGTCAGCGCAACTATGCCGCTTTTGCAGCAGGTAGCGGAATCACGCCGGTTATGGCTATTATCCAGTCAGTGTTACAAGGAGAACCATCAAGTACTTTTGTACTTGTTTATGGCAATAAAACCCCGGAAGATACCATCTTCCACCAGTTCCTGCACGACCTTCAGCAGGAATACGTAGGCCGTTTCTTTGTACATTTCGTATATAGCCAGGCGAAAGCTGACGAGGCACTTTTCGGACGTATAGAACGTGCTGCGGTAAACTTTGTAATCAAGAACAAGCATAAAGAAAAAGAATTCGAGAAATTCTACCTGTGCGGACCGGAGCAAATGATACTTACCGTAAATGATGTACTTAGGGAAAATAATGTTCCTGAAAAGAACATTAAGTTCGAATTGTTCTCTACACCAATAGCTGAGAAGAAAATCGAGGAAAACCTAGACGGTCAGACTAAAATTACGGTCTTGGTAGACGATGAGGAAGTTACCTTTATGATGTCACAGCAAATGACCATTCTTGATGCAGCCCTTAAGCAGGGTGTAGATGCGCCTTACTCTTGTCAGGGTGGTATTTGCAGTAGCTGTATGGCACGTGTAACCAATGGTTCTGCCCAGATGAAAAAGAACGCCATACTTACCGATGGCGAAATTGCTGAAGGCCTTATCCTTACCTGTCAGGCACACCCAACATCGGGCGAGATTTATATCGACTTTGACGACGTTTAATCGCTATTCCTAAAAATAGAAAAGCCCCGGTTAACGGGGCTTTTGCATTCATATCCTTCTTAGTATTATTCAATAATCACTTTCACAGTATATACCTTGTTAGAATGTATTTTCAGAATATACATTCCTGTCGGAAGACTCTGGTTTATAATAGAGAAGTTGTAATCGTTAATGTTTTTTGAGGTATAAAACAAGTTACCTGTCATATCAAACATATCAATCTGGTCAATAGGATATTTCGATTTTATATAAGTATTCTCACCTTCCTTAACCGGGTTAGGATATACCATTACACCATTTTGCGATGAGAATTCTTCATTCCCTAATATATCTTCTACCTTAAACGAAATCCTGTTTGACACTTCGTTGTAGGAGTCATTAGTAAACATAACGATAAAATAATCTCCTGCTGCAGTTGGAAGTTTATCATCTTTTATAACTGTAGACCCCTCTGTAATACCTTCAAAATAAGTAAAACTAACCAGTTCGTCTACATTAGGATCATCACCTTCATGATAAATACCCAGCCAGTCTTTTACAATACCCGGTGCATCAGTCCATGTCGCAATAATGTTTTCATTAAGGTTGTAAATAGTTTTATTGATGCCTATTTGGGTAATCTGTTCACCTACCTGAAAGTAAACCCTATTACCTATGCTGCCGTAACCATCTTGTAGAAAATACTCCGCAAAATAGTAACCATCTGCCAGGTTATTAAAAGTATGGCTGCCGGATGCATTACTTACATAGGTCCATTGTGTAGATGCCGGTCCGCCCGGTGTCTGGCCAACCCTATATATTCCAATCCAGTCATTAGTTAGCTGAGGCCCGTCAACATAGCTGATCGTAACAGGACTGCCCGAGGCATACACCTGACTATCTGCAGACAGCTCCAGTAGTGGACCAACATAAAATTCTTTTCTTTCAGCAAGTTCTGTATATCCGTCATTTTCAAGGAAAGTTGCAAAATACATTCCCGGCTGAGTCAATCCTGCAAAAGTATATGTGCCGCTTGTTTGTCCATTTACATATGCCCAAAGCTGAGAAGGCGAAGATGAACCCGGTGTCTGCCCTTTTTTATAAAGCGCCAGCCAGTCATTTTGGTTACCCGGCCCGTCAGTATAAGATACAGTTATTGGCGTATTAGGCAGATAGGCAATTGTATCCAGTTGTATTTGTGTATTGGCAAATGTACTGTTAATGATATTAAAGGTTTTAGCCTCGCTCCATGCCGACCAGCTCAGGTTACGATCCCTGTGGCGCACTTTTACAAAATACTGCCCGTTAGGAATTTCATTTTGCCCCAGTGTCAATTTCGTAATATCAACCCCTTCATTCTGATCTTTAGATACATCTACCTGTCCGTTAAGCGAACCATACAGGTTTTCATAATCCCTGTACACATCTTTTTCTACAATTTCAAAATCAGCAGTTTTTCCAATCATGAACTCTGTAGAATTCAACAATTGCCCTGATGTAGTTTGATATGCCGAGCTTGATATTTCTAACGGAAGCTCTACATCATTCCCATTAAATGCATTGGTAATTGTTGGTGTTGTTGGTGCTGCAAGGCCTTTGTAATGATGAAACTCATCCATAAGCTCGTTATCTTTCCAATTGTACACGCTTCCTATAGAATAGGACTCCACATCAAAAGTATCATTGATTACATCTATATCAATAATCTGGTACATCCAGTTCGAGATTGTCTTTTGAACATCATCAAAATCCTCTTCTGCCGCCATACCCCAATACTGATCCCATGCAACACCTCCCGAAATAATTTGGTAGGTAGGTGTGTTTTTCAATTGGCCTCTGTGATACAGGTGATGGTGTGCACCTATATGCAGTATGTGCTTGTCAGATGTCACTAATACCGGCATTGCAGCATTACGGATCCATGGAGAGATGTCTCCTACATATTGCTCTGCCTGATATGGCCTGTGTCCTAAAGAAATAATCCATTTTACCGTTGGATCATTATCCGCTGCTTCAACAATCTGCGTCAGCCAGCTTAACTGCTGTATGCCCGTGTGCTCAGTGTCCATAGCAATAAACAAGGTATTACCTACCTGATTGGCATAGTAATTCTCTGTACCCGATGTTATACCCTGATAAGACATCTCGTCAAGGATATAATGATCATAATAGGCCTGCATCGCCAGCGTGCCATAGGTTTCATGGTTACCTACCAGTGTTTGTATCGGCAGATAGCCCGAAAGTTCCTTATTCTTCTTAAAATGTACATTTTCATAATGGTCTAGAGTCCCAACATCTACCTGATCACCCACCATAACAGTAAGTGCTATATTGTCGGCAGGGTCGGCAGTAATGCCCCATTTCTGAGCAATTTTTCTTTTTGCCTGTGCTACAAGCGTATCGAAACGCGGTACATTTCGCATTTGGTTATCCCCTAAAACAAGGAAACGCAAATGTCCGTCTGCCGTTGCTGCCTGTCCCGGAAGCGGCATAGTTTTAAACGATTTTACTTCGCTTACATCGTTACCGGTCTTAATCCTGTAATAATACTTTGTATTGGCAGTAAGGCCTGTAAGCTTTACCGTGTGGTAATAATAATTCTGCGGATAACCTGTGTCTGTAAAGATCTGGTTAGTACCCGTAACAGAATTACCAAGTTGTTGTGGTGTGCTACCGTATTCTACTATCGATTCCGGATTGCTTTCGGTTTTCCAGTTTACATAGATAGATGTTGGTGTTGGTGCCTGCAAATAAGGATGCAGTGTTTGTGCCTGTACTGTTATCCCCGTAACAGCGAGCAGGAAAGCATAAAGTTTCTTCATTAATTGGTGTAAATTTTGGCATCAAAATTACATTCACCAATAGTTAACAAGTTTACTAAACCATTATGATACAAATACCGGAAGTTTACTCAGTATTATGAATGGACTACGTTTGTTACCTTATCGATAACTGCCTGGGGAGTAATCGTTCTCATAACATCTTTGTAGCCTTCTACAACTTTATTACCATAAATAGAGGTTGGTAATAACGGATATTGGTTCCTGTCGGAAGTAACGGTGTAGTCAGCAGGTTGACCGAAAGGCGCAAAACCGGCATAAGGGTGCGTTGCCCCCCAAAGGGTAATAACCTTTACGCCCTGCATTGCTGCCATGTGGGCATTACCGCTATCCATACTTAGCATAAGGTCAAGATGGTTTATCAAGTTGAGTTCCTGAGCCAGTTTTAATTTTCCGGCAGTAACAATTATGTTCTTTCGCCCTTTGGCGAATGCCTCAAGCTGTGCGGTTTCGGCTGCACCTCCACCAAAAAGGAAAAGAGTATAATTTGAATCTTCAGCAAGCTTGTCAATCACTTCCTGCATTAAATCCTGCGGATATACTTTGCCCTGATGCTGCGCAAAAGGCGCCACGCCTATCCATTTCCCCGATTTTTCTCCGGAAATCGCCGATACTTGCGCCGCAAGCGGTTGTTTATCAGGAAATACAGGATTCGATAAATCTATCGTAAAGCCTAACTTTTTAAACGTATCCAGATGACGTTCTACTATTGGGGTAAGCTGCCTGAAAACCTTATTTTCAGCCCTTGTAAGCGCTTTTTTCTCGTTGCGGGCCTTATCGGTCGTTGCAATGGGTTTTCCGCTCAGGAAAAACAGTTTTGTAACAATCTTTGAACGGAGTACATTATGCAGGTCGGCAACCGCATCAATGTTTAGTTTTTTCAGCTCACGGAAGAGTTTCAGGAGTCCGAAAAAGCCTTTATGTTTACCGGCAACATCGGCAGGATAAACGCTAACGTTAGGGATTCCCTCAAAAAAAGTAGCAAAAAATGCCCTTGTCAGTACGGTAACCTTTACGTTAGGGTACTGAGCAACTAAGGCTCTCAGCAGCGGAACCGTCATGGCGACGTCTCCCATTGCCGAAAGCCTTATTACCAGTATATGTTTGGTTCCTGACATCAATCAGGTATTATTTCTTGTTTTGGTACAATACAGGGTTTAGTTCCTCGTCGTTGTACATTTTCATCTGCTTGTACACTTTCATGTATTTATCACCATTCTCAATGTCGGTAATAAGATCATCAATAGCAGTGGTAAGGTCTTTTTTCTGCTCAAGCAATACATCCAGTTTTTCCTGGCATTTTGCACGGTGCTCCGGCGTAGCCTCAGCACGTGTAGCCTCTTCGTGCATGTGGTATATCTTAAGCGCCAAAATTGACAATCTATCAATTGCCCATGCCGGACTCTCAGAGTTTATCTTCGCATCAGCCTTTGGCGTTACGTTGCTGTATTTCTGTAAAAAGTAGCTGTCTATGTACTCCACCATATCAGTACGCACCTGGTTAGACGCATCGATCTTTCTCTTAAGCACAAGTGCCTCTACCGGATCGATTTCCGGGTTACGGATAATGTCTTCATAATGCCATTGTACTGTATCTACCCAGTTTTTGGCATAAAGCAGATGCTCTATCTGGTCCTTAGCATACGGATTGTTAATAGGCTGGTCTACACTATCAAACTTATGATAGTCGTTAATGCTCTGCTCAAATATTGGGAAAGCGATTTTAGAAAACATAGTGTAATTGTTTATTTTGTGTAGTGCAAATATACGGGGAATAGTTGTAACCTGCTAACACGATGTAATTGCTAATTATTAGATAATGGGATTATCGAGGAATCTATTCGGAGCAGAAAAGTTTCTGCCACCATGCCTGCACCGCTTTTAGAAAAGTGCTGTCAGATACAGTTATTTCTTTGTCTAAAACCTTTTCATTTTCAATAAACAACTGGTCACCGTAATCTATTGTATGAGCTATTGTTGTACCATTCTCTAAGTGAAATGTCAATTGCTCATGCTCGTCTTTTGTGAGGTTAACTATCTTTTGCCCCTGGAACACAAGTGTCTTTGGTAATGCCCAATTTTCGTTTGTCAACGTTATGGTCGGTTCTTGATCTTTCCAGTCAATAATAAAGTCATTGCCAAATTGAAACTTTTTATCGTTATCCAATTCCAAAATTGTGGCGAAGTAATAAGCAGGTGAAATACCCGGCATGTAATCATGAGGTCCGTCTTGCTTTGTGAAAAACAAATTAGTTAGTGTCTTGCCGACAACCATTTTTATATATCCCTCATGTTCTGTCATTTCATTTTCAGTAGTCATTAATTAATGATTAGACACAAGCCTGGCACCTTCAGACAAACTAATTTACATTGAAATTAGGGAAAAATAGTTTAATTCGTGGCAAGCCTTTAAACCTACAACTGCGAAGCAAACAGAAATACCGCAATAAGCACTATAAGCCCCATTGCTACTTCCCTTACCCATTTGTTTTCCTGTGCTTCAAAATAGTTGGCGCCCATAATGGCAAGCGGTGCAAAGGTAAACACCAGAAAACTGTTGTTCTTGTGTGCCGAAAGCACATAGATCCCTACCCCGATAAGGAAGGAATAAATAATCTTTTTGTGCGACGACTGAAGGTTAAGCGGCTTATTGGTTATCGAGAATATATACGGAAATGCAAACAACAACGCAATAGAAGAGTAGATAGCCAACGCAATATTTTGATAGATATTCTCAAAATAAGTAAAGTCGAAGCTAACATCTATATTATCTGATATTGTCGTAACAAAATCGTAACCCATCATCAGGATAATCATGGTGTAGAGCACAAAAACACCAAAAAAGGCGATAAAAGGTATCAGCCAGTTACGGTAATCACGCGATACGTGAAAGACAATGGATATAAATACCAGCACGATATAGGCTATACACCAAAAGTGAAATATCGCTGCCGCAAAAATCCAGAATGAGGCATCGAATATCTTTTCTTTTGGGGTTATAAGTGACTGGAGCGAAACCAGCCTTCGCAGTGCCAGCAGAATAAAAAAGTTGGCAATTATGATGTTTATGTTTACTAAAGTGGTGGGAAACAGTATTAAAAACACCATAAAAAGGAACATGGCATAGGTATTCGCCTTGCTCAGGTTATTGCGCCTTGTAATAAAATTAGTAAGGAAAAGGGCTCCTGCCAAAAGCAGCAAAAGCCCCACCTTTTGGGCTACAAGCAGGTAGTTTTCTGTCCAGGACAGGTCTTTTAATAAGTACGAAAAGTAACTTAAAATAAGAACCACGCCTATTAAAACGTAATTTACAGGCCTGGATTTATTAAAAACACTTGCTAGCATGTGAATATTTTATACTTTTGTGACAGTAAATATAATACTTGTTTAAAAATGAAAGCATTTTTCGAAGCGATAGGCTACCTGTTTACAGACATCCTTTTCTTACCCTTAAACTTTTTCCGCAGCCTTGAGCTAGAAAACTGGTGGCTGGCAAACATTGTAACCTGGATTTTTATCATCATCTGTTGTGTTGCTACAGCTTACTGGTTAAAACAGCTTACTATATTCAAGCAAAACAACGAGGACGATCAGGATACTACGGCTCACTCTTTCTTATCATAAGTCAAAGCCGATATCTTTTCTAAAATACATCTTATCAAAACTTAGTTTATCTATGTTTTGGTAAGATTTTTTTATGGCCTCTTTAAAGTCGCTTCCGTATGAAGTTACGGCTATTACACGGCCTCCGCTGGTTACTACATTTCCGTTATCCAGTTTTGTTCCTGCATGGAACGCGATTGAACCTTCTACATTTTCAAGACCCGATATTACCATTCCTTTACCGTAATCTTCAGGATAACCTCCTGATACTACCATAATAGTCGTAGCCGATCTTTCGTCGATTTCAAGGTTCACTTTGTCAAGTTCCTGAGCTGCTACCGCATTGAATATCTCAACAAGGTCAGATTTCAGTCTTGGAATTACAACCTCAGTTTCAGGGTCACCCATTCTCACATTGTACTCAATCACGAACGGATCGTTACCCACTTTTATAAGCCCGATAAACACGAAACCTTTATAGTCGATGTTAGCACTCTTAAGTCCTTCAATAGTTGGCTTAACAACGCGTGTCTCGATTTTTTCCATAAATTCAGCATCGGCAAACGGCACCGGAGAAACCGCACCCATACCACCTGTATTTAGGCCTGTATCGCCTTCGCCAATACGCTTGTAATCTTTAGCCGTAGGAAGCAGCTTGTAGCTTTTACCATCGGTAAGCACAAAACAGCTAAGCTCGATACCGTCAAGAAACTCCTCGATAACTACCTTCGTACTCGCCTGACCGAATTTTTCGCCTACAAGCATGTTTCTAAGCTCCTGCTGTGCCTCAGCAAGATCGTTAATAATAAGAACTCCTTTACCTGCAGCAAGACCATCAGCTTTTAGAACGTATGGTGGCTGAAGCGTAGCAAGAAAATCGCAGCCTTTCTCTACCGTTTCTTTAGTAAAACTGTCGTAAGCAGCCGTTGGGATGTTATTTTTTACAAGGAATTGTTTTGCAAATTCTTTACTGCCTTCCAGCTGTGCGCCTACTTTAGAAGGACCTATAACCGGAATATGGCTAAGGGCAGCATCTTTTTTAAAGAAGTCGTAAATCCCTTTTACTAATGGGTCTTCCGGACCTACAACCACCATTTTTACTTCTTCCTGAAGCACGAAGCTTTTTATCGATTCAAAATCCAGCGGATTCATATCTACATTAACTGCAATACCTGCTGTTCCGGCATTTCCCGGTGCAACAAATAGTTTTTCGCAAAGCGGGCTTTGCAGCATTTTCCATGCCAGTGCATGCTCTCTTCCTCCGGATCCTAATAATAAAATTTTCATTTCGCTTTGTATTTCAGGTAAGCATTAATAGGCTTTTTCATCGCCAAACATGCCTACCACGGTTTGTAAAATTATCTTTATATCTAGCAGTATCGACCAGTTTTCTATATAAAAAACATCGTATCTGATACGGTTTATCATGTCTTCGTCGCCATTTATCTCACCACGGAACCCCTTAACCTGGGCAAGACCTGTAATACCGGGCTTAACCGTATGTCTTGCACCATATTTTTTTATTCTCTCGCTATACCTGTGGTTTATGGAGTAAATATGAGGCCTTGGCCCCACTACCGACATATCGCCTAAAAGCACGTTTAAGAACTGTGGCAGCTCGTCGATACTTGTCTTGCGGATGAACTTACCCACTTTAGTAACCCTCGGATCATTTTTTACAGCCAGTTTATCCATTTGGTCGTTTATGCGCATAGATCTGAACTTAAAGCATGAAAACTCCTGTTCGTTTATACCCGCCCTTATCTGCCTGTAAAATACCGGCCCTTTCGATTCCAGCTTTATCAGTATTGCCATTATCGGCGTAAGCCACGACAGTACTAAAATGGTAACCAGAAACGAAAACACTATATCAAATACCCTTTTTACAACTATTGCAACCGGCTCATGCAATGGTGTTTTACGCAGTGAAAGCACCGGGAATGACTCATAATAATCAATAACCAGATTTCGCGAAAAAATTTGCTTTGTATCGGGTATAAACTTAATAACTACGTTGTTAGTATCGCAAAAAGCCACCAATTCTCTTAGCCTGACGTTTCCTATCTCGTTTAACGAGCAGTAAATGTCGTCAATATTATTCTCAAGGATATATTCCTCTATACCAGACACTTTTCCTTCAATAGGCATGTTCTCATGCTTCCTGTCGGAAAAAAAGCCCATAAACCTATATCCGTAATCCGGATTGCCTTCAAAAAAGTCTTTTAATCTTATCGACTCAGGTGTATAACCAATAATCACAGTTTTTCGGATATTACTTCCGCTAAGCCTGTATCGCTTTAGGTATAAATACAGTGCAAATTTAAAAATTGTTACGATTAAAAAGACGCTAATGCCATAAAGAAGTATTTGCCTGCTTTCAAAAACGGCATATTTTGCAAAAGGAAAAAAGGCTATAACCGTAAGAAGGTATAGCACCGATTGCCTTATCAGCCTCGATAATATTTTTGTAGCAGCCGTATATCTGTACGTTTCATAAAACCCCGAGAAATAGGCCACAGTACACCAGGATACTGTTGCATAGGCGGCAAAATGCAGAAAATTTACATTTAGGGTACAAAAAAACCAAAACGGCAGCAATAGCACTGTTAGCAAATCAAAACCTATACTAATAGGTCTTAAATATTTAGAATATCTGCCTCTTCCGGATAAACTCATTTCTATCGGATATAGTCTGAAAAATTCTTATGCTCTTCTTTAAGAAGCTCTTCTTTAGGCAATGCCTTAAAATAGTCGTAGGTAATTTTCATGCCCTCAGCACGGCCTACTTTTGGCTCCCAGCCTAAAAGCTCTTTAGCTCTTGTTATGTCTGGCTGACGCTGTAACGGATCGTTTACCGGAAGTGGTTTATATACCACTTTTTGAGTAGTTCCGGTAAGTTTTATTATTTCCTCGGCAAAATCTTTAATTGTAATCTCATCCGGGTTACCAATGTTTACCGGATAGACATAATCAGAGTGTAGCAACCTGAAAATTCCTTCTACCTGATCGTCTACATAACAAAAAGAACGGGTTTGCATTCCGTCACCAAAGATGGTAAGGTCTTCTCCTCTTAATGCCTGCCCTATAAATGCCGGGATTACACGCCCGTCATTAAGTCGCATTCTTGGCCCATAGGTATTAAATATCCTTACAATTCTGGTCTCTACACCATGAAATGTATGGTAAGCCATGGTTATAGACTCCTGAAAACGTTTTGCCTCATCATATACTCCACGAGGCCCTATTGCATTTACGTTTCCGTAGTAGTCCTCATTTTGCGGATGCACCAACGGATCGCCATACACTTCAGAGGTCGAAGCGATAAGTATACGTGCTCTTTTTACACGGGCTAACCCAAGAAGATTATGCGTGCCCAGCGAACCAACCTTTAATGTCTGGATAGGGATTTTTAAATAATCTATAGGACTTGCAGGCGATGCAAAATGAAGTATATAATCAAGTTCTCCCGGAATGTTTACAAATTTTGTAACATCATGGTGATAAAACTCAAAATTTTCAAGCTTAAAAAGATGCTCAATATTTTTAAGATCGCCCGTAATCAGGTTATCCATCCCTATAACATTGTATCCTTCTTTAATAAACCTGTCGCAAAGGTGCGAGCCTAAAAATCCGGCGGCTCCGGTTATGAGTATTCTTTTCATAATGTTATTTTTCCTGATTTTTCAGGCAATTTTATATTAAACAGACAGTACAGCAATATGAATAAAACCACACCCCTCTGCCTCCATAAAAAAGATTCGGTCAAAAATAAGGCTATCATTAGAAATGCAAAAGCCATATGTACAAAATCTTTATTGCTAAGCGATTTTTTAAGATTTATGAGCACCAATGCCAAAACCAATAATAAGCCCAGAATGCCTAAATCTGAGAATGCCTCAATATACTGATTATGATAATTTTGCCTTGCATACCTCTGGTTAAGTACTCCTCCTTCAAAAACATTATGCTCTTTAGATTTTTCCTCTATTTTTTTTATCGATGCATTAAGGCCGTAACCAGTTACAATTTTGCCTTCTTCCTGCACTAGTTCTCCAAATATTCTTGCCTGATATATCCTGAAAGCCGTGCCATTAAAGTAATCGTTTTCACTAAAAGTCTGTTTGCTCCATGCTTCGTGAGGACTAACTTTATTGAGTTCTATCTTCTCTTCGGCAAGTTTTTCCATTTCGGGGATATTTGTTGTATACTCTGCCGGAAACAATGTTGTTGTTCGGCTTATATACACTAGCGACATACCCAATATTACAAAAATTGCTGCTCCTGCTATTCTTGTTTTTTTAGGTACGCTTGCAAAAAAAGATATATAAACAGCAGTAAGTAACACGCTAACCGCTATAGTTACTTTAGCCATCAGTAGACCTATCATTACCATCATTATCACAAGGCCCAGGTAATCAAAAAAACGCTTGTTCTTTACCGACAAAAAATAATAATAAGCTATTGCAAAAATTGCCGAGAGATATACTGCAGAAACTATGGGAGTAGACAGTTCATTATAAAAAAACACGCCTATGTTCCCTCCCTCAAAGTACCTGTACATCGCTCTTAAAAAGTAAAAAAAGGCAAAAAAGCACATTACAATGCTAAATCCTTTTAATATTCCGCGTCTGCTTATGCTTATTACCTTCCTATTAAAAAAGAAAGCTATCGGTATAAAGAACAATGCAGCTTCTTTACTTAAGGCTTTTACGGTCAATGGTACATCTATAGACCAAGCTATTGAGGCGACCATGAGCATATATAAGGCTATTGGTGCCAGTAAAACATAACTTACCGATATATTTTGTTTTTTATATGATAAAAACGAATAACCCACAAAAAGTACTATGGCTACGCTATTGTAAGCATAACCAAAAGGAAGGGTAATAAAAATAGCCGATATTAAAAATGTCAATAGCCTTTTACTGGGCGCAAGCCCAATTCTTCTAAGCAAAAAAACATTGGTAGATTTATAATTATCGGTCATCCTTTATTCTAATTTATTTTTATTAAAGCTTATGCAAAGTAGTTATATGTTCATCCCACTTACGCTCTACATATTCTTTTATTTCTTTTTCAAATCGTTCTTTAGAGAATTTCCCGGCATGAGCCCTTATCTCTGTGTGATCAAATTTCAGTTTCTCAAACCGTTTTACGGCTTCTGCAATAGAATCCCCATTCTGTTCGGCAAAAAACACCCCCGTCTCATTTTCTTTAACTGTTTCAAGAGCACCACCTTTACCAAAAGCTATAACAGGTGTACCACAAGCCTGAGCCTCTACCGGAACGATACCAAAGTCTTCTTCTGCAGCAAATACAAAAGCTTTGGCATTCTGCATATAAATTTTTAGAGTATCCCTGTTAGTAAAGCCAATAAATTCGATATTATCTTTCGCAATTTTTTTAATCTTTTTAAACTCCGGCCCATCACCTGCAACTATAAGCTTTTTGTTGGGCATTTTGTTAAAAGCCTCAACAATCACATCAATTTTTTTATAGGCTATCATTCGTGAAGCCGTAAAATAATAGTCTTGTTTGTTTATTTGCAGTTCAAAAAAAGCAGTATCAACAGGAGGATATATAACTTCAGCATCCCGGTTATAAACTTTTTTTATTCTCTTTTTTATGTATTGCGAATTTGCAATAAAATAATCAACGCGATTGCTGGCAGTGACATCCCATATTCTTAATTTATGAAGCACATATTTTGCATACATGCCTTTTAAGCCAGATGTAAGCCCCGAATCCCTAAGATATTTATGATATAAATCCCATGCATAGCGCACCGGTGAATGGCAATAGCATATATGAAGCTGATTGTGGTTTGTAATAACCCCCTTGGCAACTGAGGCCGATGAACTTATTACAATGTCATATTGGCTAAGATCAAATTGCTCTATAGCATAAGGAAAGAGTTGTAAAAATTTGCGATGATTTTTTTTTGCCCCAAAAAGCCTTTGAATAAAACTTGTATTCGCTTTTTTACCTTTCAATATAAACTCCCTGTCTTTGTCATTTAAGAAATCTATTAAGGCATAGTGTTCAAAATCGTCCCATACATTGTTTAAGGAATGAATAACCTTTTCGGCACCCCCGTTTATATAATACCAATCGTTAATTAATGCCTTTTTCAAAGTCTTCTTATATTATGTTCATTACTCTAATCCTTTTTTATGCCTTCTGGTAGTAACAAAGAATAAAGTATTAAAAAAAGTAAAAAACACTATTCCTGCCTGTCTTGAAAATACATTCTCTGATAACAGGGCTATAAAGATAACAATTAAAAAACCCTGATAAACTGTATCCTTTGTTTTAACGCCCCACAAAAGGGAAATCACAAAAAGAATGAGCCCAACTATCCCATATTTAAGCATAATATCAAAATACTGATTATGAGAATTATAAGTAGTATGCATATAGTCGTCGGAATTGCGATAAGTATAGCTGGAATAACATTCGTCCAGTTTCTTCTGCACATTATCCACACCCACACCTGTAAGCCAGTATTCGCTTAATATTTCCTTTACGCAATGATATACTCCATATCGGAAATTTACTTCTTCCGAGGATTGTCCTGCATGTGGTAGTTCATATTTTGCCGAAAGGCTTTCATTTATTCGTCGCTGAGACGAAGGAAGCATTAGCACCGATCCCACAATAATTATCCCAATAATTCCAATACCTATAAGCTGTTTTGCTGATCTTATTTTTTTTAAACAGAAGAATATTCCAACAATCACAAATATGAATAGTGCCATTCTTGCCATAAAAGCGGCTACCGAAAATAGCAGAAACACAATGCTCAGCAGTCTGATTATATAAAAGATGAAACTCTTTCCTTTTACAGAAAGCAGATCGTATAAGAACAATAAGGCCGCAAAAACAAATAGCATACCCAAGTAAGGCAGGTGCATACCTGTAGTATCGCTAAAAATATTCCTTATGACCGGGTTGTAGTAATCGTCTGACTTAAAAACTTTTTCTATCCCCTGAGAGAATATTACTGTCCACACATATAAGCAAAGTACAATACAGCTAAAGCTAAAAACCCGCATTGTAAGCATCCGTGTCTTTTCGTTTATAAGATACTTATTGATTATCATAAATATTGGAAACAGCAAGAAAGGCAATGCCCTTTCGAGCAGCTTGCCTACTTCGTGCTTATCTGTCGCAAAAAAATAACTTATTGTATAAGCCAGATATAGGGACGAAAGTATCAGAATATCGATTATATCTTTTCTGTCTGGCCTGAAGGATTTTAATTTAATTGCAATGAAAAGAGAATATATACTCCATATAATAATGACATAGACACTCCCCTTTTGACCCAATAAAGGAAAAGCAGCCACCAAAGCTGTAATATATTCATAAGTTTTAATCTTGTTTAAAGAGATCATCTGTTTCCTTTTTAAGTAACGTTAAGTAATCGCTATTATTTAAAAAATCCTGAGCTTTTTTTACCATCTCTGAATTCGCCTCCGGTTTGGTTGAAAATATTAGGGCTATTGCAGCATAAAAATCATCAGGGTTATCGGCCTTTAAAAACATTTCTTTATCAATAAGCCCAATGCCCTCACTCCCTACATGAGTAGACACCAAAGGCAGTCCATTATTAATAGCGTTAAGCGACTTTAACTTTACTCCGGTACCGAACTGCATTGGATTAACAAAAAGAGCTGCTTCGGCATAAAAAGGAGCTAAATCCGGCACATTAAAGTGAACCTCAGCATTGCTATATCCCGAAAGCATGCTTAAAACATCTTCTTCTCTTACATCTCCGGTACTGCCTACAATAACAAAGCTGTAATCAGGAAAATCCTTAATCAACTTAAAATGTACATTATCAAGATACCACTTTATGGCATTTATATTATTAGGCATAAACAAAGAGCCTATAAAAAGTACTTTTCTTCCTCCAAGCTTTTGCTGAACCGGCAATTGCGCCGATGCCGATGGTAAATGAGATGATTTCTGTGACCACTGTTCCTGCTCAGCAAAGGCTTTATATTCATCTTTAGATATAAACCAAAGCCTGTCTGCCTTTGCAAAAACATTTTTAGAGAACCTCCTGAACTTTAAAGCATCCAGATAATAGTACAACTTCTTAAATATATTGCTACTGCTATTACCTAACTGAAAAAAGTATTTCGTTTCATCATTGTGTACCCGCAAAACAATTTTAGAAGCCTTTAGAGTTCTATTGTTTAAAACATCTGCAACACTTTCCGACTCAAGCACTACCATGTCATACTCTTCAGAAAATACTACATCTTGAAGGCTTTGTCTTGAAGCAGCCTGTAAAGGCTCCAACCGCAACAAATCGGATATGCGATTCTTTCGCTTTGTTATATAAACTGAATCCACGATAGCCTTTACTTTGTTCATATCCTGTTGTGAAGGCTCCGTTTTGCAGGTACAAATCAAATTTACAGTATACCCTAGTTTTTTAAATGCAACAAGGCGATCATATACATCGACAGCACCTCCAAAAAAACATGGATACGGAAAAAAACCTGCTACAACTAGTATCTTATGCTTCATCGCTCTCCTTCGTCATTAATTTTTTCTGTAACACATCGGTAAATGCAAACAAAAACCACACATCGTACTTAATATCATATGAAAAGTAAGCGATTCCTCCCATTATGGCAAACACCAATGGAATAATTACAAAAAGGATATCCTGCCTTTTTCTTTTAGAAAAGAAGACATATCTTTTAATAAAAAAGTGATAAAAGAAAACCAAAAAGCATAATCCGCCCAATATAAGCTGGTCAAAAAAGTAAGTTTTGGTCGCCAATGCCTCTGTGGTACTCCTATAGCCCATAATTTCTGACAATATAAGTCCGGAAAATAGTTCAGATCTTAAAAGATCAGTAATTGCCTCAGCTAAAAAGTATATGAAAGAACCTAACCCTACTCCCAGAGGATTGTGTATAAATATGCTTAACGATGCAAAATAAGACCCAAACCTGGTACCAAAGCTACCACTTGTATACCAATTCTTAAGAATAATATCTGAAACCGATAAAAATACCCCAATACCACCTATCAGTATAACAGGAACTGCATAAACCAGCATTTTCCTTGTCTTTTCATTTTCATAAAGCCTTTTTATTACCAGTGGGAAAACGGAAATTAGTATAAGCAGCAAATATCCTTTTGACTCACTTTTAAAAGTATAATACAGAAACAGGAATCCCGAAAGGCAATACACAAAATTTTTTAGTTTTTTGGGCTGATTAAGATAGCTTACCAAAAACACCGGAAGAAAGATAAGTATCGTTAATATCGAACCTATCCAGCTTTCCTCATAGGTAAGTAACCTTATTCTCCAATAACCAGCTTTGGTGGCGTGAATTGCTGTTAAAAAATATCCTGACCCTAAGTTTATAGACTCTATTATGAGAAATATAGTTATAAAAATCTCCAACCCTATAAGCGCATACATTAGTGCCTTAAATTTATCTTCCCCCCTGTCTAACCAAGTGTATATAAACTGATAGTAAACTATTATAACGCCCGGATATACTGCCATTTTTATGGCTTTTACAATAAGGTTTTCACCTAAAAAATTTACATCTCCGGTATAGATAATTACAAAAGCTAAATAAAAAACACTTATAATGACAAGATAAAGCAAATATAAAATCAGATAGCTGTTGTATTTAGAGATATAAAATTTACCACTAAACATTAAGTAGAGCCCCATAGGGATACTCATAAACACAATAGGTGTTCTTGCCAGCTCACCAAAAACATTTACCAAAGGACAATCCTGGTAAATACTGGCCAAAAGCACTATAAAAATTAATACAATCTTTAATTTCATTATTTATACATTGTTTTGGCAACAGCAGCAGCTGCCTTAAAATTACCTTTACGAATCCTGTTTGCCATCAGGAGTAAACCTGACAAGTAAAATTTTCCCGAAAGAGTATAGAATTTTTTTATAAATATCCTTCTGCTTTTAAAAAGCTGTTCTTCCGAAAAAAGACTCTTTTTTTCTCTGTATGACGATCCTATAGAAGCACCTTCCTTATGATATACAATCGCTTCGGGACACCAGTCTATACTCCATCCTTTTTTTCTTGCTCTGTAGGTCCAGTCCAGCTCTTCATAATACAAAAAGTAGTCTTCACTAAGCAGTCCCACATCATGTAAAAATGTATAAGGCACAAACATTGAGGCTCCAATTACATAATCTATTCTTCTAAAATTACTTTTAGCTGTAGTTACAGGCTGGCCTTCACCTTCGTGTTCCGAAATAAAAAATGTTTCGTTAAATCTTCCGCCCACCGCCTGTATTTTATCCGGTGTATAATAATATACTAATCGGCAACCTATTATTCCTGTGTTTTTATTCTCCTCCATCCCAGCAAAGGCTGTAAGTTCCGAAAGTGATTCTTTTTTGGCTACTGTGTCATTATTCAGCAGCCATATAAATGAATCTTTATCTCCAAACTTTAAAATATGGCGTAAGGCTATATTGTTTCCGGCTGAAAAACCTCCGTTCCTGTCCGATTTTACAAAAACAATCTTCTGATTAAAACTACCGGCTAAGAACTCATGTTGAGAAGTAATGGTATGATCTACAGGCTTTACAGCCAACGGATAAACCAAATTTTCAAAAGCAGTATCAATTTGAACAGGCTTACCCTGAGCCCAGTCTGCAAACAAATCCTGATCGTGCTGAGCTTCTGTATTATCCACAACAAATATCTGAAAATTGGGATAGTCCAGCTTTAAAAGGCTTTCCAGACACTCAAGAGTATCTTTAATCCCTTTATAATTTAATAGTACTATATAAACCTTCTTCATTTATTGCCTTCTAAATTTTGTAATCTTAACCCTCCGGAAAATACTTTTTTATAACACACAATGATTATTGAGACCGTAATAAATACCTCAACTATATATAAAGAAGTTATACTCCCATCTATACTGAAAGCGCGTGTTAATAAATAGCACGACATGAACATTACAATTGCACCTAATACCGATATTACCGATACAGACTTTTGCTTATTGTAATATATAAGCAGCTGATAAAAAGGTATATTAAGTGCTATGATAAAACCTATTCCCAAAAACTTTACCCCATATACTATTCCTTCATGCAGCTCTTTGCTAATACTCACTCTTTCTAATAAAAGCAGCACTATAACATAAGCCATAAAAAGCCCAAAGGCCAGTAAACCCAAATGGTACTTATTTATGGTCTTTAAAAAATTAAGACCCTTTTCTTTATCAGCATTAAAAGCACTGCAAAACTTAGGGAAGCTTACATTGAAAAAAACTGACAGGTAACTTCTGATTATCTTTAGCAACATATCTCCCACATGGTAAATCCCGGCAACATATTCGCCACTTAACTCCCCTACAATAAGTATCGGCCCGTAAGTATATACCGATATTGAAAAATTAGAGACAACAATAGGAAATTCTTTCCTGAAATTATCCACTAGTCTGCTTACCGGCACATTAAACAGAGAAAGGTGGTATTTAGCATAAAGCTTAGCTAAAAAGAAACCATAAATAGCAGCATTGGCTCCACCATAACACAAAAGCATATACTGGTACGTATCCGTATCTTTTACAAAAACATATACTGTAATTAAATAGATGGCTTTAGAAAGTATTATAATACGGTTTATTACCGTAAACTCCTCAAAAGCCTGATATATCCATAACGGATTAAGAAACTGCGAAAAAAGCATGGCCACACCACACAGGTAAAGCCTATAATCGAGATCTAAAACCAATAGTGCTCCTAAAAGCAACACTGTAATTACAATAAAAGCAATAGCTCTAAATGTGTATACCTCATCCAGCTGCGCTTTTATTTTAGCCGTATTGCCTTTATTAATGCTTAATTCCTTAACCCCTATAAGCTGAGAACCAAAATCTATAAAAATGCCCAAAAGCGTAAAAACAGACAGCGCTATACCTATTCTGCCCCAGTTTTCCATGCCCGATACGGCAATTACATAGGGGGCAATTATAAATGGAGCGACCAGGTTAAATACCTGGCCCGATCCATAAACTATATAGTCTTTAAATTGTCCTGTTTTATTAAGCATGCGGCTTTAAAAATACTTTATAAACTTAGTCCTGCACAATAGCATTACGTTTATTCATCTGCTTAGTATAATATTTTCTAAACGACATTATTGCAAAAAATAATCCTAATAGCACTAATGGATAAATAAACTTCATTTTACCACTTAGAATGCTTATTTTTTTAACATTCAGCATTGATGCAGATTCTTTTATGATACTGCTATAGTCTATTCTTTTAACCTTATTAGCTGCCTGCTGTCTTATAAGCTGGTCTTTTATTACAAGGATATCGTTAAGGCCGGTTTTTTCGTTAAGTAAAACAGTATTGCTTCCATGACCGTTGTTTTGACTCATGTGGCTTAAAATCTCATTAGACTGTTTAACCATACTATCGTTTTCGGCTATTTTAATATCAAGGTTTTTTACAGCTTCTGTCTGAATCTCTTTAAAATAAGAACTGGAATTTAGATAATCTAATACCGGCTGAACAAAAGTTTTCTTATCAGCTTGTTGTGAGGTAGTAATGGTTATAACATGATTTTTATAATTTTTAGCCGTAGCCTGCTCTTCAAGAACTTCAGTCATATCCCTTTTGTCAGATATTTGTCTGAATGTAAAATATTTAACGTTTTCTGTACTGATGATATTTAATCCATTTTCTTCATTTATAAAGTTATAAATATCAACTATAGGCTCAATTTCTATCTTAGCAACATACTGCCCTTCAGAAATACCTATTTCATTAAGAAATTTTTTATCGCCCTGAATTACTTTCCCGTTTAAACCTTTTACTTGTTCATACAAATAATCTACACTTCCAAAATTTGGTGTAACAATAATACTATGTTGGTACAGGTTCGAGTTTTTATCTGTATAAAAACCATATCCTCCCCCTACGAGGATGAGTGCTATAACAACTATAAAATATCGCTTTATAAAAAGTATCCCATCAAAAAACGAATCGTTAATTCCGGAAATAAAGCCTTTTACCTTCTTCGAAACTGCATCAATGTCTATCTCGTGGTTAGTAGTTTCAGTTTGTTTTGTCATTTGGTTAGTTATTAAATATTTGTTCTAAAATTTTTATTGTAATCATGTAAGTAGGCTTAACCCCGGTGGTACCCAGTCCGCCCGAGGCGAGCGTGCTTCCTGTCTCAAGAGGATTGTCAGATGCATAGTAGGCATATCTTACCTTTACATCAGGGTTAATGCTCTTCCTTATTTTTGATGCCGATTGTACTGCCTTCTGGTAATGTGATCCCTCCATTTCCAGTCCTATAACTCCCCAGGTAGATTCGTTAAAAAACCTCAACAGATCTTTGTTCTGAAGAGATGTTCCCAATACCGTAACCATAGGCCCGCTGTAGACCGGTATGCCCTGTCCTGCGAACATTTCAGAGGTAAGTTCATTGTTAAAAGGATAATTGTCTCCTGTACCTTCATTTATATGTGCCGATGGTATCATGATATCTCCTTTTCCACCTTCAAGAATACCTGCCTTACCCATTATGGATACCGACTCTACATTTAAGAAAGATCTTAGCTTGCCCTCCTTAAATGGTTTCAGCAACTCATCTATGGTTTCATAAGCCTGCTCACCAAAAGCATAATCCATTACTATGATTACCGGTGGTTTATCGGCGATTTTTATATTATGGAATGCCGTCTTTGCAAAATCTATTTTCGCAGCGTCAAAAATCTGTACATCTATGTTGGTTCCCGATGTATCCGGCATGGCAATCATTCCGTTCTTCAGAGCCTCTTCTTCAACCTTATCTCTTAGCACGCCGTTATTGGCTTTACTTAACTCCTCAAACCCCGAGAAATCAGTTTTATCCTTAAATTTAGTTTTAAGCACAAAAGGTGCATAAACTGAATTCATTACACTGTGCATGTTGGCGCTGATAATATGAATTGGCCTTTCGAGCAATCCGTTTTGCTTAAGTACCATTTTAATATTGTCTGCCCAAATTTCGCCATGAATATGGTGTCCCAGCCTCTCCCTTAGTATAGGGCTAAAGGTTATGGTTCTTTTAGGTCCGCCCTGCGCTTCTTCAATTGCAAGCCTTCCCAGCCAGTATATTACGTGCAGAAATCTGTCCGGTTGAGTTGCTGTTCCAAAAGCATCATATATATCGGTAATCTCTGCAAAGGTGCGTCCAAGTATATTCGATACGTGCGATATGGCCTGTTCTCTTTCAACCAGGTTTAATTTGGCATTCGCCTGAATTACCTGCTCAAGTTTTACCCAGTCGCGTGCAATTTCGGTGTTATCGTCAATAATTACACGATCCTTTATTTTATACGACTCAATATAAATAAAGGTAAGATGCGTAAGTATATCGTAAATGTCCGATCGCCCACGGGTAATTTCCACATTCATCTGCTCATCGTCTATACGGTAGCAGTTGCGTTTACGCTTTGGCGGAACTATTGCCTTAAAATGCGATTTAGAATAACCTTCGTCAGAAGTAAGGTTTACAAAACGGCATTCTTCAATACCTATCGGCAAACGTTCTATTACATAAAGAAGCCCGTTCAGTTCGGCTTTTTCTTCAGCAATAGATCCGTAGATTTCAGGACGAAGGGAAAGCAATGCTTCACGAAGCGTATCGCCCGATACTCCCATAGGTTTATAAAAGCCTCTGTTAAACAGATGCCTCATTGTTATGTACAGTTTCTCTATGGCTGCAGAAGATTCCTGTGCTCTTGACCGTGATATGTTTTTAATGCCTTGCATAACGTTTAGTCCCTACGGCAAATGTAGGATTTATTTTTTTGGTTGGATATTTAATACGTTACCTCGTCTTTAGGATGTAAATAGTAGCAAAGCGTTGCTTTTGCCTATTTAAAAAAATCAACGATCTTACGGTCATTCGCCAGTCGTGGCAACTTGTTTTGCCCGCCCAACTTGCCAATTGACTTCATATATTCCTGAAAGCCGTTCTTCTGCACCTTGGTAATAACCACCGTGCGCAGCACGTTGCCCACTATCAAATCGTCATAATATACATTTTGCTTTCGCATGGCTCCGTCTATCTTCAGTGCAAAAGCATCCATATCATGGGGTTCGTTTTCAAATTCAATAAACCATTCATGATAGGGCAATCCGTTTTCGGGGTTTATCTGTGGCGCCACTGTAAATTCATTAACGCTTACCATAGTCCCTTCCATGGCCAACTTAAGAGCAGTTTCTACCTCTTTACCTATTACGTGCTCCCCAAAAGCAGATATATAGTGTTTTATCCTTCCCGTAACAATTACGCGGTAAGGGCTTAAAGATGTAAACGCAATAGTGTCGCCTATGTTATAGCCCCATAGCCCGGCATTCGTTGAAATGATGAGCACGTAGTTTACGCCCAATTCCACGTCGCCAATAGTATAACGCCGCGGAGCTTCGGTAAAGAACTCATCTGCTTTTATAAATTCATAGAATATGCCCGAATTCAATAGCAGCAGCATCCCTTTTTCGGTCTGGCTGTCCTGATAGGCAAAGAAACCTTCAGATGCCGGAAAAAGCTCTATACTGTCTACCTTTCGGCCGATAAGATTTTCAAATTTGGCACGATAGGGTTCGTAGTTTACCCCACCATATATAAACAGGTTGAAGTTTTTAAAGATGTCACCTACCTTTTTTCCTTCTTTCTGCTGCAGTTTTTCAAAATACATCTGTACCCACGACGGTATGCCCGATATTACAGCCATATCCTCATTATAGGTTTCTGCTACTATTGCATCCACTTTGGTTTCCCAGTCATCAATAGTATTGGTTTCCCAGCTTGGCATACGGTTCTTTTGCAGATATGCCGGAACAAAATGAGCAACAATGCCGCTAAGGCGGCCGAATTTTATACCGTGCTTTTCGTCAAGTTCAGGGCTACCCTGAAGAAAAATCATTTTACCGTCAACAAAATCAGCTTTTCCTGTTTCATGGATATACCCCAATATAGCGTTACGCGCTGCCTGAATATGAAAAGGCATTGATTCCCTGGTGAGCGGAATATATTTTGCCCCCGATGTAGTGCCCGATGTCTTGGCAAAATACAGCGGCTTACCCGGCCAAAGAATATCCTCTTCACCATTCACCACCTTTTCTACATAGTCTTTCAGTCCTTCATAATCACGAACCGGAACATTTTTGGCGAAATCGGTATACGAGCTTATTTGCCCAAAATTATGGTCTTTACCAAACTGTGTTTCTTTGGCTGTAGCCAAAAGCGATTCAAAAACCTTTTGCTGGGTGGCCACAGGATTGCTAATCCACTTTTGGTTACGGTTATGAATTATGCTGGCAAATATTTTTGCTCCTATCGATTTTAAGGACATCCTTTGAAAATTTTATTTAGCGAATCGTTTTTTCAATTCTTTTTCTGTTACCACTGTCATATATCTTACCCAGATAATTATCAGAAACAGCGAACCAAACATACGCACGTATTTACCTTCGGGTAAAAAATAACCGGTAAGTGAAAGCAATATCAGTATGGGAGCCGTTTTAATCCTTACCAATGCTGAGAATTTTTGTGCAAAGTCCCAACGCTCCTGCGATAATAAGGAGGCTGGAGTGCGATAACCTAACCAGGCATTAAGCTTTTTTGGCGGATAAAAATATCCAATGACCGAAGCAATCATAAACACGATCCCACAACTAAAAGCTACCGTAAATATCTGGCTTAAAAACTCTTTCATATCTTAGTCTTTAAATCTTCTCTTCAATTCCCTTTCGGTAGTAATAAACATATAGCAAACAGCTCCAATAGCAATAATGAAAGATCCAAACAAACGTCCCGGTACCGAATCAGGAAACAGGAATCCCGTAAATGAGAACAGTATCATGAAAACGGAAGCCTTGAACATCTGTATTGTCGAATACTTTTGTGCAAACTCCCATCGCTCGTGCGACTTCATCGAAGCTACAGTACGGTAGCCATAAAGCCAGTTTATCTTCTTAGGTGGAAATATATACATCAGGGCAACAGCAATCAAAAAACAAACGCCGCATACAAGAGAAATCTGAAATATGTTAGCTATAAAATCTTCCATTATTCAAAATCTATAAATTGTGATGGGTTAATAGGGTAACCGTCTTTCCAAAGCTCAAAATGCAGGTGCACCCCTGTACTCTGGCTGCCTGTAGATCCTGCCATGGCAATTACCTCACCCGGTTTTACAATATCGCCCTGTTCTTTGGTTAACAAAGCTGCGTGTTTATATACCGAAATGATACCGTCGTTATGGCGGATTATAATTACGTTTCCGTTTGTTGGTGTCCAGTCGGCAAGTATAACCGTTCCGGAAGCTACCGCTTTAATAGGGGTGTCTTTAGCCACGGCTATATCAACTGCAAAATGTTTGTTCTTTGAACTGTACGGATCGGTAATGTGACCTTTTACCGGAGGGAAAAGTACCATGCTTACCCTTGGTTTTGCCTGCTCAAAAAGGTTATACTTGTCTTCAAGCGCTACCTGCTCACGAAGTTTCTTATCGGCTTCAGATGGTCCGGGGTCTACATTGCTAAGGTCTTTCTGTTCCGCCGGCTGAATAGAATCGCGGCTCAGTTTGGTATGGTCCAGGTCGCCGGTAAGTACTTTTTTTATGGAAGCCAAGTACATCTTGTTCTCTTCAATGACCTTTTGCAGCGAATCGCTCTTTATGGCATTTTCGGTGGCCTGGCGTTTTAATTTTGTAGAGGCATAACCCGGAATATATTCGCGAAGTGGAGTAAAGGCAATAATGTAAGTAGTAAGCGCAATCATAACAATACTTATGGATGTTACCGCCACAAATACGTTCATAAGGTTAAGCTTAAAAGAAAAAAGTTCCTCAAAAGTATCTTCATTTAATATCACCAAACGGTTCTTGGTGAACAGCTTTTTTTTGATTATCTGCCTTTTAAGCCTCTTTGCATTCATACTTACGCTTTAATTCACAAATATAGTAATACTGCCCTATTTTATTATTTATATGCACTAAACATTACGATAAACAAACATCGGTTTAACGTATTTATTTTATTTAACGCAAACCAAAGTCAAATATTTGTCGTAAATAGTTGTTGTGAGTCATTTTATAATTAACTTTGCACTATAATTTAATACTTGTTGTCATGGGTAAATTTGGTTTAACTGAATGGATATTAGTAATTGCAGTAATTTTACTTCTTTTTGGCGGTAAAAAAATTCCTGAACTTATGAAAGGTTTAGGAACCGGTATTAAAGAATTTAAAAACGCAGCTAAAGATGGTGCTGAAGAAACCTCTGCGCCTAAGAAACAGGCTTCGCAAGACGAAAACAAACTATAATCTATATAGTATAGTATAGCATACAAAACCCCGATAAGAAATCTTATCGGGGTTTTTTGTTTTATAAAATTGGGCAAGCTTTATACCTCGTTGGTCCCAATGGTATTAAACTCGTTTGTAGTGTTATGTATATATCTTGTATCCTTGTTGAATGCTAAAATCGGATAAAACACATAAGGCAATAATAATACGCCTACCGTAAAGCCTTCATCCTTGCCAAAACTTTTTACAAACAGATTGGTAGCCCATATAGCATACACAATGTTTACAAGCGGTATAAGCATCAGCAATAACCACCACCATGGTTTTTTGATGATTTCTAACAATACAAGCGTACTGTAGATAGGCACTATGGCTGCCCATCCCGGTTTTCCTGCTTTGTTAAACAGTGTCCACATACTTGCAATAACGATGATACTTAGCACTAACGATATTAAAAAGATCGTCATAAAAAGCCCTAGTAATCCGGCAACTCCTACTTCTTCCATAATAATTGATTTTGGTTTTTTGGTTAAGTTGCTAATATATTTCTTTTTTCTTACAACCTGTCAATGAGTTACGTTATTTTTTTAACATATTAGCTTATGACAACAGAATTGGAAATTGTTAATCGAGTGATTTATTCCTTTACTTATAATTATCCCAGAGGGATTAAATGTTGTTAGCAACAGATATCCATAAAACATTTATTTCCCGTAGGGAATTAATTTTACCTATTTGTTATCATCACAAATAAACATTACAATATCATCGTCAGGGCCACACGTTTTCTGGCTTCATCAACCTCAACCACTTTTACGGTTACGTGCTGGTGCAATTTTACCACCTCATTTACATCGCTTACAAAGCCTTCCTTAAGCTGGGAGATATGAACCAGTCCACTCTCTTTGATACCAAGATCTACAAAACAGCCAAAGTTGGTAATGTTATTCACGATGCCCGGCAATACCATACCGATACGCAGGTCGCCAATAGTACGGATATTCGGGTCGAATTCAAATACCTTAGCAGCTTTACGCGGGTCAAGGCCTGGTTTTTCGAGCTCTTTTAAAATATCCTGAAGCGTAAGCTTCCCGATTTCGGGCGTAACGTACGTATCTATATTTATTTTACCGATGGCTTCTTTATTCGATACCAGGTCGGCCGTTTTAAGCTTCATGTCCTTTGCCATTTTTTCCACGATTGAATAGGCCTCAGGGTGTACCGCCGAGTTATCTAACGGATTCTGTGCATTTGGTATCCTTACGAATGCCGCTGCCTGCTGATAGGCCTTCTCTCCTAACCTTGGCACTTTTTTTAGTTGCTTACGGTCTTCAAACGGACCGTTTTCGCTACGGTAGGTTACAATGTTCTCTGCCAGCTTCTCGCCAATGCCCGAAACATAGCCCAGGAGCGATTTACTCGCCGTATTGATGTTTACCCCTACCGAGTTCACGCAACGCATTACTACGGTGTCCAGTTCGCCTTTAAGGGCGCTTTGGTCTACATCGTGCTGGTACTGCCCTACGCCTATGGCTTTAGGCTCAATCTTTACCAGTTCGGCCAATGGGTCACTCAATCGGCGTCCGATAGATACCGCTCCCCTAACGGTTACGTCGTAGCTTGGAAACTCATCCCTCGCGATCTTTGATGCCGAATATACCGATGCCCCTGCTTCGCTTACCACGAATACCTGCACCGGCTTGTCAAACGCTATCTTTTTAATGAAATGTTCGGTTTCACGCGATGCTGTTCCGTTTCCGATGGAAATGGCGTCAATCTTATAGGCATTGACCATAGAACGTATCTTCTTCATGGCAATCGCCGTTTCGTTTTGCGGCGCGTGCGGGAAGATCGTTTCATTGTACAGCAGGTCGCCCTTCTCGTCAAGACATACCACTTTACATCCGGTACGGAAGCCCGGGTCGATGGCAAGGATGCGTTTCTCCCCTAATGGCGGTGCAAGTAATAGCTGCCCTAAGTTTCCGGCGAAAACCTGTATAGCAACAGCGTCGGCCTTGGCTTTGGCTTCCTGCAACACTTCATTGCTGATTGCCGGAGCCAGCAGTCGTTTGTAGCTGTCTTCTATAGCCAGCTGTAACTGGCCCGCGGTGTCGCGGTTGTTTTTTATGACCGACTGCTCCATCAGATCCAGAGCTTCGTCATTTTCTATCTCTACTTTGAATTTGATAAAACCTTCGTTCTCGGCACGCAGCATGGCCAAAAGTCGGTGTGATGGTGCTTTGGTCAGGTTTTCTGACCAGTCGAAATATTGCTCAAATTTCTTGGCTTTTTCATCTTCCTTGCCGGCCTTGGTTATCTTGGTCGTAATAGCCGCTTTGCGGCCAAAAATTCGGCGCAGCGATTTACGGATGTATACATTCTCGTTGATCCACTCGGCAATGATATCTCGGGCACCCTGAAGCGCGTCGTCTTCATTGGCTACCTTATCGTTCAGGTATTTTGACGCGATAAAGTCGATATCGTCGCTGTTTTGCGCCATAATGATCTTTGCCAGTGGCTCGAGTCCGTTTTCGCGGGCAACATCTGCACGGGTTTTCTTTTTCTTTTTATACGGCAGGTAAAGGTCTTCCAGTTCGGTAAGGTCGAAACAGCCGTTTATTTTAGCCGATAACTCGCCCGTAAGCGCGTTTTGCTCGGTGATGCTTTTAATGATGGCTTCCTTACGCTTTACGATAGCCTCGAAGTTCTGGTTGAGCTTCGCGATCTGCTCGATAACCACCTCATCAAGGTTGCCGGTGGCATCCTTACGGTAACGGGCAATAAACGGAATGGTACAATCTTCAGCTAATAGTTTCAGCGTGGCTTCAATGCCTTTTTTTGGGGCAGTTACCTGTCCGGCAATGTATTCTAGGTTTGTCATTTGGAATTGTAATAGGGATACAAATATTGGGAAATAATTTGAGGAATGGAATTGGGAGATTTAAAATATTATGCTTTATAGGTTTTGTAGGAAAATAATTTGTAAGTTTATGTAAATAATTTGCAATAATGAAACATTCAAAAAGAAGAGTAATTGCATTTTTGGTAAGTCGTTTAGTAAGTCGCAGCAATTCAAATGCGGTTTTCGATTATTCGTATTCTACCTACCATAATTTTAGTGGAGAATTAAGCAATGATTCAATAAACATATATGACTATGATAGATCCTGCTATATAAGCGGGAATTTTTCAAGTAATAACGGATCAGTATATGATTATGAAACTAGTAGTTACATAAATATCAATACTGATGGGAATCAGTTTAATGGTTATGATTATGATTCTAGCTGTCACTTTAGTGGTACAATAAATGGTAATTCTATTTCATTATATGATCATGAAACAAGTAAGTACTATAATTTTAGTTCATAATTAAAACACCACAATATGCCAACAAAGAAAATTACTATAGATAGTAAATCGGTATTTGTTCATAAAGCTATTTTGAAACCAGATTTTAATAAAAAATCTGTTTTAGTAGATAATCCTTGGGAATATGTCGAATTATGGATAAAACGACAAACTAATAGTAATAATGCCTTGTTTTATTGGCAGCAAGCTCATGGTTTTTATCAGGCAACTAAACAACTTCCTAAAACATCTTCTCCATTAACAGCTTATTATTGTTTCCTAAACGCCACAAAAGCCTTATTAGAAATAAGAAATATTAATTATATGGATAGACATGGAGTTACCGGAAATTCAACTGGTATTGCGTCTTTATCTAATGAAAATATTAAATTTCAAGCAAATGGTATTTTAGCTGAATTAAGTAGGCTATTAGGCGAACCTGTCAATGGAGAAATTTTTACATTTAAAAAATTAATATATAATTTATCTTATATTCACAGAGCATATAAATTGACTTATAGTTCGGATCCTGAATTATTTTATCCAATTTCTGACCCCCATTTTGTTAAAATTCAAAATCAAAATTATGCTTATTTTCAAGCTGAAATAACATCTGAATTTTATAAAAATAAAAATACTATTAATAAACTTCCGTCAACATTAGAAAGAGATTTGGGAAATCCTGATAAATGGATAATTCGTAAAAAAAAGAGATTTAAATGGGTTAATGGTGCTGCTAATAAAGCAAATAATTTATCTAGATTGACAAATTATCATAAAGCCGTAAGAACTGATATACATTTTATTTATGGCAGTATCGATTTATGGTATTTCAAAAGAACAGGATTTGGAAATGCTATAAATAAAAATTCATTGACAATAACTTTCGCATTAATGCATAGATTAAGTGAATTATCTAGATATAATCCTGTTAGATTAAAAAAGCATTTTGACTGTCAGCACAATTGGCTCTTGTCAGAATTCATAAATCTAGCTCCAACTCAATTTATATATACAATTGCATGTGAAATAACTGGTCAAGAATTCAAAATCCCTGGAGTTAGAAAATAACCCGATAGCACGGATTTGCAATCCGTGCTATCAATAGTTGCTTGAAACTTTTGTTTGAGATTTCTCCATTCCGTTGCGCTTCAGTCGACTAGAGGCTGAAAGCCGACTGGCGAAGCAAATGACACAGCCGGCTAAAGCATGAGTGAAGCAACTGCAAACTGACCACTGAATACTGCCAACTAAAACTTAATCCTGCACTATAAAATCCTTTGGACCTTCTTTTTTATACCCCGGCTGGATGTTTACGTGGTTAATGCCGAATTTGTTATACAATACCAGCTCTATCTGGTGTGATAGTGTATTGAACTGCGATAGTGTGATATCTTCACTGCAATCCAGGTGGGCTTCGAGGTGAAGCTCGTCATCGTTCAAATGCCAGACGTGGATATGATGCAAATGGGCGCAGCCCGAAATTTTGTGGACCTCATCGATAATTTCCTCAATGTCGATTTCTTCGGGAGTGAAAAGCATCAGCATAAAGGTAGCTTTCTTCAACAGGTCGAAACCTACAACAACCAGGTATACCGCAATAACAAGCGTCATTATATTATCTACCCAGTAGATATGGAAATACTTCATGAGTATCCCTCCTACTAATACGGCGACAGAAGCAAGCATATCGGTAAGCAGGTGCAGGTAAGCCGATTTCATATTCAGGTTATGATCGGCATCTTTCTTTAATAACAGTACACTAAGACCATTGGCAACAATTCCCAGTACCGACATCCATATTACTAATGATGGCGCAATGGTAACGGGATTAAAGAAACGCAATGTGGCTTCATATATTAATATGATAGCAACTACTATAAGTGTAAGTGCATTGACAAAAGCGGCAATAAGCTCTGCCCTTTTGAGTCCGAAAGTTTGTTTGAGGGTGGCCTGCCTGTGCGAAAGTTTGTGCGCTACATAGCTTATGACCAGGGAAAGCACATCGCTGAAGTTATGCAATGCGTCTGACAAAAGCGCAAGGCTGCCGGAGATAATCCCGCCGACAACCTGTGCTGTTGTTATGAGAATGTTAAGAAATATAGAGAAGAGCAGGTTCTTCCCCTCTACTTTGTGTTTATGTGGATGGGAATGGCCGCTCATATTTCTTAATGTATACTATTTACAAGCTATTTTGTTAACTCGGTTCTGGTGGCGCCCGCCTTCAAAAGCCGTGTTAAGGAAAGCGTCAACCATTTCTATGCACTGCTGTATCGACGTGTAGCGTGCCGGAAGGCTGATTATGTTAGCATCGTTATGCTGACGTGCCAGTACCGCGATCTCTTTTATCCAGCAAAGTGCTGCTCTTACTTTTTGATGTTTGTTAACAGACATAGCCACACCGTTTCCGCTTCCGCAGATGATGATACCAAAATCTACAACACCGTTCTCTACGTCATTCGCTACCGGGTGAACAAAGTCAGGATAGTCAACACTGTCAAAAGTGTCTGTTCCGTGGTTTATCACTTCTATACCTTTACTTTCAAGGTGTTTTACAATAGCTAATTTATAATCAGGCCCTGCATGGTCGTTGCCGATAGATATTTTCATGTACATATTAGTTTAGACTGCAAAATTATAAATAATTGCGGTGTACAGCTCAGATTTACTGAAAATAACGTTTTTATAAGATTAGCCACTATTTTTGCCCGGCGTTTTGAATAAATAAGGGTGCGTTAGCACCGCGAATTTTTTTTTGAGGGTATATTTCTTTTTCTCCTTAAAAATCAAATATTTAGCATTTCTACGCACAGATAATATATCGATTAAAATGTTAAAATGCAATAATGTTGATAATTTTCGTAAAGTACTGTGTTTAAAGGATGTTGAATTTTAACAGTATTTGTTGATAACTAAAAATGAAAAAAGAGAAGATTTTTTAGAAGTGAAAGAAATTTTTACTAATCAAAAATCGGATCGAAATGACCAAATTTATTTTTTACTTTTTTCTGTAATGTTATTAAAACATTAACAGGAGTTATTAACAGCTATTAACAGTGAAACTTATTAATAAAATACCCTGAAAAATTAGTATCAACCATTGTTAATAACCTATACCAAAAAATTGTATTAGTGCTGATTTTTAAAAATTTACATTCTCTTAACATTGTTGATAGCTTTGTATAAAATTGTATAACTCCAAAAGTTCACTTCCTTCAAAAAAGTTATTCCACATATCAACAAGCAATAATAACAATCAAAAATTTTAAATTTTAAAATCTTCTTTTTTTCTTTTATTTAATAACTGTTGAAAACCTTTTTGTGGATTCAGACGATTTTTAAATTTGTTCCTGTATCCAGTTTGCTGATGATCTCTTTTACGGTATCGAGATCGTTTGGATGAACTTTGAGTTTAATACCACCGTTGGCGTAAGAGTACATTGGCATGAGATCAGCAATGGTTTCGTTTTCGAAGTAATGTTGTATCTCTTCTTCCTTAAGCAGGTGTTTTAAGATGGTTATTTCGTGAGGATAGTTAAATACTGCAGCAGTTATAAAGTCTTTCATATAAGATAGTTTGGGTAGTATTTGTATATAAATTTAAAGAGTTAAAAGTTATTATTTCATTAAAAGCCTGATAATTCTGTCAGTTATTTGTAATTTTCAGCATTATTTTATGATATATGAGTAAGAAGAACGGACGACCGTCCCCAAAGAAAGAGAAAGATTTTTCGAGGAAAATCTATAAGATACTCGCCAAAGACCCTAATAAATCATTCAACTATAAGCAAATATCGGCAGTATTAGAGCTGAACGATACCAAGAGCAGGAATGAGATTATTAAGGAACTAAAGATTTTAGCTTCACAGGAAAAGATAGAAGAAATAGAAAGAGGTAAGTACAGGGTTATCAGTAAAGCTGATTACATTGAAGGTACTATTGATATGACGAGTAGAAAGACTGCCTATTTTATTTCTCCGGAGCTAGAAGAAGATGTTTTTATCCCTACTAATAACCTTAATAAAGCCCTTGATAAAGACAAGGTTAAGGTATATATATACAACAGGAGGAGAGGAAGAAAACCTGAAGGTGAGGTAGTTGAAATATTAGAAAGAGCCAAAACAGAGTTTGTTGGTGTTATTGATATACAAAAGAATTTCTCTTTTGTATCTACTGCAAACCCTAAGATGTATACCGATATATTTATCCCTAAAGGTAAAGAAGGCAATGCCCAAAATGGTGATGTTGTACTTGTAAAACTCGACGACTGGCCGGCTAAAGCCGATAGCCCTTTTGGTGAAGTAATAAGAGTTCTTGGAAGGCCTGGAGAACATAATACAGAAATCCATGCTATTCTTGCAGAATACGGATTGCCTTATGATTTCCCTATTGATGTTGAGGCTTATGCACAAAAAATCGATACTGAAATCCATCCGGAAGAGATTGCCAAGAGAAGGGATATGCGTAATATCCTGACCTTTACTATTGACCCTCGTGATGCTAAAGACTTTGATGATGCCTTATCGTTTGAAAAACTGGATAATGGTAATTATGAGATAGGTATCCATATTGCTGACGTATCGCATTACCTACAAACCGGAACCATACTGGATGATGAAGCCTACCAAAGAGCTACTTCGGTATACTTGGTAGACAGGGTAGTACCTATGCTTCCTGAAGTATTATCAAACTTTGCCTGTTCGTTACGTCCGCATGAAGAGAAATATACCTTTTCTGCGATTTTTGAACTAACGGATAAAGGCGATGTTGTTAACCAATGGTTTGGACGTACTGTTATTTATTCCGATCAGCGTTTTGCTTATGAGGAAGCACAGCATATTATTGAAACCAAAGGAAATACCATTCCGGCAGAGATATCACTAACAGGGGAGGAGTACACTATTAGCCCTGAAATACAGCAGGCTACCCTTAAAATGGATGAGCTTGCCAAGATATTAAGACGAAAAAGAATGGCTAATGGTGCTATTTCTTTTGATAAGGTAGAAGTGAAATTCCACCTGAATGAAAATGCCGAACCTACAGGTGTTTACTTTAAAGTTGCCAAAGATGCCAATCATCTTATTGAAGAATTTATGCTGTTGGCTAACAGAAAAGTAGCTGAATTTATAGGTAAGCAAAACAAGACTTTTGTATATCGTATTCACGATGAACCGGATGAAGATAAGCTTATTAACCTGCAGACTGTAATCGCTAAATTTGGTTACAGCATCAATTTTAAAAGTAAGGCTTCGGTATCTAAATCGCTCAATAACCTGTTAGAAGAAGTACAGGGAAAAAAAGAGCAAAACCTTGTAGATACACTGGCTATCAGGTCGATGAGCAAGGCAAAATATTCTACGCATAATATAGGCCATTACGGACTTGCATTTGATTATTATTCGCATTTTACATCGCCTATCCGAAGATATCCCGATGTTATGGCACATCGTTTGCTTCAGTATTACCTGGATGGCGGAAAATCGGCGGAAGAAGATCCGTTAGAAGAACAGTGTGTGCATTCATCCAATATGGAGAATCTCGCTGCAAATGCAGAGCGTGACAGCATTAAATACATGCAGGTGAAGTATATGCTCGACCATAAGGATGAAGAGTTCTTAGGTGTCATCTCTGGCGTTACAGAGTGGGGAATATATGTAGAGATTGTTTCCAATAAATGTGAAGGCATGTGCCGCATCCGTGAAATAAAAGATGATTACTATACTTTCGACGAAAAGCAATATGCATTGGTTGGCGAGGTTAGCCACAATATACTGCAGCTGGGTGACGAGGTATATGTAAAAGTTAAGAATGCCGATCTTGTTAAAAAACAGCTTGATTTCCAGTTTTTAGGAAAGAAAGCACAAGTGTAACATTTTAGGCAGTTGCAACGTCTTAAGAAGAAGAACCAATAAATAAAATGAAAATGAAGAAAGTGTTTGCATTAGCTGCAATCATGCTGTTCCAACTGGTATCAGCACAGGATGTATCAAAAAACCTTGGCGATTTTACTACTGTGAGAGCCTTTGACCAAATTGATGTTTTAATGGTTAAAGGGACTGAAAACAAAATAGTTATTAAAGGGCAGGGTAAAGATGACGTAGAGGTTGTAAACAAAAACAATGAGCTTAAGATCAGGATGAAAACCACTAAATTCCTTAAAGGAGATGATGTAAGTGTTACATTGTACTACAAGGGAAATATTGATCAGGTAGAAGCAAGTGAGGGTGCAAGAGTAGCGTCTCAGGATATTTTTAAGGCTACAGCTTTTGTACTTAATGCTAAAGAAGGTGCAGAGATTAAACTTAATCTTGAGGTAAAGAAATTAAACTCTAAAGCCAGTTCAGGAGGTATATTAAACATTAACGGAACTGCAAAAACCCACGATCTTGTTATTACTTCCGGTGGTATCTTTAAAGGTAAAGAGCTTGTTACAGAGCAAACAACCGTAAGTATTAATGCTGGTGGTGAGGCAGATGTTTATGCCAGCGAACTGGTTGATGCCAAAACAAGGATAGGAGGCGATATCAGAGTATATGGCAACCCTCAGCAAATTAATGAAAATACATTTGGAGGAGGAAATATTAAAAAAGCTTAAGCAGATTGCTATAAAATACAATAGCCCTGAAAAGAATTCTTTTCAGGGTTATTTTTTTATTTAAACTGTAACAATCTAAAAATAAGGCTGTCTTTGTATAAAAGGTTATAATCAATCAATTAAAAATAAAACCCATGAAAACACTTTTTACACTTGCAGCTATTGCAGCCATAAATCTGGTTACTGCACAAAAAACTGAAAATCTTAAAGAATTCAAATCACTTGTAATTTCAGGCGATGTTGATGTTACATTGATAAAATCATCTGAAAACAAAGCCGTTATTAAAAATGGTGAAGAAGAGCTTCAGATTCAGAATGAAAAAGGAGCACTTGCCATTAATGGAGATGGTTCGGTTGTAGTATATTATACTGCTGCCATTGAGAATATTTCTGCCGGTCCTGATACTGAATTAATAGGGAATGACGAGATTAGCACGAAAGAGTTTAACCTTGCTGCAGCTGCCGATAGTAAAGTAAAACTTGTACTGAATGTAAAGAATCTAAATGTTGCCGCTGCTGCTGATTCTCAGGTAAAAATAGAAGGTAAGGCTGATGTTATGGTAGCAGCTGTAGCTTCTGATGCGCAATATGATGTAAAAGAACTTAAGGCTAATAATGTAGAAATTGTATTAGCTTCAGATGCACAGGCAAGCATAACTGCTAAAGGTACTGTTGATGCTACGGTAGCTTCAGACGGATCGCTTACCATTTATGGTAACCCTAAAAAAGTAAATGAGGTAAAAAGTGACGATGCACAAATTGTTGTTGTGAAATAATCAGTAGTATAAAAGTTATAATTTCCCCAACAGAAGGCTTTCTGTTGGGGATTTTTATTTTTTGGATGGTAAAGCTTATGTTTCTTTAAAAATTAAAATAGTAACTTGCAAGACCTAATCTATATACATGTTACAGGATATCTTAAGCGCCATTCCCGTTGGTTTCGTTTTAAGCATAATGCCGGGTGCGGTATTTTTTGTATTATTGGAAACCAGTGTTTTAAAAGGATTCAAAGCAGCTCTTGCTTTTGATCTTGGTGCTATTACTTCCGATATTGTTTTTATACTCATTGCTTATTTCAGCAGTTATAAATTACTTGAAAAAATAAAGGACGAGCCGGCATTATTTATTTTTGGAGGCATTGTGATGCTTACCTATGGAATTATTTCTTTTTTTAAAGTAAGTAAGACTTCACAGGAAGAACTACTGGGTGAAGATGAAAAGGAAATTATCAAGAAAAACTACATGAGCCTTTATATAAAAGGGTTTTTACTGAATTTTATAAATATTGGCGTTCTCGGATTCTGGTTGGCAATTATTATTTCATGGGGTCCAAAGCTTGATCTTGTCCCTTCAAGGATGTTTGTATTTTTTCTTTCTGTAATTGCTACTTATCTTGTTATCGACCTGGGAAAAATATCATTAGCAAAACAGTTAAGAAGCAGGCTTACAGTTAGGAATATTAAAAAGATAAAACAATCCATAAGTATTATTCTCGTAGTGTTTGGACTGGCACTGGTTGTACAGGGAGCATTTCCGAATGAGATGCAACAAACCATAGAGAAGATAGAACACAAAGAAAATCAGTAAGAAAAGGATAAAAAATAAAAAAAGCTTCAGTGAAAACTGAAGCTTTTTTGTTGAGGCATCTAGCGGATTCGAACCGCTGTAGCAGGTTTTGCAGACCTGAGCCTAGCCGCTCGGCCAAGATGCCATTCGTTATATGGTTGGCAAATTTACATATATTTTGCACTAACGCAAGAAAAATTACACCATTTTTTATATAACTTATTAATTGCTTAAATTTTATTTAATTCTGCTTTGATTCATAATTAGTTAATAATTTCGTAAAAAATTTTTAACATCATTTTATGAAGAAGCTTCATTACCTGAAATCTATTGCTAATTTTATGCTTATTGGATTGGCTATTACAACATTAAGCAGGATTATCCTCTTTTTTATATTTAAAGAAAGGATAGATGATACTCCGGATTACTGGTATATTTTTCCGATAGGCTTGCGTTTTGACCTGATACTTTTATGTTATTTATCGTTTTTACCAATAGTGCTCATTACGTTCATTCCATCAAAGCATCTTCATTATATCAACAGATTTTTAAATATATACTATATATTTTTCCTGTGTTTGTTACTGATAATGGAACTATCAAGTTCTGATTTTATCAAACAGTATGACACAAGGCCTAACAGACTTTTCCTGGATTATCTTATCTATCCTAAAGAAGTAATGGGTACTTTACTTAAAAGTTACCTTGGATCTATTGCTCTTACATTTGTTGTTATGGGTGGTTTTATTTTCCTTTTGATTAAAAAAAGAAAAACATTGTTTGGTACACCGAACGCAGCATACAAAATGAAACTGATTTTATTCGTTCCTGTGGCTTTTTTATTGTTTTTTGGTGCTAGGAGTAGTTTAACTTCAAAAAGACCTATAAACGCAAGTAATGCAGTTTTTTCTTTTGATCAGCTTACCAATTGTATGGGATTGAATTCGCTTTATACAGTAGCTTTTGCTGCTTATTCGTTAAAGAATGAAGATAACCCTGCTAAAATGTATGGTAAGATGGAAGCGAATGAAGCTTATTCGAGAGTTAAGAAATACATGACTGCTGAAGCTTCTGATTTTACAGATGCAGAATTGCCATTGCTTCATACCCAAACACCGGATTCGTTAAATCCGCAACCGATGAATGTTGTTATTTTCCTTCAGGAAAGCCTTGGTGCTGAATATGTAGGAAGTCTTGGTGGAAAACCATTAACCCCTAATTTTGATGCTCTTACTAAAGAAGGTTTATTGTTTACAAACCTGTATTGTACGGGTACACGTAGTGTTAGGGGAATTGAAGCTGTTGTTACCGGATTTCTTCCTTCGCCATCTGAAAGTGTTGTAAAATTAAGCAACTCTCAATCAGGATTTTTTACGCTGGCCGACTTGTTTAAATCTAAAGGTTATGATACAAGTTTTATCTATGGGGGTATGGCTAACTTTGATAACATGGCATCTTTCTTCAACGGTAATGGTTTTGAAAACATTGTTGATGAAGAAGATTTTGATAAAGATGGAAAAAAATATGCGCTTAAAGGTACATGGGGTTACAGTGACGAAGATCTTGTAGTAAAAGCTAATGAATACTTTAAAAGCCAGAAAGGAAAACCGTTCTTTTCATTAATGTTCTCTACCTCTAACCATGAGCCTTTTGAGTTCCCTGACGGAAGAATTGAACTGTATGATAAACAAAAGAATACAGTAAACAATGCTATGAAATATGCCGATTTTGCTATTGGTAAATTCTTTGAAATGGCTAAAAAAGAGGACTATTTTAAAAACACATTATTTATTGTTGTTGCCGATCATAATACCAGAACTTACGGTAAACATTTGGTACCAATTCATAAGTTTCATATTCCGGCACTTATCATAGCTCCGGGTGTGGCAAAAGGCTCTAAATATGATAAGCTTTGCAGCCAGATCGACCTTGCTCCAACCATTCTTGATATGATAGGAATGAACTTTGAAACTCCTATGCCGGGTCGTAATCTTAAAAAACTTAAAGATGATGTTATTGGACGTTCTATCATGCAATTCCATGATATTAATGCCTTTAGGGTAGGGGATCAGGTTGTTATCATGCAGCCTAAAAAAGAACCATTACAGTTTAAGATAAAGAATGATACAGTGCTCGAAGCTGTACCTCTGGATAAAGAACTTGCAAAAGATGCATTAGGTCATGTTACTGCCGCATCAGATCTTTACTCACAACGGAAGTATACTACTAAGAAGAATAAAAAAACCGGGAATTAACCCGGTTTTTTTGTGTCTTTTATTTCCTGTTTTCTTCAATTTCAATGGTTACGGCCTGAACATCGCCACCAATGGGAGGATTGATTTTTGATACTCCAACAATCACTTTCATTACCATCGGAATTTCTTTAAAAACCCTGTCAACAATACGCTTGGCTACGTGTTCTAACAGTTTGGAGCGTATTGCCATTTCTTCGGTAACTATCTTATTAAGATGTACATAATCAACAGTATCGGCGAGTTCATCACTCTGCATTGATTTTTCAAGGTTGGCTTTTATTTCAAGATCAACCGAGTAATCAGAGCCTATTTTGCTTTCTTCAACAAGGCAGCCATGATATGAGAATGTACGTATGTTTTTAAGTTTTATGGTATTCATTTTTATAAGTTACAAAGTTGCAGAGGGGCAAAGTTACAAAGTATTTAATGATTTGATTACAAAGTATACGAAGCTGTGGTAAAACTCTGCTACTTTGCTACTTTGTAACTCTGCTACTTTCACGCGAATTAACTACATTTGCATTCTTATTATTTAAAGCTATGTCGACTGAAGAAAGATCACTTAATTTTATTGAGCAGATTATTGAAGAGGATATGGCAAACGGATTTGCTAAAGACAAATTACGTTTCCGTTTCCCACCAGAACCTAACGGTTACCTGCACGTAGGCCATGCCAGTTCTATATGCCTTAATTTTGGGCTTGGACTAAGGTATAATGCGCCTGTAAACCTACGTTTTGATGATACTAACCCTGCAAAAGAAGAGCAGGAATATGTAGATGCCATCAAGAAAGATGTAGAGTGGTTGGGCTACCAATGGGCTGAAGAACGTTATGCTTCAGATTACTTTCAGGAGCTGTATGATTGGGCAGTTCAGTTCATTAAGAACGGAAAAGCCTATATAGACAGCCAGAGCAGTGAAGACATGGCTAAACAAAAAGGAACTCCATCGCAACCGGGTACTGAAAGTCCTTTCAGAAACCGTTCGGTAGAGGAGAACCTTGACCTTTTTGAAAGAATGAAAAACGGTGAATTTCCTGAGGGAACACACGTTTTGAGGGCAAAAATAGACATGACATCAAGCAATATGCTTATGCGTGACCCTATTATGTACCGTATATTACACAAACATCATCATCGTACAGGTGATGCCTGGAAGATCTATCCAATGTATGACTGGGCTCATGGTGAAAGTGATTATGTAGAAGAAATTTCGCATTCACTTTGTACACTTGAGTTCTTGATGCACAGGGAATTATACGATTGGTTCCTTGACCAGATCTACACTGAGGGTAAAGTAAGACCAAAACAACGTGAGTTTGCAAGACGTAACCTGAGCCATACTGTAGTGAGTAAAAGAAAGCTTTTACAATTGGTACAGGAAGGTCATGTTAACGGTTGGGACGATCCAAGGATGTCAACAATTTCAGGAATGAGAAGAAGAGGATATACGCCTGCTTCTATTCGTAATTTTGCTGACACTATTGGTATTGCGAAGCGTACAAACCTTATAGATGTTTCATTATTAGAGTTTTGCGTTAGAGAAGATCTTAACAAGATCGCTCCACGAGTAATGGCTGTACTAGACCCTGTTAAGCTTGTAATTACTAATTATCCTGAAGGAAAAGAAGAGTGGTTAGAAGCTGAAAACAATCCTGAAGATGAGTCTGCTGGATTTAGGGAAGTACCTTTTTCAAGAGAGCTTTACATAGAAAGAGAAGACTTTATGGAAAATGCCAACAGTAAATATTTCCGTCTGACTCTTGGTAAAGAAGTACGTTTAAAAAATGCCTATATCATTAAGGGTGAGAGCGTTTTAAAAGATTCTGAGGGTAACATTACAGAGATTCACTGTACCTATGATACAGACAGCCGTAGCGGTAGCGGAACTGAAGCCAGCTTACGAAAAATTAAAGGTACCATTCACTGGGTTTCTATTCAACATGCTGTAGAAGCGGAAGTTAGAATCTACGACCGTTTGTTTACACACGAAGCTCCGGATGCTGATAAAGATGTTGATTTTAAAGAATATATTAACCCGAACTCACTGGAAGTTATTAAAGGTTACCTTGAACCAAGCCTGAAAAGTGCAGAAGCAGGTGAACGTTACCAGTTCCAGAGGTTAGGTTATTTCTGTGTTGATCCGGATACGAATGCTGAAAAGATAGTTTTCAACAAAACTGTTGGTCTTCGTGATACCTGGGCTAAATTAGAAAGCAAAGAATAGTAAAATAAATTTTACTTATAGAAGCTCCTGAATTTTCAGGAGCTTTTTTATTATTTATAAAATTGATTGAATTTAAAATTTATATAGATGAATACTTAAAAAAGTGACTTTATATAATTCGATATAATCAATTTTAAAAAAATGGTAATGTATTTGGATATGTATCTACTTAAACGTTTATTAAAACGCTTTATTTTAATTTTTACCTTTTTTATTGATAAATTATAGTATACTACTATTAATAATTTTATTTTAAAAGATTTTATATATCATTAATATAAACTATTAATTTATATTTTAATATCGATTTTATTTTTTATAGTAATATATGATTCATTTATATTAATTGATTGTATTTTACTATTATTAAATCTATCTATAGTATTTAATTTTTTAATTGATTATATCTTTTATAGATTTAAGCTATTTTAATTTTAAAAACTACTTTATTATTTCTATTATTGATAGTTTCTATTGATATTATATTTTTAATAGATGAATTATTAAAAAAGTGACCTCTATAAATTATCGCTACTCAATTATAATTTTGTGATAAGGTATTTGTATATTTATAGAAGAGAAATCTTATTAAATGGCTTTATTTTGATTTTACATTGTTTGGCTTTCAATTAACGCCCTATTAACACCCCTCAAATGTTAAAACGGGTATCTTTATAATTATTAATCAAAAAAAATTATATCATGGCTGGTAAAACAGGAACAATTGTAGCTGTACTTGCAGGTGCAGCAGTAGGAGCAGCATTAGGAATTTTATTTGCTCCGGATGAAGGATCGAAAACAAGAAAAAAAATAAAAGATGGTGCTTTAGCTAAAAAAGATGAGCTTGCCAATAAGCTTAGTGACCTTACTGAAACTGTAAAAAGTAAGTTTGGTGCTGCTAAACACGATCTTGAAGGTACTATAGATCATTTGGTTGCCGACGTAGAACACAAAACTGAAGATGTGATTGCTATGTTGGAGAAAAAACTTGAAGAACTTAAAAAAGACGCTAAGGCTACAGCTTCTAAATAATTCACTGTATGGCATTTGAAGAAATAAAAGAAAACGCTGAAGAGCTTAAACACGAAGTAAAAAACCTTTTAGATGCAAATCTAAAATACTATAAGCTTTGGGGGTTTAAGATACTCATGAAATCAACATCGGCTATCCTTAAGGTTTTTCTTTTGGGAGTTATGCTGATTATAGTTACTGTATTTTTTTCAATTGCTGCAGCATTGGGTATAGGCTATTGGCTTGATAATTTTGCTTATGGTTTCCTTATTGTGGGGCTTATCTATCTTGTAACGGCTATAGTTGTATATAAGGTTCAGGATAAGATTGTTGAAGGACCTATGTTATCAACTTTTTCAAAGATATTTTTTAAGAAATACGACTAGGCATGAATACAAAGATATACCGCAATTTTGACGAAATAAACAAAGATCTTGAGATATTTAAGGTTGAAAAAGATTTAGCGTATGCCAAGTTTAAAAGAAGCCTTGATGATACTCAGGAAAGCCTTAAACCTATGAATATGATAGGGGAGACCCCTAAGAAGATACTGGGGGTTTTAGGTAAATTTTCAGGACCAATTAAGAGTGTAGCATTAAGCTGGCTCTTTAAAAAGATATTTTAAAAAAGAAATCCCACCATTGAGTGGGATTTTTTTATATTCGGTGCTTTAAAGATACTATGAAGCAATCTACTAAAATTTTATGTATTGTAATTATCTGTATAGTTCTATTAATTATTTTTTATCCAACTGAAAAAAAATTAAATATTAGAGGTAACTGGTCTATTGATAAATTAGTAGTTAATGGCGAAGAGAAATTATTTGGTTCAGTTGAAATTGAAGAAAATAAGATTTATATAAACAGATATAATCCTTTAAAAAACTGCAGTTATAAGTTCAAAATCCATTCAAATGATAGTATAAAAATTTGTTGTAAAGAAGAGAAAGTCATCTCAAGAGATAGCTTTGAGCGATTATCAGCAGAAGATATAAATCTTGAAGGCAATTATAAAATTAAGAAAAGCAGTAAAATTATTGGAAGCGGAACAAATGCTTATTATGATTTAAAACTTGAATTTATTTCTAAAAATAAGTCAATATTTATGTATAATACCGAACCTGTTCGATGGAATAAAGGATTACCGGCCAGAGGAACGCCTTAAAAAAGAAATCCCGCTCAATGGCGGGATTTTCTTTATTCTTCTTTACTTATTTCTTCAATCCATTTTCCATAGTCAAAAGAGTCTTTAGTTCCGTCTTTCTTATATACAGTTGAATAATCAGTTCCTTTAATTTTTACAACTGAGTCACCTACTGCTGTTTTTTCCCAAAATCTTCTGCCAGGTTCGACTTGTTGTTTATTATTTAGGAGAAGTACGTGAACCGGATATTTACCTTCAACTTTGGTATATTTTTTTACTATTATTCCAATATAATTTTCGTCTCTTATATCTTCCAGCATATTTTTGTGAACATTTTCTATTCTGCTATTCCAGTTGATATAAAAAGAAAATCCTATAAAAAGCGAAAAGATAAGGGCGATATAGTAAATATTTTTCATAGTAATTTTTAGTTTGAAGCAAATATAAAAAATCCCGCTCAATGGCGGGATTTTCTTTTTTATTCTGTTTCAGGATTTTCATGTTCATGGCTGTCATGAGTATGATGATCTTCCTCATTTTTCTTTTTAGTAGCAGTTTTTTTCAGGTTACCTTGTTTAATAGATTCTCCTACCTGGTTAGAAGCGCTAAATGAAGCTACCATATTATTCAGCATATCGCTGCCGGCCTGTGGTGAGTTTGGCAATAATATCAGGTTTGAATTAGTATCAGAACCAATAGCCTGAAGTGTATCATAGTGCTGTGTTACAACAATCAAGGCTGATGCCTCCTGTGAGTTGATGCCTACTTCATTCAGTACATTAACACTTTCTACAAGTCCTCTGGCTATTTCACGACGCTGATCGGCAATACCCTGACCCTGTAATCTTTTGCTTTCTGCCTCAGCTTTTGCTTTTGCTACAATCCTGATTCTTTGTGCTTCTGCCTCATATTCAGCAGCCGATTTTTCCCTGTCGGCAGCATTAATACGGTTCATGGCATTTTTCACCTGAATATCAGGATCGATGTCGGTGATCAGCGTATTGATGATATCATATCCATAAGTGGCCATAGCCTCATTAAGTTCACGTTTTACTGCAATTGCAATATCGTCCTTACGTTCAAAAACATCATCAAGTTTCAGTTTTGGCACCTCGGCACGAACCACATCAAACACGTATGATGTAATCTGATCATGCGGGTATTGCAGTTTATAAAAAGCTTCATATACCTTTTCCTGTATCACCACAAACTGAACCGAAACTTTCATTTTCACGAACACGTTTTCTTTGGTTTTGGTTTCAATGATAACATCAAGCTGCTGTATCTTAAGGTTTATCCTTCCTGCTATCTTATCGATGATTGGAATTTTAAGTTGCAGACCTGCATGACGAATGCTCAGGAATTTACCGAAACGTTCCACGATTACCGCAGTTTGCTGCTTAACGGTAAAGAAAGAGGATAAAAAAATTAGTACTGCAAAGAACAGTAATACATAGATAAAAATATTTCCCATAATAAAGGTTTTGTTGATTGCTGGTAAGTTACGATTTTCTGTAAAATAAAAAACCTTCCGGTTAGGGAAGGTTTCGTTACTATAGAGTTGCTATTGCTTTTTGTATCCTGCTGATTGTTTCAGCTTTACCTATCAGGGTAGTGATATCAAACAAATGAGGCCCTTTTACAGCCCCTACAAGGCTTAAACGTAGTGGTTGCATCACTTTACCCATTCCTATCTCATTTTCTTCCATCCAGGCTTTTACAATGCTTTCTACATTTTGCGATGAGAAATCAGTAATGTTTTCCAACACGCCAATTAATCTTTCCATAACTTCTGCCGTTTCCGGTTTCCAGTTCTTAGCTGGTTTCTCGTCATAAGCCGTTGGTGCTACAAAGAAAAAGTCTGCCAGATCCCAAAGTTCAGATGCAAACGATGCACGTTCTTTTACAAGTGCTACAGCATCGGTTACATAATCAATAGGTTTGTTTATGCCTCTTTCAACAAGTGTATGGTTGAACTGCTGTGCCACTACATCGTTTGGCTGTCGTGTAAAATACTGGTGGTTGAACCATTTATTTTTCTCCGGGTCAAATTTAGCACCTGCCTTATGTACCCTCTCCAAATCGAATAGTTGTACAAGCTCATCAAGTGTAAACAATTCCTGGTCGGTACCGGAATTCCATCCCAACAAAGCAAGGAAGTTGATAACCGCTTCCGGAAGGAAGCCTTTTTCCCTGTAACCTGAAGAAACAGTTCCATCTGTATTTTTCCATTCCAAAGGGAATACCGGGAAACCTAATTTATCACCATCCCTTTTAGAAAGTTTACCATTACCAACCGGTTTAAGGATAAGCGGAAGGTGAGCAAACTGAGGTGCTTCCCAACCAAATGCCCTGTATAAAAGTTCGTGCAGGGGTAGGGAAGGCAACCACTCTTCACCACGGATAACGTGGCTTGTTTCCATTAGGTGGTCATCCACAATATTAGCCAGGTGATAAGTAGGCATACCATCGCTTTTGAACAATACTTTGTCGTCAAGCAGATTAGTTTCAAACTTAATATCACCACGAATGATGTCTTTCAGGTGTAATGTCTCATTAACCGGAGTCTTAAAACGGATAACATAATGCTCTCCATTCTCTATTCTTTGCTGCGTTTCTTCGGCACTAAGCTTTAGAGAAGTCTCCATTGTTTCACGAATGGCGTGATTGTAGATGAATGTTTTTCCTTCAGCTTCAGCCGTTGCTCTAAGGGTATCAAGCGCTTCAGGAGTATCAAAAGCATAGTATGCCCAACCATTCTCGATAAGGTTAAGTGCATATTGCTTGTATATTTCTTTTCTTTCGCTTTGGCGGTATGGGCCAAATTTTCCTTCTTTCCCAACACCTTCGTCAAAAGGAATGCCGCACCAGTTTAGCGCTTCGATAATGTATTCTTCTGCACCTTCAACATAACGGTTTTGGTCAGTATCTTCTATCCTAAGGTAGAAAACACCACCATGTTTTTTGGCAAATAAATAATTAAAAAGGGCTGTCCTTACACCTCCAATGTGTAAAGGTCCTGTTGGGCTTGGTGCAAAACGCACGCGAACTTGCTTAGACATTGTTACTTAAATTTAGTGGTGCAAAGATACGATTATCAAATTTCCGTAATAACTAATTTGAACATCGAATTTGAAGTTATTAACAATAACCGCCTTACTAATGCTGATAACCCGTCATATTATTGAATTTTTACGTTTAATAGTTCCGCGGAATTTGTATTTTTATCAGTTATTAACAATCGACTGTATTTTGGAAGCAAAAAATGTTATTTATTCCAAGCTGGAAGCCTTCATCAGGAAGTACTATACCAACGAACTTTTACGTGGAACAATACTTTTTGTAGGGCTGGGGCTGCTGTATTTTATTTTCACACTGTTGGTAGAGTATTTTTTATGGCTGCCACAGGGTGGGCGTACTGTTTTGTTTTGGATGTTTATTGCTGTAGAGATTTTCCTGTTGTTCAGGTTTATCCTTTTTCCAACTTTTAAACTTTTCAAATTACAAAAGGGTATTGATTATACTCAGGCATCAGATATCATAGGGAAACATTTTTCTGAAATAAATGACAAGCTTACCAATTTTTTACAGTTGTCTTCTCAGCAGGAACAATCAGAATTGCTGATTGCATCTATTGAGCAAAAAGCAAATAACCTGCAGCCGGTTCCTTTTGGAAATGCAATCAATTTGAAAAAGAATGTAAAGTACATTCCGTATGCTGCTATTCCGTTATTGTTGATTTTATTTTTCATGATCAGTGGAAACTCAAAAGTTATTACGCAAAGTTTTGACAGGGTAGTGCATTACGGAAAACACTTTGCACCACCGGCTCCTTTTGAATTTGTGATAGTGAATAACGCACTGACTGCGCAACAGGATACTGACTTTTTGCTACAGGTAAAAACACAGGGAAATGTTGTTCCAGAAAACGCCATGATTTCTATTGGCGAAGAAAGTTATTATCTTGAAAATGTTAAGCCCGGTGTTTTTCAATACCTTTTTGAAAAGCCTTCAAAAAATATCGAATTTGAACTTAAAGCCAATGATGTTACTTCTAAGCCGTATGAGCTGAATGTCGTTGCTGTACCTACCATTGCTAATTTTGAGATGGTATTGAACTTCCCATCTTACCTTGGTAAAAAGTCTGAAGTTGTTCAGGGAACCGGTAACGCTGTTGTTCCTGAAGGAACTAAAGTTACATGGAAAGTACAGGCTTTGGCTACTAACAATATCGAATGGCAAAGCCAGAGGCAGTCTTCTGCCTTTGTAAATAGTGAAAACACCTTCTCACTATCAAAAAGTATCATGCATAATACAGAATATCAGATACTTACTTCAAATAATAAGGTAAAAAACCACGAAAAACTGCAATATCAGATCACAACTATCAAAGATCAGTATCCAACCATTACTGTTGGTGCTGCACCGGACAGTTTAAAGCTGGACAGAGAGGTGGTTTTAGGTCAGGTATCTGATGATTATGGTTTGACAAAACTTCAGATTGTTTATTACCCACAGGATAATCCTGATGCTGCCAAACGTGGAACACTACCTGTTAAGAAGGATGTTTACGATCGTTTTGTATATACATTCCCTAACGGACTTACGCTTAAAGAAGGTGTGCGTTATGAATACTACTTTGAGGTTTTTGATAATGACGCTGTCAATCATTACAAGTCGGCTAAGTCTTCTGTTTTCTCTCACAAAGAACTTACACAGGAAGAGAAACGCGAGGAAGCTCTTCAGGAACAAAACAGCAACATCAACAGTCTTGAAAAATCAATCAAGAATCAGGACAAACAATTGAGTGAAATGGACAAGCTTCAGAAGATGGGTAAGGAGAAAGACAACATGGATTTCAAAGACCAGAAGAAGATCCAGGACTTCATTAATCGCCAGCAACAGCAGGATGAAATGATGAAAGAATTTTCTAAAAAGCTTGAGCAGAATTTAGAAAAATTCAATCCTGATAAAAAGGATGAGTTTAAAGAAGAGCTGATGAAGCGTCTTGAAAAGAATGAAAAAGAAGCTGAAAAGAATCAAAAACTTTTAGAGCAGTTAAAGGAGCTTACCAATAAATTACAAAAAGAAGAACTGTTTGATAAGGTAGATCAGCTTAAGAAAAACAGTAAAGATCAGACTAAAAATCTGGAACAATTGGTAGAACTTACCAAGCGTTTTTATGTAGAAAAGAAAGCCGAACAACTTGCTGATAAGTTAAAAGAGCTTGGTGATAAACAGGAAAAACTTGCAGATAGTGATAAGAATTCTGAAGAGAAACAGGAGGAGATAAAGAATGAATTCGACCAGATTCAGGAAGAGCTTCGTGAGCTTGAAAAACAAAACGAAGAACTTAAAAAGCCTATGGATATTCCTACCGATAAAAATGAAGAAAAGAATGTTGAAGAGGATATGCAGAAGGCATCTGATGAATTGAAAAAAGATCAGAAGGATAGTAAGCAAAAAGCCAAACCAAAACAAAAATCCGCAGCTCAAAAGATGAAACAAATGGGTGGTCAGATGATGCAGATGATGGCAGGTGGCGAGCAGGAACAACTTGAAGAAGATGTAAAAATGCTTCGTCAGATTCTTGATAACCTATTGGCCTATTCATTCTCTCAGGAAGATGTTATGGGTAAGTTTAAAGGCAGCACTACGCATTCGTCTTCGTTCAGCAAAAACCTTAAGAAACAACAGGACCTGAAACAACAGTTCAGGCATGTTGATGATAGTATCTTTGCGATGTCATTACGAAATCCTAAGATTACCGAAAAGATTACGGCGGAGGTAGGGAATGTTCATTATTACATTGACAAAGCAATTACCGATCTGGCGGATAATATGGTTCCGCGAGGTGTATCCAGCCAGCAATATGCTGTAACCTCTGCGAACAAATTAGCAGATTTTTTAAGTGATGCACTTAACAATATGCAGATGGAAATGCAAGGTTCAGGCATGGGTAAATCCAAACCGGGTAAATCGGGTAAAGGCGATATGCAACTTCCCGATATCATACAGAAGCAGGAAAGCCTCTCCAAGAAAATGAAAGATGGCAAGGAAGGTAAAGACGGCAAAAAGGGTGAAGGAAGAGATGGCCAGCCACAGCCCGGAGGTCAGAAAAAAGGACAAGGCCAGGGTCAGGGTGAAGGTGAAAATGGCGATCAGGAAGGTGATGCAGAGAAGCTTTTGGAGATATATAAAGAACAGCAACAATTACGTGAATCGTTACAAAAAGCCTTAGATAGACAAGGCATGGGAGGTAATGGGCAGAATGCGCTTCGTGAAATGAAAGAGATAGAAAAACAATTGTTGAGTAAAGGTTTTAAAGGCGATGCCGCAGAAAGAATGCAACGTTTAAAACATGAGCTTTTAAAACTTGATAAGGCTGTTCAGCAACAGGGCGAAGAGAACAAACGTCAGTCACAAACCAATAAAAAAGAGTATAACAATAATGCTACTGCTATTCCGGCTGCTCTAAAAGATTATCTGAATAGTGTAGAGATATTAAACAGACAAAGCTTACCTTTGCGCCCAAATTTTAATCAAAGGGTTCAAACCTATTTTAGAAAAGATGATTAGTTTTAATTACGAGACCGATTTTGAGCTTCAGGACGAAGCCAGATATGAAGAGTGGATTTCTGAGGTGATAGAATCAGAAGATAAAACCGAAGGTGAAATCAATTACATATTTTGTGATGATGAATACCTTTTACAAAAAAATATAGAGTTCTTAGATCACGATACACTTACTGATATTATCAGTTTTGACTATACAATGGGTAATCTTATAAGTGGTGATATATTCATTTCTGTAGAGCGTGTTAAGGATAATGCCGCTGATTTTAATGTTTCTTTTGATGATGAATTACGTAGGGTTATGGCTCATGGTGTTCTTCATTATTGTGGTTATAAAGATAAATTAGATGAAGATTCTACGGTTATGCGTTCTAAGGAAGAAGAGAAAATGAAGCTGTTCCACGTGGAACAATAAATTAAACATCTATTAATTTTTCGTCACGTTCCACGTGGAACGTTTCGATTTTTGAAGCCAAAAGCTTTGAACGTTCCACGTGGAACGTACTGCTTGGCGAAATTTTTTTCAGCAATTTTTAGCGTTCCACGTGGAACAAAGGAGAATAAAATGTTTAACGAAGTATATGATGTAATTGTTGTGGGTGCAGGGCACGCCGGTTCTGAAGCCGCTGCTGCTGCTGCAAACATGGGCAGTAAAACGCTGCTTGTAACAATGAGTCTGCAAAACATAGCTCAGATGTCGTGCAACCCTGCCATGGGCGGAATTGCCAAAGGACAGATTGTGCGTGAGATTGATGCCCTAGGAGGGTATTCGGGAATTGTGTCTGATAAAACAGCAATTCAGTTCAGGATGCTGAACAAATCAAAGGGTCCTGCAATGTGGAGTCCGCGTGTGCAAAGCGACAGAATGCGTTTTGCTGAAGAGTGGAGGCTGATGCTGGAGCGTACCCCGAATCTCGATTTTTATCAGGAAATGGCTTCCGGAGTTGTAATTGAGGATGGAAAGATAAAAGGAATCAGAACATCGCTTGGAATCGAAATCAAAGCTAAAACGGTTGTGCTGACCAACGGAACTTTCCTAAATGGGTTGATCCATATCGGGGAGAAACAGTTTGGTGGAGGAAGGGCAGGCGAGAGCGCTGCTTACGGTATTACGGAGGATTTAGTTCGCGCCGGTTTTGACTCTGGTAGGATGAAGACAGGAACGCCGCCACGCGTGGATGGTCGCTCACTGGATTATTCAAAAATGATAGAACAACCCGGTGATGAAAATCCTGATAAGTTTTCTTATTCTGATGTAACCAGGCCACTGGTACATCAGCGTTCTTGTCATATGACGTACACCTCAGAACTTGTTCATGATTTACTTCGTGAAGGTTTTGACCGTTCGCCAATGTTCAATGGACGTATTCAAAGTTTGGGACCAAGATATTGCCCTTCGATTGAAGATAAAATTAACCGTTTTGCAGATAAAGATCGTCACCAGCTTTTTGTTGAACCGGAGGGATGGGATACTGTTGAAGTGTATGTAAACGGATTTTCAACTTCGCTTCCGGAGGATGTTCAGTTTAAAGCGTTGCGTTCTGTTGCCGGTTTTGAGAATGTTAAGTTCTTCCGTCCGGGATATGCGATCGAATATGATTATTTCCCGCCAACACAGTTAAAGCATACGTTGGAAACGAAATTGGTTGAAGGATTGTTTTTTGCAGGACAGATTAATGGAACTACAGGCTATGAAGAGGCAGCTGCCCAGGGATTGATGGCCGGTATTAATGCTGCGCTTAAAGTGCAGGAAAAAGATCCGTTCATATTAAAACGTAATGAAGCTTATATAGGGGTGCTTGTTGATGATCTTATCACTAAGGGAACGGAAGAACCATACCGTATGTTTACATCACGTGCGGAATACAGAACATTACTTCGTCAGGATAATGCAGATTTCAGGCTTACGCCTTTGTCGTATGAAATTGGCTTGGCTAAAGAAGACCGTTTACGCAGAATGGAGAAGAAACGCGACGAGTCGGAAGCGTTTGTGAAGTTCTTTAAAGAAACTAGTGTTTCTGTTGCTGAAGCTAACCCTATACTTGAAGAAAAGGGTTCTTCGCCGATGGTGCAGCCGGATAAGATGTTTAAAGTGTTTTCGCGTCCGCAATTAGAGCTTGAAGATATTCTTAAGTTTGAAAAAGTTCAGGAATACATTAAAGAGAACAATTTGGATAGGGAAGTTGTTGAACAAGCCGAAATTCAGGTTAAATATTCCGGATATATCGAAAAGGAGAAAAATAATGCGGATAAGCTTAACCGACTTGAAGATTTAAGAATACCGGATAATTTCGATTACGACAAGATTAAATCGCTTTCGTACGAAGCGAAAGAAAAAATGAAAAAAATCAGGCCCGTTACTATTTCGCAGGCTTCGCGTATTAGCGGTGTGTCTCCGAGCGATATTTCGGTGCTTTTAATACATATGGGACGATAATGAGAATGTTTCACGTGGAACGATGTAAAAAACCCTTTTTGATGAAAGGGTTTTTCTTGTTTTTGGTTTTTGCCCTTGCAACTGGCTGCATTACACCAAGACATACCGTAGAAGTAGGTGATTATTTGCTTTTAGATAATGGAAAGCAAATTTTAGGTCAAGAAAAGGGGCTTACTTGCTTCTTTTTTGAAAATGATCAGAAAAAAATGCCTTTTCGGGAATTTTTGGTGATAAAATATGGTTTAGGCTATACCGAAGACATTTCGTATAATGTAGATATCGAAGGGACACGATTTAAAGTTTTTTTGTATACTGATGACGAATTGGTTAAATATTATGATTTGACACAATTTATGGTGAGTAATATCGAAACTGAGCCTAATCGAATTGGTTCTGCTGCTAATTTTTTAGGTATGTCGGTAATTGATAAGAATAACCAGGATTGCCTTGCAGATAATTCGCTTTACCAAAAGATTGTTATAAATTACCTGAGAGAGTTAAAATACCAATACTACAATTATTAATGGATTTTTCAAAACACAACGTTTACATTACCGTTCAGGATTATTCTGTTTCAGGAGAAAAATTTGAACTTTTACTGGATGACGAATATCAGTTGCTCAAAACAAACCCACAACCCGCTCCTGAAAAATTAGGCAGCTATTATGAAAGCGATGATTATATCTCGCATACGGACGGGAAGCGTTCTTTGTTTGAAAAACTTTACCACACGGTAAAACAGAAAGCTTTACGCGACAAAATCCGATTATTGGAGCAATTTCAGCCAAAAAAAGGAAAATTCCTTGATATTGGTGCAGGAACAGGTGATTTTCTGGTTGTAGCGTCTAAAAACGGATGGGATGTAACCGGATTAGAACCCAGTAGTAAAGCAAAGGCAATTGCTGAAGCTAAAGGAGTAAAGTTTGCTAATGCACTTGCTGATATTCCGGATCATTCTGTTGATGCAGTTACCATGTGGCATGTGTTAGAACACGTGCCTGATGTTGAAGCGCAAATTTCAGAGTTAAAGAGAATTCTTAAACCTGATGGTGTTCTGATTGTTGCCGTGCCAAACTTTAATTCGTATGATGCGAAATATTACGGACAATTTTGGGCTGCTTATGATGTGCCAAGACACCTTTGGCATTTTTCAAAAAAATCTATTAAATTACTTTTTGGAAAACAGGGGATGGAACTGGTAAAAATTTTACCGATGAAATTTGACAGTTTTTATGTGAGCCTTTTATCGGAAAAATACAAAACCGGAAAAATGAGTTTTGTCAACGGTTTTTGGATCGGATTACGCTCAAATTTGAAAGCGAAGCAAAATTTTGAGTATTCTTCGCATATTTATGTTCTAAAAACGGCTAAAAATTAAAATAAAGCGTCAGATTTGACGATTTACAGGCTTAATATGGCTTTGGGTTGGCGATTTTCAAACGTTCGGGAGAAGGCTTTATTTAAGGCCGGTTTTGATTGAAGATTTTTATAGGCTACGTTTAAATCGATAAATTCTCCTTATACATTAAAAAAGTGCTAAAAATCCTCTTTTTTTGGAACTTGGCAACTAATTATTACTTTTACGAAAATTTTTAAAATAACACTTAAATCATAAAATGAAAAAATCACTTTTGATATTCGGTTTTGCCCTTGCGGTAATTTCATGTAACAAAGATGCAGGTACGGCAAGTACAGGTTTAAAAACGGCTTATGTAGATACCAACAAAATTGTTCAGGATCTTGAAGAATTTAAAGAGCTGGAGTCGCAAAGCAATACCAAAAGAGAAGTGATGGCTCAGGAATTACAGTCTAAGGCGCATCAGTTTGACCTAGATCGTGCAAGTTTTGCTGAAGAAGCCAGAGCTAAGGGAATGCAATGGGCTCAGTTAAAGCAACAAGAGCTTCAGAAAAGAGGCCAGGAACTTCAAATTTCTCAGGAGGCGATGCTTAAGCAGCTTCAGGATGAATTTGGTCCTAAAAATGACAGCTTAATCAGCAAAATCAAGAAATTTGTGGCTGATTATGGTAAGAAAAAAGGTTATGATTATATCTACGGTACAGGTGATGTTGTAAGCATTATGTATGCTAAAGAAGGTTTCGATATCACGGATAAAATCACTAAAGAACTGAATGACAAGTTTAAAGGTGGTGCTAAGAAAGAAGAAGCTCCAAAAACTGAAGAAAAGAAAGAAGAGAAAAAATAGTCTTTTCTAAACGATATTAAAATGCCTCCGAAATTCTGGGGGCATTTTTTTTGGAATTAATTCTGCTTAAAAATGCGTAATTTTCGCGCTTCAATTTACACGCCTCATGGAAAACATCTCAACAGCTGCATCATATGCCTTACGCTTTATAAATCAGACAAATAGGTCTGTTTTTCTTACCGGTAAAGCGGGTACGGGTAAGACAACGCTGCTTAGGGAAATCATTCGTACTACGCATAAAAATGTAGTTGTTGTGGCGCCTACTGGCATTGCGGCGCTGAATGCAGGTGGTGTTACCATACATTCAATGTTCCAGTTGCCTTTCGCAGGATTTATTCCGGACATGAATCAGCCACCGCAAGTTTCTGATACTGCGCGGTTTGAAAATAAGGATACCCTTCGCCGTCATTTCCGTATGCGTGCTGATAAACAGTCTGTTATCAATAATCTTGAACTATTGGTTATTGACGAGGTAAGTATGTTGCGTGCTGATCTTTTAGATGCAATGGATTTTATGCTTCGTTCAGTTCGTAAGAAAAATCTTCCGTTTGGAGGTGTTCAGGTATTATACATTGGCGACCTTTTACAGCTGCCTCCGGTAGTGAAAAATGAGGAGTGGGAAGTACTGAGGAATTATTACAGAGGTAAATTCTTTTTCCATTCGCATGTGGTTCAGCAGGATCCGCCGCTGTATATTGAGCTTGACAAAATCTACAGGCAAACCGACAGCACCTTTATTGATGTTCTTAACAATTTGAGGAACAATGTAATAACGGCGAATGACCTCAAAGTACTGAATACCTTTGTACAGCCTGATTTTGATTCTACAAAACACGCGGGTTACATAACCCTTACCACACACAATGCCAAGGCTGATGCCATGAACGCGACATCGCTTGAAGAGCTGGATGAGAAACAGTTTACTTTTGATGCTGAAATTGTGGGTGATTTTCCGGATAAAATTTATCCGGTGGAGCAGGAACTGAAACTTAAAGTAGGGGCACAGGTAATGTTCATTAAAAACGACCTGTCTCCGGAAAAGAAATATTTCAATGGGAAAATAGGCGTAATCAAATCATTATCAGATGAAGAGATACTCGTGCATTTTCCGGAAGAAGATGAAACCATCGAGGCTACCAAGTACGAATGGCAAAACGTTCGCTATTATGTTGACGAGGTAACAAAAGAAATAAAAGAAGATGTTTTGGGCACTTTTGTGCACTATCCGCTAAAACTGGCGTGGGCGATTACGGTTCACAAGAGTCAGGGACTTACTTTTGACAAAGCTGTGCTTGATGTATCGCAGGTTTTTATGCCCGGACAGGCCTATGTGGCTCTTTCGCGTTTGCGTTCGTTAGAAGGGCTTATTTTGCTTTCTCCGATACGGATGAACGGTATCTCGAGCGATGCCGATGTGATAGATTATGCAGCGGGCAGGGCAGAAGAAGGTGAACTTGAAAATTCACTTAAGCAGGAAACGGAACGGTTTATTGCCAACTTCCTGATAAACAGTTTTGAATGGAGTGATCTGGCTACCGAATGGCAACGTCACAAGATGAGTTACCTGAGTGAAGGACCTAAATCGCTAAAAGCCGGATATCGTGAATGGGCAAATCGTCAGGATAATAATATTCATGGGTTGCTGGATGCCGCACAAAAATTCAGGATGCAGCTCAACAGGCTTTTCAGTCAGCCGCAAATTGACATGAAGTTTGTGGGTGAGCGCGTAACGGCCGCGGTAAACTATTTTTTCCCGGTGATGGATGCCATTGCGACCGGTCTTTTTGAAAAAATGGAAGAGGTAAAACGCATTCGAAAGGCTAAAGGATTTTATGAAGAACTGGCAGAACTTGAAGAAAACCAGACTGCAGCGGTAATACGGCTGATGAAATCAAAACTGCTGATGGAGATCGTAAATGATGGACAGCCAATCAGTCGTGAGAATCTGGTATCGCCGGAAATACTTTCATACAAAACGAAAAAACTGGATGTTATTCGTGGAACAATGAAACAGCATAATGCTTCGCTGCTTGAAGAACCGGAAGACGATTACGTAACAGAACGTTATGCCCCGAAAAAGAAGAAATCTACAGAGCCTAAAAAAACTACGCTGGAAGAAACGCACGAACTTTGGCTGCAAAAAATGTCGGTTGAAGATATAGCGCGCGTCAGGAAATTAACCGAAACAACGGTTTTAAGTCATTTTGCAGGCCTTATACAGGGCGGAAAAGTAAAAGTAGAGGAAATGCTCCCTGAAGACAAAATAAACGCGCTGAGCGAAGCTTTTAAAGGATTTGAAGGTGAAGGTCTGGGAACTCTTAAGGAAAAATTTGGCGACGAATTCTCCTGGAGTGAATTAAAGCTTTATAAAGCCAGCCTTAGAGAATAAAAAAAGCGAACCGTTTGGTTCGCTTTTTTTATGCAAAGATTGAAGAATCGAATTATCTAAAAATCCAGCAATCAGTATTATAACCATGTAAGAACAAGAACTGCAGGGATAAAATAGATAACAATCGTTCTGGCACCGTCATATTCTTTAGCCATACGCTGGCCTAAAAGAAGGAACAGCAATGTTACGCATGAAATAAGGCTTCCCCAGAAAGCAAATTCGGTTTCTCCGTTCATGATCATCTGGATAGCACCGATAACCGAAAAGGCTCCTGCAAAAACTTCAAGCACAAGGATCAGGAACAATGATTGCGGCACCATGTTTTTGATGGGTGTTTGTGCAAAGTGGCCTTTAAGCCATTCAACGTTTCCTTTCCAGTCAGCTACTTTGTCATAGCCAGATTGTATGAAAGTTATGCCCAAAAAAATCAAGGTGATAATGGTTGCGATGTGTGTGTACATAGTGTTATTTTTTATGGATTAATCGTGTAAGTTTTATGGATAAGTCGGTTAAAATAATTTTAGCATTCCCGTTACGCTCAATGTGATACAACGCGTCGCTAAGCTCTTTGAATATGTCATTTATGTTGTTGCCGTTTACAAAAGGTGCAAAATTTTCAAGCTTGAATTTATCTACGGTCGGTTCCATGAAAACAAGTTCCTTAGCATTATAATTCAGCAATAATGCCTGACGGAACATATCGATGCAGAAATTCAGAAATTGTTTTTGGGCCTCACGGCCAATACCTGCAATGGCCTCACTCCAGGCAATAAGATCCTGAATGGCAGCGGCATTACCCTTAGCACGGAAAGCGGCACGCACCCACATAACGAACCATTCTTCAAACGGATTGTCGTCATCGGTTTTATGCAGCAGGTGTAAAGCTTTGTTATAGTTGCCCTGCGCCTGGTGGGCAATTTTTAAGGCTGCGCGCTGTTCTATATTTTCACGTGAAACGAGTGCTTCAACAATTGCTTTTTCACCTAATGGGCCAAAGTTAAGTACCTGGCAACGCGAAAGTATGGTTTGCAGTATATCGTCCTGGCTTTCGGCAATGAGAAGGAAAACCGTTTTTTCGGGTGGTTCTTCCAGCAACTTTAGCAACTTGTTAGCCGTAGCCGTATTCATTTTGTCGGCCATCCAGATGATCATCACTTTATAGCCGCCTTCATAGGCTTTTAGCGAAAGTGATTTTACGATCTCGGTAGCTTCGTCAACACCAATCTGTCCCTGTTTGTTGGCAATGTCAATTTTTTTATACCAGTCGAAAAGACTGCCGTAGGGAGTCTCTTCAACAAATTCACGCCAGGCCTTTAAAAAGTTGGCACTCACAGGGTGGCTTTTCACATCGCTATTTGTTGACACCGGAAAAACAAAATGCAGATCGGGGTGCGACAGGTTGCGGAATTTAAGGTTACAGGCTTCATTGCCATTGGTGTTTTCACCGCCGGAGTTAGCACACAAAATATATTGCGCATAGGCAATAGCCATGGGTAAAGTACCTGAACCTTCTGGGCCTATGAAAAGTTGCGCGTGTGGAATACGCGATGATGAGGCACTCGTAGTAAGGTGACTTTTAATATGTTCCTGTCCTAAAATTTCTGAAAAAAGCATGGGGCAAATATAACATAAACTTGGTAAGTCGCTGAGTTAAGAAATTACAGCTTTTTATTCATAAACCGCATGCTGTACTTTCACACTATTTCGTTTTGCCGGGAAATCGTTTAAAATTATCAGGTAACTGATGTATTCAGAAGCTTTTACCAAAAACATTTCTTTGGGTTTATGTTGTTCCAGTCCTGATTTGAGAGGACAATCGGGCATATCTTCTGTATTTATTTCGGCTTCATTCGTAAAATGAACAGGGTCGGAGTACCGTTCGGCAAGTTCCTGAAAAGTAAAACCAGATTCATAATTTGCCAGTATTGTTTTTTGTGCGGATTCTATTTCGGCTTCGGGTTGTTTGCGGTTGTCAAAAAAAATCATGGAGCAGTTATAAATCACCTCCTGGCTGGAACCGATAACTTTGTGTAAGTCCTGACCGTTTATAATTATATCTCCCGGTTTTTTTAGAGAATATATTTTAAAGATCTCCCCGTCATCTTCGTAATAAGTAAATGAAGATGTAATTTCTTTGTTTTTGTCAAAATAGTCTCTTGCTTCCTGTTCGGTAGGCGGTTTTTTTTGGGCGATTCCAACCTGCCAGGCAGATATTAGGAGAAGCAAGAGGCTATATTTCATGACATGGATTTAGGTTGCTAACTTTTATAAACGGCATGTTCTACACGAATGACTTTTATGGTTTGGTTATCAGTGTTTTTCTTAACGATGTGGTACCAGCCCTTTTCGGCAGTAATAACGGTAAATACTTCACCGTTGTTATGTTCTTTAACCGCTTTTTCAAAAGTACCCACCATTTGCCCGTCCGTAAATTTCATCTCGACAGCATTGGGATTCTTATCCATCGAATATTTTTTTATCAGTTCGGCAAAGGAAGTACCGTTGTTATATTCGGCAAATATTTCATTGGTCAGCCGGCTTATTTCTTCCTGAGCTAATTTTTTACCGTCCAGATAGATATACCCTGCATTATATGCAGTGGCCGATGTGGTTTCAATAAATTTATAAATATTCTTACCATCTACCACGACATCTCCGGGTTTATGGTTTTTCAGCAAATCGAACTTTTTATCCAGTTCGCTGATGTCAATTGTAGGATTGATATGGCTTTCAATATAGTCCTTCGCCTGTGTGGGCGTTGGTATTTCCTGAGCTTTAGTTGTAAGCCAGAAAACAGGAACCAGAAGTAATGCAATTGTTTTCATAATTAGGGGGGATTTATGTTAAACAAAAAAGGTGAAATTACATTAGTAGTTTATTCCGGTAATTTAATAGTGATGGATGCGTTTCTTTCGGCAACTATGGGCTTATTTTTTTCATATCAAGCATTTTATGAAATCTAATATAAGATAAATCCTGTTACGAAACACACACCAATACGTTTTCGTGAAAGATTAATTCGAGTTTTCATTACATAAAACTTCCGTTTCATGCACTAAATTCAATTTTAACACCTGCATAAATCACTGAAATTCAATACTATAAAATAAGTTTAAAAATCTTTTTGAACAACTTATTGGCTATTTATTAACAGAAAGGCCTATATTTGCCTTTCTACAATATCTAATAAAAACTAAAAGCCCATTAATGAAAACTCTTGCCGATATCAATTTTGCGAATAAAAAAGCCGTAATCCGTGTAGATTTTAATGTACCTCTGGATGAGAACTTTAAAGTAACTGACACTACCCGTATTGAAGCTGCTAAGCCAACAATTGATAAGATTCTTAAAGACGGCGGCAGTGTTATCCTTATGTCGCACTTAGGCAGGCCGAATGGTGTTGAGGAAAAATATTCACTAAAACATATTGTAGATACAACCTCAGAGATACTTGGGGTTAAGATAAAATTTGTAAACGACAGCATAGGTGCTGAAGTAGAGCAGGCTGCTAAGGATTTACAACCCGGAGAAGTGCTGCTTTTGGAAAACCTTCGTTTTTACAAAGAAGAAGAAGCTGGTGATGAAGGCTTTGCAAAAAAACTTGCAGGCTTAGGAGATGTTTATGTGAATGATGCTTTTGGTACGGCTCACCGTGCTCACGCTTCTACAACAATAATTGCAAACTATTTTCCTGAAAATAAAGTTTTTGGCGAACTTCTTGCTAAGGAGATCGAAAGCCTTGACAAAGTTTTGAAAAACAGTGAAAAGCCGGTAACGGCAGTATTGGGCGGATCTAAAGTTTCGTCTAAGATTACGGTTATTGAAAACATACTTGACAAGGTAGACCACCTGATAATTGGAGGAGGCATGACCTTCACATTTATCAAGGCTCAGGGCGGAAAAATTGGCGACTCAATATGTGAGGACGACAAACAGCAACTTGCCCTTGATATTTTGGCAAAAGCCAAAGAGAAGAACGTACAGATTCACCTGCCGGTAGATGTTATTGCTGCTGATGGCTTCAAGAACGATGCCCAAACACAGGTTGTTGATGTAACTGCGATTCCTGACGGTTGGCAGGGGCTTGACGCAGGGCCAAAATCGTTGGAAAACTTTAAGAAAGTTATCCTTGAGTCCAAAACCATTCTTTGGAATGGTCCGCTGGGCGTATTTGAGATGGAAAACTTTGCCAAGGGTACTATCGAACTTGGTAATTTTATTGCAGAAGCTACTAAAAACGGGGCTTTCTCTCTTGTAGGAGGAGGTGACTCTGTAGCAGCCGTTAAGCAGTTTGGCCTGGAGCCAAAAATGAGTTATGTGTCTACCGGAGGAGGTGCCATGCTTGAAATGCTTGAAGGACGCACACTTCCTGGTATCGCAGCGATACTAGGGGAGTAGTGTTAAAGTTTATAATAGAAATCCAAAATTAAAGTTATCATACTTTGTTACTTTGTAATGCATTGTAATTTAACTGATTAAAAAAAGTAAATTAGATGAGTAAAAAGAAAACATTGTCACTGGTCTTTGCACTTTTCTCGTTTGTGGCATTTGCCCAGGAGAGTGCTCAGGCTGACATTACACCGGTTGCCCCAATTGCTAAAATTTCGTTCTTAGATTCTATTAAATCTACTTTCATCCGCCATAGTGAAATGGCTTGTGTTGACAGCCTTTGGATACAGGAACTTACGAACCAGGAGCTGTTTAACAATATGCAGGAAGACCTGTTAAGGGTTAACCCTGACATTGATGTAGATTTTAATCTTTCCAGTGAGGTTCTTAAAGAAAGGCTTGCTAAAATGGATGCTAAATCTCCATTTAATATTGAATATAGCAAAGGCCTTGAGAACATCATTAAATCGTATCTTAAAAACAGGCCAAGGTCATACGAAAGACTAATGGCTATTTCTGAATATTATTTCCCAATGTTTGAAGAGTACCTTGCTAAATACAATGTGCCTATCGAAATTAAATATCTGGCTGTTATTGAGTCGGCACTTAATCCTCGTGCTAAATCACATGTTGGTGCTACAGGACTTTGGCAGTTTATGTATCCTACAGGGAAACAATACAACCTTGAAGTTAACAGCTATGTAGACGAAAGAAGCGATCCTCTTAAAGCTACTGAAGCTGCTTGTCAATACCTTTCAAGCCTTTACAACATTTTTGGAGACTGGGACTTGGTACTAGCATCATACAATGCCGGTCCGGGTAACGTAACCAAAGCTATACGTCGTTCAGGGTCATATAGCAATTACTGGAACATACGTAAAAACCTTCCTAAAGAAACTCAGGCGTATGTACCTACTTTCTTAGCTACGATGTACATTTATGAGCATGCTAAAGAACACGGAATTAAAGCTAAAAAAGCACCTCTTACTTATTTTGAGACTGATACAGTGATGGTAAAACGTCAGATGTCCTTCAAACAAATTGCCCAGTTGCTGGATGTTCCGGTTTCTCAACTCCAGTTGCTAAACCCTATTTACAAACTGGATGTTATTCCTTTCACAACTGAAAAAGCTCATTACCTGAGGCTTCCTAAAGATAAGATAGCGTTGTTTGCATCAAACGAAAAAGGAATCTATGCTTACATTGATTATGAAGATAATAAAAGAGAAAAACCATATTTCTTAGACAAACCGGAAACAGCAATTGCTTCGGTTAGAAAAGACAGTACTTCATCTAAAGCATTAGCTTCTAACGGGTCTTTCAAAAAAGAAAAGACTATCAGTACTAAAACCTACAAAGTGAAAAGGGGTGATAACCTTGGTGAAATCGCATCCAAATATGATGTTAGCATCACTGACTTAAGAAAATGGAATAAAATAAAAGGCAATAACATTCAGGCAGGTCAAACGTTAAAGATACAGAAAACCATAATGGTTACTAACCCTGTAAAAGAAGAGGCTATTGCTGCTAAGAACACTAAAGATTCTGTAAATAATAAAGCTAATGCTGCTGTTGCCAATGCAAAAACGGCTGTGGCTTCAAATACTGAAACACAGGATACTGAAGAGGAAACTACAGAAGCAGTTGTTTCTGAGCCAAAAATGGCTGTTGCCGCAACTACACCGGCATCTGCAAAAAAAGCAAAAGAATATAACTACGAGCAACAACGTGATTATATTGTACAAAAAGGTGATTCGTTGTTCAGTATTGCAAGAAAACACCCTGGTGTAACGGTTGAGAACCTTAAAAGCTGGAATAAGATAAAAGGCGAAAGCATACAGCCCGGCATGAAACTTAAAGTTGGCGAGGGCCAGGTGAACTAATTTCTTTTGAAAATCGTATTTTGATGATAAGGCTGAAACAAACCCTTGTTTTTGTTTTTGTTCTTTGCTGTATCGCCTGCAAAAAGGATAAGCATGATGATGCCGATGCCTCAAAAGGCAATATCAATGAAATATCGATTGTGATAAGCGATGTGCTCTGGAACGGTGAAGTGGGCGACAGCCTGCGTAAAAGACTTGCCGCTCCGGTGGACGGTCTTACCCAAGAGGAACCGCTTTTTACACTAAATCAATTACATGATAAATCGTTTGACGGCTCTTTAAAAAAGGGCCGTAACATTATCATGATCGACAAGGATAACGATGCTAAGAAAGGCTTCAGTTTTGTCCGTAATAATTACTGCGCTCCACAAAACGTATTTACCATCAAAGGAAAATCGATAGACGAGATACTCGAACTTATCGATATGCATTCAGATGAAATAATACGTACCATCAGGCAGACCGAAATTGCCGAAAATCAACAACGTAATATCAAGAACGGACTTTTGGATCAAAAGATAATCCTGAACCAATATAATATTGATATTAAAGTTCCTTCTACCTATCGTTATGCTGTAAAAAATAAGGATTTTATATGGCTGAAGAAAGAAATTACAAGTGGTAACACCAACATTCTGCTTTACAAAGTACCATTTGAAGTTATCGAACGCAATAAGACCATTGCGACTGATATTATAAAAATGCGTGATTCCGTTGGAAGCCGATATATACATGGTAAGGAAGCCGGTACTTATATGGTAACTGAAGAAGCTTACTCACCCTATTTTTTTATGACGAGCTTTAACGATAAGAGTGCTTTTGAAACCCGTGGTAACTGGGAAATGAAAAACGACTTTATGAACGGTCCTTTCCTGAATTATGTCATTAGGGATAATAAGCACAACTGTTATCTGGTTATCGAGGGTTTTATCTATAGCCCTTCATCTCCTAAACGTGATTTGATTGTAGAACTGGAATCAATTATTAAGTCTGTAAAATTTACATGAAGCCGGAATTCAAAATAAAGCGATTTAACGAGCTTTCTCTTTCTGAGCTATACAAACTCCTGCAAGTGCGCTCTGAAGTGTTTGTAGTGGAGCAAAACTGCGTTTATCAGGATATAGATGGTAAAGATGAGAAGGCATTACATGTACTTGGCCTTTTTGAAGGTGAAATCGCGGCATATAGCCGTATTTTTTCAAAGGGCGATTATTTTGATAATGCTTCGATAGGCAGGGTCGTAGTAAACCCAAAATTCCGTGACCGTAAATGGGGTCACGACCTTATGATTGCCTCTATTGCCGGAATTCAGGAACATTACGATACATCAGTCATAACCATATCGGCGCAACTATACCTTAAGAAATTCTATGAGGGCCATGGCTTTGTACAGGATGGCGAACAATATTTGGAAGATGATATACCGCATATAAGGATGCATCGTTTATAGTGTTCAGTAAGTGAGAATTCATAAAGTTAGAAATAAAAAAAAGCAGAACTATATAGTTCTGCTTTTTTACTTTTAATGGCTTCAGCTACTGCGAACTGAATACTGAACACTGCCTACTGTTTAACAGCTTCACCCGTATAAACATTGTTATCCCTGTTTACATCAGCCATAAGATCTGCAGGATCTATCATAAGAACCTTAATTGCTTTTTTAGGCTTACTGATATTGAAATTATAGGTTTTATGTGCCCAGTCCCATTCCGGTAATACGGTTCTTTTCAGATTCGGGTACGGATTGTCTTTGGTATAATACATCATCCTTAACGGAACATAGAATGTTTCCTGTGTACCATCTTCATATACGGCAATAATATCGATAGACATTGGCATACGGCCAATACGCTCCAGCGTAACTTTGGTGTTGTTGCCATCTTCGGCTACTTTCAGGCTGTAATCAATAGTGTTTGTAGTAAGTGTCCAGTCTGTAAGATACCATCCAAGTTCGGCGCCACTCACTTTTTCAGCAGTACGTGTAATATCATTTGGTGTAGGGTGAGTAAACTTATAATCGGCATAGTAACGCTTTAGTGTTTCGGACAGTTTTTCTTCCCCAATCAGGTAACCCAGTTGCGACAGGAATATTGAACCCTTGCTATATGATGCTATGCTGTATAGCATATTCAGGTCAAATCGGTCTGCCTGTGTGCTTAAAGGCTGCTCTTTACCTGTTTTTACCATGTAAAAATAATTGCTGTAGGAACTTGCAAAAGGATTTGCCTGTTCTTCTTTTTTATCTTTTGGAGGCATTAGCGTATGCATTGCAAGATCTTCGATGTAAGTAGTAAAACCTTCATCCATCCATCCGTGCTCGCTTTCGTTAGAAGCCAGGATATGCTGAAACCATGAGTGACCGAATTCGTGAGCAGTTACTCCCACAAGCCCTTCATAGTTACGACCTGTAATAAGGGTACACATGGCATATTCCATACCGCCATCGCCACCCTGAATAACAGAGTATTGCTTGTATGGATATTTACCTACAATCTTATTGTAGTAGGCAAGTATCTCGGCTGTTTTAGGCTGAAGCCTTTTCCATCCGTCCTGGTTTTCAGGTGTGTTTTTGTAGAAGAAGTGAAGTTCAGTATTATTCTCGCCCATAATTATGTCGTGAGCAAAATTCGGGTCAGCGGCCCATGCAAAGTCATGCACGTTTGGCGCTACAAAATGCCAAGTTAGAGTTTTGGCTTTTTTAGGGTATTTTACTTCTACGCCAGAATCCTGATAGCCTTTTCCTATTTCATTCTTATTTTGAAGGTATCCCGTACCACCAATGGTATAATCCTTATCGATCGTAATGTTTACGTCAAAATTACCCCATACGCCATGAAATTCACGGGCAATGTATGGATTAGCATGCCAGCCTTCAAAATCGTATTCGGCCATTTTTGGATACCATTGTGTCATGGAAAGCGCTACACCTTCGGCACTGTTTCTTCCGCTACGGCGAATCTGTACCGGTACCTGCCCTTCAAAATCAAGGGTAAAAGTTGTTGATTGCCCCGGAAGAATTGCTTTTGGCAACCTAACTTCAAGAACTGTTCCTTTCACTACATTATTGGCAGTAACCCCATCCTGTTTCAGGTTGTTTATTTTAAGATAACCAATTTCGTCCGGCTTAAGCTGGCTGATTCGGCTTTCGTAAGTTGTTTTTTCGGGTGTTTTAAAAGTTTTTACCATCCTTTTGTCAGGATCGGAAATTGCCTGAAGTCGTGCATCCATCTCACTTCCCGGCTGAAAAGCATTGTTGTAAAGGTGGTAAAACACGCGGTTCAGCGTATCTTTTGAGTTATTGGTATAAACCAATTGTTGCTTACCGGTATAGCGATACGTTTTTACATCCATAGACACATCCATTTTGTAATCTACGTGCTGTTGCCAGTACCCCGGATTAGGATTGTTTTGGGCAAAAAGGGCAGAAGCCGATAGTAATGCCAGTAGTGCGAATTTTTTCATGGGTTAAAAATAAAAAAAAATGGAAGGGATTGGGCCCTTCCATCTTTATAAAATTTAAAAATGATTATTTGCCTCTCGAAACCTTATCCGCAAGGATAATAGCGTTATAAGCATTTATTATTTTTCCGGTTCTTGACAGTTCGCTAAACGATCTTGTATCTCTTGGGTCACCGCCAAGGTTTACTTTTATGCCCACAGGAATACCAGAATCCATAATGATTTTCTTAACCTGAGGAGCAGTAAGCTTAGGATAGTAAGCACGGATTAGTGCTGCTACTCCTGCTGCATTAGGCGAAGCCATAGAAGTACCCTGAAGGAATTCATAGTTATTGTTTGGCGTTGTAGCATAAATTCTAACACCCGGGCTAAAAATATCTACTTCTTGTTTACCATAGTTAGAAAAATCTGCCAATAGTTCAGGGCCATAGTTGTAGCTTATAGCACCAATAGTCAGGAAGTTATCTGCAATTTCAGGACCACCCACTTTTGAGTCGTTAGGATAACGCTCAGCTGTTTTTCCGTCTTTGTTCAGATCCATACCTTCATTACCGGCAGCACAAACGATAAGAACGTCTTTGTCTGCAGCATATTTAATAGCATCATAAACCCAGTCGCTGTGTGTAGAGAAGTATTTACCAAAACTTCCGTTAATTACTTTAGCACCGTTGTCAACAGCATAACGTATAGCAAGGGCAACGTCTTTATCGTACTCATCACCATTTGGCACAGCTCTTACAGCCATAATTTCAACCACATTGCTTGCAACTCCGTCACCACCAATGTTGTTACCTCTTGTCTGAGCGATAATACCCGCTACGTGAGTACCGTGTTTAGCGCCATCGGCAACAGGGCCAATAACGTTGTTGTTACCATATTTTTTATCGTTGATGTCGTTAGGATTGTCACCAACAATCTTACGTCCGTCAAATTTAGGATTCAGGTTGTATTCAAGCTGATCTTCAAAATGGTCTTTAGCTTCTTTAAGCTCTTTTTCCAGTTCGCTCATGGGAACCTGTGTAAGAATGTAGCTTAACTGAGGTTTTAGCTCGTTAATAAGCGGATCAGACGATTTCAGGTTTTGAAGATCCTGAGCGGTATAAGTGTCTTTTTTCAGTTCAGCTTTGATCTTGTTATTAGCATTGATGATGTAATCAATTTTTTGAAGCTCAGCTTTAGCTTCTTTACTTTCTTTATCATACTCAGCTTTAGCTCTTTTGTAAAGGGCCGAACCATCGTCACCTTTTTTCATGATACGAACAAACTCAAGGTTTTCGTTTTCTGCATCACCTAAAAAGTTCCAGCCGTTTACGTCGTCAATATAACCGTTGTTGTCATCATCTTTACCGTTATTAGCAATCTCTTTTGGGTTATTCCAGATTACCGGTGCAAGGTCCGGGTGTTTAACATCTACACCGGAATCTACTACACCAACAATTACTTTTTTGCTTTTTCTACCTTTAAGAAGCTCATAAGCTCTGTCTACGCTCATTCCCGGAATCGTGTCTTTAACAAGGTCAAGGTCGCTCCATCTTTTTTCCTGAGTTTCTGTCAGCGGTGCTTTTTTAGCAGTTATCGGCGCCGTAATGGTAATTGGCTCAGCCGTTATTTTTGCTGTACCACAGCTTGCAAGGGCCAGTGCCAGTGCTGCCGAAAGGTAAATTGCTTTGAATTTCATATTTTCTAAATTACAATATTTTAAGATAGGTCTAATTTAAACGCGTTTTGTTACACAAATCGTAACACTTAACATTAAATTATGATGTCTAAACGTCTTCTGAAATGAAGATGTAGGATTTTACAACCGGAAGGACTGATGGTAAAAAAAGGAACCCGCAGTATAGTATTTGGCGGATTGTCTACTAACTCAATCTGTTTCAATAGCTCCCGCGGGTCATTAATAGACTCGCAAAAACCGAAAACGTTACAGAAAATTATTAAAAAATTAAATTATTATCTATTCTTCGAATTATTCTGATAATTAAAGGATGTCTTCAAAAGAATGAAGCTCTTTCAGGCGTACACCTTTTTCGGTATGCTCAACAGTAATAATCTGGTTATGTGCATCGTGTTCAAGGAAAAGGTAATACCCTCTATCGGCAGCCTCATTTAAAAATTTTGCTTTTTCGTCAATCGTCAAAAGAGGGCGTGTATCATAACCCATAACATAAGGAAGCGGAATATGCCCCACAGTTGGTAGTAAATCCGCCATGAAAACAATGGTTTTGCCTTTGTGATTGATATGAGGTATCATTTGCTTTTCGGTATGGCCATCAGCAAACAGTATCCCAAAGCCAAGTTCGCTTTGTTCCAGAAAACCGGCTTCCGGCCTTTTTATGAACTTCAGCTGACCGCTTTCCTGCATTGGCAATATGTTTTCGCTTAGAAAAGATGCCTTTTCTCTCGCGTTTGGTTTTGTAGCCCATTCCCAATGGTTCTCATTAGTCCAGAAATGTGCATTTTTAAACGCCGGCTCATATCCGGTTTTGTCTTTGTTCCACTGAACGCTTCCGCCACAATGGTCAAAATGAAGGTGAGTCATAAATACATCGGTAACATCATCGCGGCTAAAGCCATGTTTTGCCAATGATTTATCAAGGTTATGGTCTCCCCACATCGAGTAAAAACCAAAGAACTTTTCGCTTTGCTTGTTGCCCATTCCTGTATCAATCAATATCAGGCGGTTACCATCTTCAATAAGCAGGCAGCGCGCAGCAAGATCAATCAGGTTATTATTGTCGGCAGGATTAGTTTTGTTCCAGATGGTTTTAGGAACCACGCCAAACATGGCACCGCCATCGAGCTTAAAGTTACCGCTTTCTATAGGGTATAATTTCATCAGAGTAAATTTAGTGGTGCCAAATTAACAATTTTGCTGCAAAGATTAGCCATAAGCTTTCGTTATAGCACTATTGTTATAAAAATCAACGCTATTATTGCATTATCTAAAAATGTGGTATCTTTGCACTAAATTTAGACTAATTATACGTTTATAAATCATGATAAAAGTATCTGACACAGCAAGAAAGAGAGTAATTTCTCTTATGGAGGATGATGGTTTTGATGCTGCTACCGACTATGTAAGGGTAGGTGTGAAAAGCGGCGGATGTTCAGGTTTGTCTTATGATCTTAAATTTGACAAGGAACTGGGCGAAAATGACAAAGTATTTGAAGATAACGATATAAAAATTGCCGTAGATAAAAAAAGCTTCCTGTATTTAGCAGGTACAATTCTGGAATATTCAGGGGGGCTTAACGGTAAAGGTTTTGTATTCAACAATCCAAATGCGCAAAGAACCTGCGGATGCGGGGAAAGTTTCTCTTTATAAGTTATAAAGTTGAAAGTTAAAATGTTGTAATGTTTGTATGGAGAAGCTAAAATCCTTTGAAGAAATTATTGCATGGCAAAAAGCAAGGGAACTTAATGCTGAAATTTACAAGATTACGAATGAAAGTAGTTCCTTTGCCAAAGATTATGGTTTGAGGGATCAGATGAGGAGAGCGAGTATCTCGATTTCATCTAATATAGCTGAAGGTTTTGAGAGAGAAACCCCTAAAGAATTTATAAGGTTTCTTTTTATAGCTAAGGCATCAGCAGGTGAATTCAGATCTCAATTGTATTTGGCTTTAGATTTAGGATATGTTTCTGAAATAGAATTTAATAGCCTTAATTTAAAGGTGAATGATATATCAAAGTTGTTAAGTGGTTTTATAAAGTACCTGAGTGGAACTTTATAACATTAATAACTTTAAACTTTAAAACAAAAAATGAGTAAGTACACTGAAGAGGAATTAAAGATCGAACTTGAGAACAAAGAATACGAGTACGGTTTTTATACTGACATTGAATCTGAAACATTTCCTATTGGGCTTAACGAAGAAGTCGTAAGGGCACTTTCTAAAAAGAAAGAAGAGCCTGAATGGATGACGGAGTGGAGGCTAGAGGCTTTTCGTGCCTGGCAGGAAATGATTGAGCCGGAATGGGCTAACGTACATTATGAGAAACCTGATTTTCAGGCAATATCATATTATTCTGCGCCAAAAACGGTTGATCCTAATAAAACACTTGATGATGTAGACCCTGAGCTTTTGGCAATGTACAAAAAGCTTGGAATCTCTATTGATGAGCAAAAGAAGATGAATAACATAGCAATGGATATCGTGGTCGACTCGGTTTCTGTAGCTACAACATTCAAGAAAACGCTTGCTGAAAAAGGCATCATATTCTGCCCGATTTCTGAGGCTATAAAAGAACACCCGGAACTGGTTAAGAAATACATAGGTTCCGTAGTGCCGCAAAAAGATAACTTTTATGCAGCGCTTAACTCGGCGGTATTCTCTGATGGTTCTTTCTGTTATATTCCTAAGGGAGTACGTTGCCCAATGGAGCTTTCAACCTATTTCCGTATCAACCAGGCGGGTACAGGACAGTTTGAACGTACGCTTGTTATTGCCGATGAAGGCAGTTATGTGAGTTACCTTGAAGGTTGTACTGCACCATCGCGTGATGAGAACCAGCTGCATGCCGCAGTCGTAGAACTTATTGCAATGGATGATGCAGAAATTAAATACAGCACAGTACAAAACTGGTTCCCAGGCAATAAAGAGGGTAAAGGTGGTGTATTCAACTTTGTAACAAAACGCGGGCTTTGCGAAAAGAACGCTAAGATATCATGGACACAGGTAGAGACAGGTTCTGCTGTGACATGGAAATATCCAAGCTGTGTGCTTAAAGGAGATAACTCTATTGGTGAGTTTTATTCTATTGCGGTAACTAATAATTTCCAGCAGGCTGATACCGGAACAAAAATGATTCACCTTGGTAAAAACACCAAGAGTACTATCATTTCTAAGGGTATCTCGGCGGGTAAATCGCAAAACAGCTATCGTGGTCTTGTACAGATAGGCGCAAGGGCAGAAAACGCCCGCAACTTCTCGCAGTGTGACTCATTATTGATGGGTAACAACTGTGGTGCGCATACCTTTCCGTACATCGAGTCTAAAAATACTACGGCTAAGATAGAACATGAGGCTACTACCAGTAAAATTGGTGAAGATCAGGTATTCTACTGTAACCAGAGGGGTATCCCTACTGAGAAAGCGATTGCGCTTATCGTAAACGGTTTCAGTAAAGATGTACTGAACAAACTGCCAATGGAATTTGCCGTTGAAGCGCAAAAACTACTTGAGATTTCGTTAGAAGGATCAGTAGGATAAAGAGTTTCGGGTTTTGAGTTCAGTGTTGAACTCCACCCGGATAATAAGAATTTAGAATATACAAACAATAATAAATAAGGGAATGAGGTATTGGGTTTGAGTAATTAACCCTGAATCCAAAACCCTGAACCCGAAACAAATAGTAATGTTAAGTATTAAGAATTTACACGCTCGTGTTGAAGATAAAGAAATCCTGAAAGGGATTAACCTTGAAGTAAAAGCAGGTGAAGTACACGCTATCATGGGTCCAAACGGATCAGGTAAGAGTACACTTTCATCGGTAATTGCCGGTAAAGAGGATTATGAAGTAACTGATGGTGAGATAATCCTTGAAGGTGAAGATATTGGCGAACTGGCTCCTGAAGAAAGAGCGCATAAAGGTGTTTTCCTTTCGTTCCAGTACCCTGTAGAAATTCCGGGAGTATCGGTTACCAACTTCATGAAAACTGCTATCAACGAGAGCCGTAAAGCAAAAGGCCAGGATGAAATGCCTGCTAACGAGATGCTTAAGCTTATCCGTGAGAAAAGCGAAATGCTTGAGATAGACCGTAAATTCCTTTCCCGTTCGTTAAACGAAGGTTTCTCGGGTGGTGAGAAAAAACGTAACGAGATCTTCCAGATGGCAATGCTTGAACCAAAAGTTGCTATTCTTGACGAAACAGATTCAGGTCTTGATATCGATGCACTTCGTATTGTTGCAAACGGTGTGAACAAGCTTCGCAGCGAAGACAACGCGGTTATCGTAATCACGCACTACCAAAGGCTTCTTGACTATATTGTTCCTGATTTTGTACACGTACTTTACAACGGTAAGATCGTGAAATCGGGCGGTAAAGAACTTGCCCTTGAACTTGAAGAAAAAGGTTACGACTGGATTAAATCGGAGAACTAAGATGGATTTGAAAGAAAAGCTATTATCTTCTTTCATGGCTTTTGAGGAGCGTGTTGATGTGGATTCCGATTTACACGAAGTACGTACTGAAGCCATAAAGAATTTTGAAACCAAAGGCTTTCCTACCAAAAAGGAGGAAGCATGGAAATATACATCGCTTAATGCGGTGCTAAAGAACGATTTCAGCGTTTTTCCTAAAAAGGAAAATGTTGTGGAATATGCTGAGGTAAAAAAATACTTCATTCACGAAATCGACACCTACAAAGTAGTCCTTATTGACGGTGTTTTCAGTTCTTTCCTGTCGTCTACGACGCATGAAGGGGTTGATATCTGCCTTATGTCATCGGCACTTACCAAACCAAAATACAAAGAGATCGTTGATACTTACTTCAACAAGATCGCAAATACTGAAGACAGCCTTACTTCGTTAAATACAGCATTTGCAAGCGAAGGCGCTTACATCAACATTCCTAAAGGAAAGATTGTAGATAAGCCTATCGAGATCATGTGTTTCTCTACAGGAAATGAAGCTGCGCTTATGGTTCAGCCACGTAACCTTGTAATTGTGGGTGAGAATGCTCAGGTACAGATCATTGAAAGACACCAGAGCCTTAATGGGAATCCGGTGCTTACAAATGCCGTAACCGAGATATTTGCCCAGGAAAGAGCAGTTGTTGATTATTACAAGATTCAGAACGACCTGCAAAGCGCTAACTTAGTGGATAACACTTATATTGCTCAAAAAGCAAACAGTAATGCATCGGTACACACATTCTCTTTTGGAGGTAATATTACCCGTAATAACCTGAATTTTTACCATCAGGGTGAGCGCATCGAAAGTACGCTTAAAGGAATTACCATCATTGGCGATAAACAGCTTGTAGACCATTACACGCTTGTGCAGCATGCTCAGCCAAACTGTGAAAGCCACCAGAATTACAAAGGTATTTTTGATGATAACGCTACGGGTGTTTTCAACGGAAAGATTTATGTTGAGAAAGAAGCTCAGAAAACAGATGCTTTCCAACAGAATAACAACATACTTTTAAGCGATAAAGCCACTATAAATGCTAAGCCACAGCTTGAGATCTTTGCTGATGACGTAAAATGTTCTCACGGTTGTACAATTGGCCAGCTTGACGACAATGCCATGTTCTATATGCAAAGCCGTGGTATACCTCAAAAAGAGGCTAAAGCATTACTTATGTATGCATTTAGCAATGAGGTTATCGAGAGCATCAGAATTCCGGAACTTAAAAACAGGATTACTAAGCTTATTGCCTCTAAATTGGGCGTAAGTATGGGTTTTGACCTTTAATATTGTATCGCTGAAACAACATAAGCCTCCATTTGGAGGCTTTTTTTATTCCCTCCATTAGCTTTCTTACAAATCTTTATTTAGAATTAATAAAAATAATTTGGATATATAAATCACTAGAGTTAGTTTTGCATTCTATTTAGAATTAATCTAACTAAAGTTAGTAATGCACAAGCAAGCACAAGCGTTTTTATCTATAGTATCCTTTATAAGCTTCTCTACATTAGCTCAGGAAACCGTTACAGATACTGTTAAACCTGCTACAAATACACAATTGGAAGAAGTGGTGGTAACCGGACAGATAGAGCCTCAATCCATAAAAAAATCGGTTTTTAATGTCCGTGTTATATCTGCTGAAGATATAAAACGCCAGGCGGGAAACAACCTCGCAGATGTTCTTAACCAATACCTGAATATAACTGTTAGACCAAATAATGAGTCGGGCCGGTCTACAGTTTCCATGTTTGGTCTGGATAGTAATTATCTTAAAGTACTGGTAGACAACGTTCCGTTAGTAAGCGATACAGGATTGGGTAATAATGTAGATCTTACGCAGATCAATCTTGATGATGTTCAGCAAATTGAGATTATAGAAGGGGCAATGGGTGTAACCCATGGAGCAAATGCTGTAAGTGGTATCATTAACATCATTACTAAGAAGAACACCAAAAATAAATGGGAATTGAGCGCTACGGTTCAGGAAGAAACCATAGGCGACGAATATGCTCCTTTTGGAGACAAAGGGCGCCATATTCAGGCCTTAAGGGCAGCTCATACTATTAACGACAATTGGTATGCATCTGTAGGAGGCAACAGGAATGATTTTAAAGGCTATATTGATGAAAGGGGAGGGCGTGACTATACGGCTTATGATCCTGCAAATCCGGATCCTGAGCACGACAGGGGATATAGCTGGCTGCCTAAAGAACAATACTTTACCAATGCACTGGTGCGCTATCAAAAAGAGAATTTCAGGATTTTTTACAAGTTCGATTATTTTGATGAGCACCTGGATTATTACGATCCTGTGGTTACTGACGAATTTGTGACAGGTGTGGGTACGTATCGTGTCTCTAATGACAGGCGTTATGATACTAATAAATTTTACCATCACTTAAATGCTGTGGGTAAGGTTTTGGGTCGCAATTATAATGTGTCTGTGTCGCATCAACGACAGAAAAGGGATGTAGAAACCTTTAAATATTACATACAGACGGGCGAAGAAGCCAACAATAAAAGCGAAACTTACCAGGATACAGAAGTACTATATTCTACAGGTAACATCAGTAATATACTAAATAACAAAAAAATAGATGTTCAGGTTGGGTATGAGGCGGTAAACACTAATGGTTATACATCGTCTTTAGGTGGTGTTTTTAATAACCCGGATCAACAGGGTGTAAACCTGAAGAAAAGATTAGAGAACTATGATTTATTTAGTGCTGCTGAAATTGCAGTTACAGAGCGATTCTCTATCCGTCCGGGAGTTCGCTATTCTTTTCAGTCAAGGTTTGAAGACCAGTGGGCTGCTTCTTTGGGATTAAGACAATTATACGCTAACGGGCATGAAGTTAGAGCTTCATACGGAAGATCGTACAGAACCCCTACCTACGACGAGCTATATACCTACATGGTAGATGCAAATCATGACATACGAGGAAACGAAGACCTTAAGCCAGAAACTGCAAATTCTTTTGAGTTAAGTGGAAAGAAAACGACATTTTATGAATCAGGACTTCAGCTTGTAAATACTGCTGCAGCGAGCTATATAACTATTGATGACCGTATTGAGCAGGTAATAGTTGGTTTTAATCCTAACCTTCAATACAAGTTTATCAATATTGATAAATACCAAATGTGGAATTTCTCAACCACGCATCAGCTTAATTATAAAAACTGGCAGGCTAAAGCGGGTCTTATCGTTGTGGGTATCTCAAGAGATCTCAGTAACGGGGTTGTAAAGGCAGATGATAAATTCCTGTATAATGTACAGTTTAATACAAACCTGGCTTTTGCTGTTCCGAAATGGAATACAATATTTACACTATACTACAAACTAAATGGAAAAACTCAGCAGTATGTAGAAAATGGATCACTTTCAACACCTGAATATATACTACAGGATATTGAAGGATTCAGCCTGATGGATGCATCGGTAAGAAAGACGTTCTTTGAAAAGAAGTTCGACGTTACATTTGGCGCAAGAAATATCTTTGATGTAGTGAATATACGTTCGAGTGTAGCTTCTAATGCCGGGGCTCACTCTGCCGGATCTACCAGCCTGCTTATGGGATATGGCAGGTCTTATTTCCTGAAACTTACGTACAACCTCAATATTTAATATTTTATATATGAAAAAAATAGCTCTTTTATCATTTGTATTCATGACACTGGCTGCCTGCAGCAGTGATGATAACAGTAAAATAGACCCAATAATTCCTATTTCAGACGGAACGGTTTTTGGAAGCGCAGAACACCCACTTAACATAGGCGGTGCTACACAAGGTAATCAGGTATATGTAGACCTTAGCGGCGAAGCCGCCGCTGCGACACCACGCGATGCATGGGAACTTGGTTTCTATTCAGGAACTGAAGCACATGTGGTGATAAACGGATCGATAGGTATGGCAGTAAAAAAACTGGAAACTACCGATATTACTGCTGTTCAGCAATCTGATGCTACAGTAGCTGTTGGTACTTTCCAGGCAGAAAACATGGCTTATGTTGATAATCCTACGGGAGATATCAACAGTACTGCCTTTGGTAGCATTGCAGAAAGTGAGGCTTCTGCAAGCGTATATCTTGTAAATCTTGGTAATAGTGTGCCTACAGAAAAACCGGCTGCGGGATCTACAAATGTTGCAGGAGAACAAAGAGGATGGAAAAAAGTAAAAGTATGGCAGGATGGAGCAGGTTATAAACTGCAATATGCTAACCTTGATGCTACAACGCCTACAACTGTTTCCATAACAAAAGATGCCGCTTATAATCATGTTTTCTTTAGCCTTGTAAATGGTGTTGAGGTAAAAGCGGAGCCTGTGAAAGCACAATGGGATCTTAACTTTACAACATTTACCAATGAAGTGTTCCAAAATGGTGTTTCAGCGGGAGCATATTTCTATTCAGACTTTATTGTTCTTAACAATAAAGCAGGCGTAAAAGCTTTTAAAGTTGAAGGTGATGCTGCTGCATATACAGCATTTACACTGGCGAATGTTGAGGGACATGACTATAGTGCTGACCAAAGAACTATTGGTGCTGACTGGAGAGATGTATTTACCAGAGCGGTATTTAATAATGTTTTCTTTGTTGTGAAAGACGCAGAAGGTAATATTTATAAAATCAGATTTATCTCTATGGTAAGCACTGAAGGCGAAAGAGGATTCCCTGTTTTCGAATACCAGTTGCTAAAATAATATAATGAGTTAGTTTTTGTTTTATTTTGAATCCCGGCGGGTAGTACATTCCTGTCGGGATTTTCGATCTTTAAGGGGTTTTAACAGCTTTTTAGTTTCAAAACTCATAAATACTTCTTTAGCGAGAAGAAAACCTTCCAGAAGCTTTATTTTGCCTTAGTAATAAACAAAAACCCCCTGACTGTTCCGTCAAGGGGTTCTTCAGCAAGTAAACCTGCATTTATATATAATGGCGCTAAAAAATTATTTAGATTTTTTAGCTGGGTCAGCCTTTTTAACTTCAGCTTTTTCTTCCTTTACGGTAGCCTCTGCTTTTTTAGCCGGTTGCGCAGTTGCAGGCTGTGCCTGTGTACTTGGTTTTACTTCTTTAGCAGCCGGAGCAGCCGTTTGTGTTGTCTGAGCCGGTGTAGCTGTTTGTGTAGGAGCCTGAGCCGGTTTTTCCTGTGCCATTGCCATAACACCTGTTAGCATTAGGGCGCTTAAAAATACTTTTTTCATGTGGTTTTTATTTTTTTTGATTTATTTCCGTGTTTAGATTAGTGCAACTATAATGCCGACGAACCTGAAACTATAGCAACGGATTATGTATTTTTAAATTTAATATGTTGATAATCAGTATTTTTTATATTTGAAAACATGTTTAGCATGTATATAGTGATTAAATACTGGAACTGAATAAATTGTAGAAAATGTAGAGATCTTGTAGAAATTTATGTAGAAATCAGCGATTTATGCATAGCTGAATTTCAATGCAAATTGGGTAGTAAGAAATAATCAATCAATTGAATTACCTTTGCGGCATGCAAAAAGGGCAATATACATATCCGAAACAGGAAAAACTGAAAAGCCGTACCACGATAGACCTTATGTTTACCAAAGGGAAATCGGTTTCTAAATATCCGTTGCGTTTGGTATATGTTCCTGTTGATGAAGCTTATACTGATGGTGCTCCGCTTAAAATGGGTGTTTCGGTGTCGAAAAAACATTTTAAAAGGGCGCATGACCGCAATTATTTTAAGCGCCTGTTGCGTGAGACTTATCGTCATCATAAGCATATTATTATAGACAGGCTTGACCGCCCCTATGCTTTAATGTTTTTTTATCAGACCAAAGACCGTCTTTCGTTTGAGGAAATAAATACTAAAACCATTCAGCTTTTCGAAAAATTCGCTGCTCAGGAACAGCTGTAGTATTTACTTTTAGTTTGCTCACACTAAGAGCAATGGCTTTTGCGTTACAAGGGTAAATCACCAACCCTATGAGAACAATCCTTGTATTTATTTTTGTCCTGGTCCTAAACGGCTGTAAAGAGGATGCCAACCAGTACAAAGAAGATTCTGCAGCTGTAGTTGCAGAAGAAGCACCAATGGCAGCAGTAAGTATGGCACCTCCGGATAATGCCGGTAAGGCAATTCCTGACGGCGGAGTAGCATATCCTGAACAAAAAATCATTAAGAATGCTAACCTGCGTTTTGAAACGGACGACCTGCCCGCAACTGCAGAAGCTATAGCCAAGAGCGTAAAAAAATATCAGGCCCAGGTACAGAATGACACAGAAGGCAAAACACGTTATGAGTTAACCCGCACCATGACCGTTCGCATACCGGCTAAGTATTTTGATACATTTATGGCAGATATAAGCAAAGGAGTAAAGTATTTTGACACCAAGGAAATATCATCTCTTGATGTTACCGAAGAATATATTGATACTGATGCGCGCATTAAAGCCAAGAAAATTTTAGAACAGCGCTATCTGGAGCTTATTGGGAAAGCAAAAAAGTATCGGAGATTCTGGAGATTGAGAAGGAACTGTCTGCAATACGTGAAGAAATTGAAGCTAAAGAAGGGCAGTTGCGTTATATGAAAAGTCGGATTGCACTTAGCACCATCAATATTGAATTTTATAAGGAAACGGCGGAACAGCCTGATGCAACGGTATCTTTTGGTTCTAAAATGTGGAATGCCATTGTATCCGGATTTAACAGCCTTTCAAGTTTCTTTATAGGTTTGCTTTACTTTTGGCCTTTTATCCTTATTTTCGTGATTGCTTTCCTTATTGTGAGGAAAAAATTAAAGAGAAAGAAATATGTTGGGAATTCTTAAAAGAAGATATGTGGTGCCTGTAGCGGCATCGGCGTTTTTATTTGTTGGGGTGAGCTTTAAGAATGATTTCTTTGAGATCGCCAAGCAGATAGAGATATTTACAACCCTGTTTAAAACGGTTAACAATAATTATGTAGATGAGGTAAACCCGGGGCAGTTGATGGATAAGGCCATCAAGAGCATGCTTACTGACCTTGACCCATATACTGTATACTTTAACGAACAGGATGTAGCCAAATTTAAGATAAACAATACCGGAGAATACACCGGAATAGGTGCGCTTATTACCCGTAAAGAAGGAAAACTTATCGTAAAAGAACCTTATAAAGATTATCCTGCCGATAAGGCCGGGCTAAAAGCCGGTGACGAAATTATTCAGATAGGCGATGTAAACCTTGTTGATTTTAAGGAAGATGCAGGTGAACTGCTTAAAGGAACCAAAAATACCAAAGTAGATATTAAATATGTTCGCCAGGGCAAGACCTATACTACGCAGATAGTACTTAACGAGGTGGATATAAAGGCCGTACCGTTTTTTGGTATGGTAGGAAAAGATACAGGCTATATTGTGCTTTCGCAGTTTAACGGTAAGGCATCATCTGAAACCAAGGCTGCTTTGCTGCAGCTTAAGGCTGATGGAGCAAAAAGCATAATTCTTGACCTGAGAGGTAATCCGGGAGGTTTGCTAAATGAAGCCGTAAACGTATGTAACCTTTTTGTGCCCCAGGGGGAAATTATCGTTACAACAAAATCGAAAAACGAAAACTATAACAATACCTACAAAACCCAAAAACCACCGGTAGACCTTGAAATTCCGTTAGTGGTGCTGGTAAACGGAAGCAGTGCTTCGGCATCAGAGATTGTTTCGGGTGCGCTTCAGGACCTTGACCGTGCCGTAATTGTGGGTAGCAGAAGTTTTGGTAAAGGATTGGTTCAGCGACCGCTTGATCTTACTTACGGAACTCAGGTAAAAGTTACCATATCACGTTATTATACGCCGTCGGGAAGAGGTATACAGGCTCTTGATTATGCTCACAAAGATGCTGACGGTAAAGCAATACGCATCGACAAAAAAGACTATAACGCCTTTAAGACTAAAAAAGGAAGAACGGTTTATGACGGAGGAGGAATTTTGCCCGATGTAGAACTGGAAGAGGCAAAACAAAGTCCGATATCAGACGCATTGGTTAAAAACGATGGCATTTTTAACTATGCAACAACATATTACTATAAAAATCCAAACTTAGGCACTAGCATACCAACGATAACGGATGCCGACTTTGAAGCCTTTAAGCAATCGCTCAAAAAAGATAACTTCCAGTTTGATACTGAAACTGAAAAATCACTTAAAGCAATGATGGAAGTTGCCAAAAAAGAGAAGATAGATGCAAGTATTTCGGCAGAATACCAGCAATTGCTGGCCGCGCTGCAAAAAAGTGAAGAAAAGGAACTGAATTTGCACAAGCAGGAAATCAAAGACCTGCTGCTTGATGAACTTATTAAGCGTTACCAGTATAAAGAAGGACTGTATAAGTACTATGTAACAAGCAATCCTGAAATTAAAAAATCGGTGGCATTACTTAGTAATACGGCAGAGTATAACAAGATACTTTCTAAATAATAACCAAAGCCCTCTGCCACAGGCATGAGGGCTTTATAATTTATAATAGTCATGGTAAAGCCTATAATTCAGCCTTTAGACCTGATCGAACTGGTAAAGGCCAATGATGTTGTTATTATAGATGCCGGTAATGTTGTAAGCTATGGCATGCAGCATTTAAAAGGAGCTAAACATATAGACCTGAATACCGATATGGCGAATGTTCCGGATAATGCCGCAAAAGGGGGGAGGCATCCGCTTCCTGATCCTGTTTCTTTTGGAGCTGTGCTGGGAAGGCTTGGTATAAAACCTCACAGCCACGTTGTGGTATATGACGATAAGAATGGGGCATTGTCGGCGGCGCGCTTTTGGTGGATGCTAAAAGCGGCGGGCCATAAAAATGTCCAGGTTTTAAACGGAGGAGTGACTGCAGCGGCAAAAGCAGGATTTCCACTAAGCGATCTGGTAGAGCTTTCGGAACCGGCAGCGCCTTATGTTTTTACCCAATGGCAATTGCCTCAGGCTTATATAGATGATGTTGAAAAAGCTGCCGATAATTCCATGAAAATTATTGACGTAAGGGCAGCCGCACGCTTTAGGGGCGAAACAGAACCGCTGGATGCCATTGCCGGGCATATTCCCGGAGCTATCAATGTTCCTTATGAAACGAATCTTGATGCTGATGGCTTTTTTTTAGAGCCGGAAATACTGGCCCAAAAATATTTGGAAGTATTGGGAGATACAAACACCAAAGATGTTATAGTGCATTGCGGATCCGGGGTTACAGCTTGTCATGCCCTGCTGGCAATAGATTATGCGGGCTTGCCTTTGCCCAGGCTTTATGTAGGGTCATGGAGCGAGTGGTCAGGAAGAGGTAAAACTGTTGCTGTAGGTGAGTAATATATTGAAAAACAATTATTTATTTAAGTCAAAAAAAGCATTGTAGTATTTTGTAAGTGAAATAATCGGCTTCTTCACATTCATTTTTTATAAAAGTACTACCTTTGTTATTTAATATAAAAATATCGTGAGCACCAATCACATACAACTCAACAAGGTAACGCTTGGCGGTTTGCTGGTTACTTTGGGTATCATCTACGGAGATATAGGAACTTCCCCTCTCTATGTAATGAAAGCAATTATAGGCGAACAGCCTATTGAAGAACAGGTTGTCCTGGGCGCTTTGTCCTGTATTTTCTGGACTTTGACATTACAAACAACAATCAAGTATGTCTATCTTACCTTAAAGGCCGATAACAAAGGTGAAGGTGGTATTTTCTCTCTTTACACGCTTGTTAAGCGACTTAAGAAGAAAGGACTTATCGTGCCGGCTATCATTGGTGGTAGTGCACTTTTGGCCGATGGTATTATTACACCGCCCATCTCGGTTTCATCTGCTATTGAGGGTTTAAGAACCTATCAGCCGGGTCTTGATACTGTGCCTATTGTAATAAGCATTCTATTCGTACTCTTCTTTATTCAGCGTTTCGGAAGTAAATTCATCGGAAAGTTTTTCGGACCAATGATGTTGTTATGGTTTGGTATGCTGGGTGTTTTAGGTATTATTCCTTTATTAGGTAATATATCGGTACTTAAAGCCCTTAACCCTTACTACGCTTTCCATTTGCTAAGCATACATCACGAAGGTTTTTATGTATTAGGTTTTGTGTTCCTGTGTACTACAGGTGCAGAGGCGTTGTATAGCGATATGGGCCACTGCGGAAGACAAAACATTCGCGTGAGCTGGGGATTTGTAAAAACGATGCTTGTACTGAATTATTTCGGACAGGGCGCATACCTTATTTCGCATGCAGGACAGACACTTACAACATTAAGCGGAAACCCGTCTAATCCGGGTAACCCTTTCTATTTGCTAATGCCGGACTGGTTCCTTCCGTTTGGTATCGCTATCGCTACATCGGCGGCGGTAATTGCATCCCAGGCATTGATAAGCGGTTCGTTTACATTGATTTCTGAGGCCATGCGTCTTAACTTCTGGCCTAAGGTTTCGGTTAAATTCCCAACAGACCTGCGCGGACAGTTATATATTCCGTCAATCAACTGGTTGTTGTTCCTTGGCTGTGTGTTTATTGTGCTTCACTTCAGGGAATCAGGAAACATGGAAGCGGCTTATGGTCTTGCGATAGTGTTGTGTATGCTCATGACCACTACGCTACTGGGCTATTATATGGTAATGAAGCGTTATAACAAGTTTCTTATCATTGCCGTTATATCGGTTTATTTTGCAATAGAGATATCTTTCCTTATCGCTAATATCAGTAAGTTCCACCATGGAGGCTATGTGTCGCTGGGTATTGCCGGTTTGCTTGCCATGATCATGGCCGTTTGGTTTACAGCTAAACGTATTCGTAGTGAATATACTGAGTTTACCAAGATTGCGAATTATAAGACCGTACTATCAGAACTTAGTAACGATTTATCTATCCCTAAATATGCAACGCACCTGGTATACATGACCAATGCCCAGCTGGGTGATGAGATCGAGTCGAAAATTATATATTCCATCTTACAAAAAAGGCCTAAGCGTGCTGATATTTATTGGTTTGTTCACGTAAATGTGGTAGATGAGCCTTACAAAATGGAGTACCGCGTACGCGAAATCATGAAAGATGACGTTATTAGAGTAGACTTTTACCTGGGCTTCCGTGTGGCACCAAGAATAAACCTGATGTTTAAGCAGGTGGTGCGTGACATGGTTAAGCGCAGCGAGGTAGATATTTTCAGCCGTTATGCCTCACTTAACAGAAATAACGTGATAGGAGACTTTAAGTTTGTGATTATAGAAAAATTCCTTTCATACGACAACGATTTGCCGTGGTATGAAAGAATCATACTTGATATTTACTTTGTACTTAAAAAAATCAGTCTTTCGGAAGGGCGTGCCTTTGGGCTTGACAGCAGTTCGGTAAAGGTTGAGAAATTCCCTATCGTAATCCATCCGCCGGAAGATCTTAATATGGTCAGGATAGACGATTGTCCTTCAAAAGAATCACAGCATTAGAATGAGAAAATCACTTTACATACTACTCGCATTTTTAGTTTCAAATATTGCACTTTCACAAGAAGAAACCGTTTATTCGGTGTACTTTGATGTTAATAAGTACAACCTTGACGATAAACAGGGCAATAACGTAGTCGCTTTTATTAAAGCTATTGACACTGCACGAATTGAGTCGATACAAATATTTGGCTATTGTGACGATCGGGGTAAAGATGAGTATAATTTTAAATTGTCTACCAACAGGGCTAATACCATACGCGATACGCTGCTTGGGCGTGGTATTAGAAACAAGATTATTGTAACGATAGAGGGAAAGGGCCGTATATTGCTTGAAGAAGATATAGACAATGTATCGGAAGCACGCTCTAAAAACCGCCGTGTAGACGTTACAGTGAATTTTAAACCGCTTCCACCACCCAAGTTAGAGCCGGGTACTTATAATGCCCTTAAAAAGGATGTAATTGTGGGAGACCATATTTATCTTGATAATATCCTTTTTGAGCGTGGCAGCAGTAAGCTTACTACCAAATCAAAGGCTGAACTTGATAAGATGGCCAGGTTTTTAATGAAATACAAAACCATAAAGTTTGAGATACAGGGACACATTTGCTGTACGCCAACGTTCCAGAAGGAAGCGATAGACAAGGATACCCGTAAGCGCGAACTTTCTAAGAACAGAGCCTTTGCCGTTTACAAGTACCTTATCTCTAAAAAGATCCCGGCAAGCAGAATGACGCACAAAGGCTATGGAAATACAGTTCCATTAGGTAAGGGAACCGAATATGACCGCCGTGTTGAGCTTGTTATTACAGGGATATAAAAAGTGCTCAGCATTAAGTTACAGTTTACAATATAAAAAGCCGCTCATTGAGCGGCTTTCTAGCTTTCTAATTTGAATCTATATAACCTGACTGAATTATAGTGAAGTTACAAGTTCTCTCCACTCTGTAAGTTCAGGATTGCCCGGTTTTCTTTTTCCGAAGAACTGAACGATGATCTCACCCATCTCGTTGTATACCTCAAGGGCTGTTACTTCACCGTCAGCAGTTGGCTTGCGAACAATCCATACCTGAGCGATCTTGTCTGTATCAAGGTGTAGGTTAAAGTCAGGATCCATTACATTGAACCACTGGTTGTGCCACATAGTTTTACGAACAAGACCTGTGTGGATCTGGATGTTACCTCTGTTACCTACAAATACCATGATAGGTAGTTTTTGCTCGGCAGCACCTTCAAGCATTTTTACAACAGCTTCTTTAGTTGTTTGTTTTGCCAGGTGATCGTTTGGAGCCAGGCGAAGTGCCTGTGTTCTTGTAACGCCAAATTTCTTAAGCATACCAAAGAATGCGTGGGTATCAGGCAGGTTTAACCATGCTTCATGGAAAGCAGGAACGTCAATTTCTGAATCCGGTTTCTCGTCAATGATTAGCGGAACTTCAACCGTTGTTTCTTCCGTACTTTGGTTATCCGATTTGAATTGTGCAACCAAAGTATCAAATGCCCCTTCGTTGCTGTCTTTTGTTAAATATATCTTGTGGATGGCAAGGCCGTCTTTTCCGAAGAACTGAAGGCTTTTTCTGTCGCCATGCTCACTTTTTTCTGCTACAGCATACGCTTTATCCCAATGAGTAAGGAAAAGGCGAAGGTCGATGTCCTCACCTACAAAAACGCTTGCGAAAGGAGAACTGAAATCAGGATTAAGATAAACACCCTTGCGCTCATGAACACATTCGTCATTGCGTGTAAGAGCCATTACTTTACCAAGTTTCTCAACTTCGGTAAGTATTGCTGCAAATTCAGGACGAAGACGCGTTACGGTGTCGCCTATGCTTGTTGCTACAAGCTCTGCTTCGCTAACACCAAGCTGCTCGGCTGCGTTTCTTATTCTCAAGTGTGGATTTTCGGCTTTCATTGCCTCCCACTGCGATTTCAGTGAATTTGTTGTTGTACTCATAATTAATATATTAAGTTCCAAAAATTATTAATGGGTTATTGTTTACTGGATTAGGGCAGATGGTACATGGAAAATTATATACCGTACTGATGGTTTCGCGGGTAAATACCTTTTGCGGAATATCGTGGCTAACGATCTTTCCTTTTTTCAGCAGCATTACCCTGTCGGCAAACTGCGCTGCAAGGTTTAGGTCGTGAAGCACCATTACAGCGGTATGGCCCGCTTGTGTAAATTTTTTAATAGTATGCATGATGCGGTGCTGGTGCAGCACATCAAGATTGTTTAGTGGCTCGTCTAAAAAGATAAGTGTATTTTTTACTTCGTTGTCCAGCTGAGTAAGCACCCTTGCGAGATGTACACGCTGCTTTTCTCCGCCCGAAAGCGAATTGTAGTCCCTTTGTGCCAGATGGCTTACATCGGTTTCCTGCATGGCTTTTAAAACAGCTTCTTCGTCAATTTTACGCGGTATGGAACCGAAATAGGGGTAACGTCCCATCATTACTACATTTTGAACCGTAAGCGGGATGTCATGGCTGTTATTTTGCGAAAACTTAGCTTTACTGTGGGAAAGCTCTTTTTCGTCCCATTCGCGGAAGGTTTTCTTTTTAAAGAAAACAGTCTCTTTACCGCTTCCTAACTCGTTAGCCAGCAAACTAAGCAGTGTTGATTTACCGGCACCGTTAGGACCAACGATCACTAGCAGTTCGCTGTGGTTTACGGCCACATCAATGCCCTCAAGAATAGAGAACTTTCGGTGTGCATAGGATATGTTCTGAGCTTCTAACATGATTTACATTGTTTTCCTGCTTCTTATCAGTATTATTATAAAAATAGGCGCCCCCATAAAAGCGGTGAGTATACCTATCGGAATCTCGCTTGGTGGTGCTATCGTTCTGCTGATTGTATCAGCCGTAAGCAGCAGCAGGCTTCCCCAAACTGCTGATAACGGCAAAATAATATGGTAGTTGGAGCGGAATATTAAACGTAATATGTATGGCACGATTAGCCCCACAAAACTTATGGTTCCGGCAAAGGCTACGCAGCAACCTATCATAAGAGCAGTTAGTATTACAATTTGTTTCTTAATGCGTTCTACTGGAATGCCAAGGTGTTCGGCATCTTTTTCGCCCAGCATCATGGCGTTAAGGGCTTTCCCTTTGTTGATGAGAAAACTGTAACAAACTATTATTACTACTGCCAGTATGCCGTTTTTTGTCCAGGTGGCTCCGCCAAGGCTGCCAAGGTTCCAAAAGGTAAGATCGCGTAACTCTTCTTCCTTTGAAAGGTAAATAAGCAGCCCCATAACCGCAAAACCAAGTGCTGTAATAGCAACACCTGTGAGCAGCATTACAACAATATTTGTTTTTCCGTCAATGGTGCTTATGCGGTACACCAGCATCATGGTAATCAGTGCGCCAATAAATGCCATTATGCTCAATAGCGAAAAATGGAATACTTCGGGTATGTAAGGCTTTATATAGGCGCCTAAAACAATGGTGATAGCGGCAAAAAGCGATGCTCCTGCTGTAATACCCAATAAATCGGGGGTGGCAAGAGGGTTTCGGAACATACCCTGAAGACAGGTTCCGGATACCGACAGCGCACTGCCTATGAGTATACCCATAACTATGCGTGGCAGCCTGAGATCCATAATTACAAAACGGTCACTGTCCGATACTGTTCCGTCGTTATTGAATATGCCGCTTATAGTCTCGGCAATAGTGTGTTTTTCAAAAACATAAACCCCCGTATAGAGTGAAACTACTGCCAGCAAAGCCAACAGTAGTAAACTGAATAGAAGGTATATGGAAAGTTTATTTTGCATTGTTAAGCAGCAGGCTGTTAAGTTGTGCAACTCCTTCGCCTAAACGTGGTCCGAAGCCTGAAAGTAGTGCTCCGTCCATAGATATTATTTTTTTGTTCTTTCCTGCATTGGTTTTGTCAACTCCGTGTATTTTAAGCACACCCTGAGGTCCGCCAAGACTTCCAAGCCCGGAATCGAACATAAGTATCACATCAGGATTACCTTTTATAAGGGCTTCCGGAGTTAGTGGTTTAAAGTCAGCAAAATCAGTTACAGCATTTTTACCGCCTGCAAGTTCAATCGCTTTTTCTACAGGTGTCCCTGTTCCGCTAACCATTAACATATTAGCGCCACGTGCGTAGATGAAAAGCACTTTAGGGGCATTAGCAATAGGTTTTACATTTTTTAGGTCCGCATCTATTTTTTCTTCAAGAACTTTGTAATCGGCATTGTTCAGCGCTTTTGCTACTTCAGCGATAAGTTTTTTGCTGCCTTCTGTAGTGAACTCTTGCTTAAATACTTCAGCCTTAATACCTGATTTTTTTATTTTTTCAAGTAATTCAGGACTCATGTCCTTATCCGTTGCAAGGATAATCGTAGGCTGTAATGCCATTATGGCCTCAATTGAAATTGAACGCATATGTCCAAGGTCTTTAGCTGAGGTTTTTATGCTTTCCGGGTAAGTACTTGTTACATCTCGGCCTACAATTTCTTTTTCATGGCCCAATGCAGCAACAATTTCGGTAACTGCTCCATTAAGCGAAACGATTTTCTCCGTTTTTGCAGGAGCTGGCGAATCAGTTGTTACTATTGTTTCTTCAGTTGTTTTTTCTTCTTTTTTACACGATATAGCTGCCGATAGTACTAAGGCAAACATCACAATGTGTTTAATCTTTCTCATTGGTTAGAGTATATTGTTTTTAATTAATCTAAATAAAACGCAAACATACTTCATAAATCATTATCTGCAAAGACAAAAAACATTAAATTTAGACTGATTAAAAATTAAATTATCTGTGTTAACTTTATACTTAATCCCATAACATTAACAATAGAGCAAATTTCGGAGTGGAGATAAATGGAATTAATAGCCACATTCTTAAATGTTATGGCAAAAAACGGTTATTACAAAAACAAGCCGTAAATTTGCATGGAATTTTGTTATACGATGCCTGAAGGGCACTAATACAGGAGATACTGAAATGCTAGATATACAAAAAGTCAGGAACGACTTCCCGATTCTTAACCAAACGGTAAACGGCAAACCGTTGGTTTACTTTGATAATGCCGCCACATCACAAAAACCTCAGATTGTGATAGATGCAATAAGCAACTATTACAGTACTATCAATGCCAATATTCACCGTGGAGTTCATACCCTGAGCCAGTTGGCAACTGATGCTTACGAGGTTTCGCGCCAAACCATCCAAAAGCATATTAATGCTAAACATGCTCATGAGGTATTGTTTACCGCGGGTACTACTCATGGTGTAAACCTGGTGGCTAATGGCTTCTCGGCTTTAATAAAAACAGGTGATGAGGTTATGATATCGGCAATGGAGCACCACAGCAATATTGTGCCTTGGCAAATGTTGTGCGAACGTACCGGTGCTAAACTGGTTGTAATACCGATGAATCAGCATGGTGAGCTTATCATGGAGGAGTTTGAACGCCTGCTTAGCGAAAAAACTAAAATAGTTTCTGTTAACCATATTTCAAACTCATTAGGAACCATTAACCCTATTGAGCATATTATTAAAAAGGCACATACCGCAGGTGCAGCTGTTTTTATAGACGGAGCACAGGCAGCACCGCATTTAAAGATAGACGTTCAGGCGCTTGATTGCGATTTTTATGCTTTCTCAGGGCACAAAGCGTGTGGGCCTACGGGTTCTGGAATTCTTTATGGTAAAGAAGAATGGTTAGAAAAACTGCCGCCTTATCAGGGTGGGGGTGAGATGATTAAAGAGGTTACCTTTGAGAAAACAACCTATGCCGGCCTGCCGCATAAATTTGAAGCAGGAACACCTCATATAGAAGGGGGTATCGTGCTTGGCACAGCAATTGATTATCTTAACACGATAGGGCTTGATAACATTGCAGCTTACGAAACTGAACTGCTGCATTACGGAACCGAAAAGCTTCTTGAAATCGAAGGGCTGAAGATTATTGGTACAGCAGCTAACAAAACATCGGTAATATCTTTTAATATTGGTAATATCCATCCGTATGATATTGGCGCAATTGTAGATAAAATGGGTATTGCAGTACGAACAGGCCACCACTGTACACAGCCGGTAATGAATTTTTTTGATATTCCGGGTACAGTAAGAGCATCCTTTGCATTTTACAATACAAAAGAAGAAATAGACGCATTGGTTCAGGCAGTGCTTAAAGCCCAACGAATGCTGGGATAAATAAAATATAAACCAAACAAAATCAACTATGAAAAAGATTGCATTAATATTGTTTACCATCATGCTTGCAACGGGATGTTCTTCAAAGAAAACAGTTGTGGCAAACGCTGAAAAATCAGCTTCAGCACTATCATTTGAATATGAAGCAATAACTCGCGGGGCTTACAATAAAGTGGTTGTAACTAAGGATAGTATTGTTACTATTAAAGATCGCGATATGAAAAATGTTGTGAGCAAGCCTACATCTAAAGGTGATTGGGATAAACTTACAGCTGCAGCCGCTAATGTTAACCTTGACGGACTGAACAGCCTTAAAGCTCCATCAAATAAAAACCATGCCGATGCTGCACTTGCTGCTAATGTAAAAGTTATTAAAGAGGGTAAAGAATACCGAAGCACTACTTTTGACCACGGAAATCCTCCGGCTGAAATTGCGTCATTAGTAAATAAAATAGTTTCAATATCTGATTTGAACAAGAAGTAATATAATGAGTATTAAAGAAATACAGGAAGAGATTATTGACGAGTTCTCAATGTTTGACGATTGGGAGGAGCGTTACCAATATGTTATAGACCTTGGCAATTCGCTTCCGCTCGTAGAGGATCAATATAAAACGGACGAAAACATTATTAAAGGATGCCAGAGTAAGGTTTGGCTGCATGGTGAGCAGAATGATGGCAATGTGGTTTTTACAGCCGACAGTGATGCTATTTTAACTAAAGGTATCATTGCTATCCTTATCCGTGTTTTTTCAAACCAAAAGCCTGCGGACATCCTTGAGGCCGATACTGATTTTATAGATGAGATAGGATTAAAAGAACATCTTTCGCCTACCCGTGCCAACGGATTGGTATCGATGATTAAACAAATAAAAATGTATGCACTGGCTTTTAGTGCCAAAAGCTAAATATAATTATGGAACAAGAAATAGACACTGCACAACTTGGCGAAGACATCGTTAAGGTGCTTAAAACAATATATGACCCTGAAATTCCTGTAGATATCTACGAATTGGGTCTTATTTATGACGTTATGGTTAATACCGATAACGAAGTAAAGATTCTTATGACACTTACATCGCCTAACTGTCCTGTGGCAGAAAGCCTTCCTATGGAAGTAGAGGAGAAGATTAAAAAGATTGAGGGTGTTAGCGCTGCCGAGGTTGAGATTACTTTCGACCCACCGTGGAGTCGCGACCTTATGAGCGAAGAGGCTAAGCTGGAGCTTGGAATGCTTTAATTTAAAGTTATCAGTTAACGGTTGACAGTTTGTCAACCTATATGCAATCGGTTAGTTTAAAGGTTTGAGTAAGCAACCTTAAACCTTGAACTTTAAACCTTGAACTTAAGATGGAAGAAGAAATAATAAATCGCGTTGCGAATAGTGTTCTTCAGGTATTTGATCTTGAAGATTATTATCCTGAAGGAGAACGCATGGGCGTAGATATATCAGGCTGGTTGTGGGAAGGATTTGTATTACGTGAAAAAGAATTTCGTGATGCACTTAAGAACCACGACTGGGAGCAATATAACGAAAAATACATTGCCTTGTATTGCAGTACCGATGCTATAGTACCGGCATGGGCTTATATGCTTATAACTACATATTTGCAGCCTGTGGCAAAAAAAATAGTACAGGGAAGGGTTGAAGAAATAAATATCCAGTTATATCAGGATATCATCAATAGCCTTGACGTTACCGAATATGAAGGTAAACCCGTTATTATAAAAGGGTGCTCACGCAAACCTGTACCCCAGGAAGCTTATGTTATGGCTACTCAAAAACTGATGCCTGTAGCAAAAAGCATTATGTTTGGTGAGGCCTGCTCCTCAGTACCTTTGTTTAAAAAAAGATAGTTTTTTTATAATTTCATTTTTAGAGAGCTCCTCATAATTGGTTATATTTGTGTAAATAGCAACAAATTATGAGGAGAAATCTACTTTTAGTGCTATGCCTTATAGGTGTTTTAAGCGCTAATGCACAACAAAGCGAGGCCGAAAAACTTATCCCGAAAGATACCATTGGCCCATGGTATACTAATGGTACCGCATCATTACTTTTTAATCAGTCTACTTTTGATAACTGGGTTGCCGGAGGAGAAAACAATATCTCGGGTACACTTGGTGTTAACTATGATTTTAATTATAAGAAAGGTGACTGGACCTGGGATAACAAAGTAATTGCGTCTTACGGTATAGTTAAGACAAGAAACTCTTCATTTGCCAAGAAAACTGATGACCGCTTTGAACTGAATTCTATTTTAGGTAAAAAGGCAACTGAGCGTTGGTCATATTCATTTCTAATGAATTTCAGGACACAATTTACCAAAGGATACAACTATGGCAAAGACGAGTTTGGGGCAGAAATAAGAGAAGAGTATACCAACCTAATGTCACCGGGATATTTAATGCTTGGACCGGGTATGCTGTATAAAAGAGATGATAATTTTTATATCAACCTTTCGCCGGCAACATCAAAGTTCACTTTTGTAGATTCTAAATATACATTGCCGGATGAGGCTTATTTTGGTGTTAAGGAAGGTGAATCAATGCGATACGAGCTGGGTTTTAGCGCCGGGATGTATTATAAACTTGATGTAATTGCTAATGTTACTTTCGAAAACATTTTAGGCTTATATTCCAACTATCTGGAAGATCCGCAGAATGTGGATATTAATTATCAGCTGAATATCGTATTACGTATTAACCGTTACCTTACTACCAATCTTTCGTTCCAGACTATTTATGACGATAATGCCTATCAGGGATTACAGGTTAGGCAGGTGTTTGGTGTAGCCGCTAACTATGGATTCTAATAGTAAGAACTTATATAAGAATAAAAATGCCCTCATATTTTTGAGGGCATTTTTTTATTCTTTTTCTTCAGCAAAATTCTCTTTATAATCAGGATAAAGGAATTTGTTGTAAGGAAAACGTGTTATGTGTATTTCTCTAACGGCTTCATAAACCTTTTCTCTGAATTCTTCAAAATTCTCTTTATTGGTGGCAGAGATAAACAGGGCATTCTTTTCACCAACGTTGCTCATCCAGGTGGCTTTCCATTCGTCAATTGAATAGTGACGTGACGTTCTTTCAGTCATCAGGTCATCCGGATCTATAGTAAGCGGCTTGTAAGCATCTATTTTATTAAACACCATGATTGTAGGCTTATCAATACTCTTGATGTCCTGAAGGATTTGGTTTACCGATGCGATATGATCTTCAAATTCCGGGTGTGAGATATCAACCACGTGCAATAGCAGGTCAGCTTCACGAACCTCGTCAAGTGTACTCTTGAATGATTCGATAAGCTGTGTAGGTAGTTTTCTGATGAATCCTACCGTATCTGACAACAGGAACGGAAGATTTTTGATGACTACTTTACGTACAGTAGTATCAAGGGTAGCGAAAAGTTTGTTTTCTACAAACACTTCGCTCTTGCTGATAACATTCATAAGTGTAGACTTACCTACGTTGGTATATCCTACAAGGGCTACCCTTACCATGGCACCACGGTTGCTGCGCTGTACGGCCATCTGCCTGTCTATGGTACGGATCTTCTCCTTAAGTAATGCGATACGGTCGCGTACGATACGTCTGTCGGTCTCGATCTCAGTTTCTCCGGGACCACGCATACCAATACCACCTCGCTGACGCTCAAGGTGAGTCCACATACCCGATAGTCTTGGTAACAGATATTGATACTGAGCCAGCTCTACCTGAGTACGGGCATAAGAAGTTTGTGCTCTTTGCGCAAAAATGTCAAGGATTAGGTTGGTTCTGTCTAACACCTTAATTTCGAAAACACGTTGCAGGTTTTTTTGCTGTGCGGGCGAAAGTTCGTCGTCAAATATTATGGTAGATATATTGTTCTCCTTAATATAAGCGTTTATTTCTTCAATTTTACCGGTTCCAAGAAAGGTCTTTGGGTTAGGGCGATCCACTTTCTGTGAAAATCGTTTAATTACCTCACCCCCGGCGGTAAATGTTAAGAAATCTAATTCGTCAAGGTACTCGTTAAGCTTTTCTTCACTTTGGGATTGTGTAATCACTCCCGCTACAACTGTCCTTTCAAATTTAATGGTCTCTTTTTCAAGCATATCTTTGTGATAAAAGATGTAAAATTACGAAAAATAAGAGATCAGGTTTTCAAATTGTTTGCAAAAACACCTTTTTATAGAAAATATGTTAAATTTCACTAAATTGTTATGTATATGTTATATTTTTTTAAATTTGGAGATTAAATTTAGCTAAACCATAAATTATGAAAAAAATTACTTTAATGATCTTCGGATTGTTGATGTCCTTTTTTGCGTATGCGCAGCTGCCAGTGGAGCATTTCGATGATCCATGGACAGTCCAGGTTCCTGGAATGCCTGCCGCACCACCAAACTGGGTAGTAATCAACGAATTCGGGCCATTGCAAACGTGGATCCAAACGATCCCGGGCAACACACAGCAACCTCCTTTTGGTGGTTCAGGACATTCTGCGTACCTTCAAAAGGAGAACGTAGCACCAACAGATGCCATTCCTTCGGACTGGCTTGTTACTAAAGCTTTCCCAATGGTTGCAAATGCCGAACTGAAGTTTCAGTCAAGGCTTACAATTGCGGGAGACAATGGTGGTATATACAAAGTATATATCATGCCTGATACAGGTGCAACACCAACAGCTGCTGATTTTAACAGTAATGCTGCTTTTCTGTTAACAACCTACACTGAGCTAACACTTAACCCGGTTCAGACGGAGTGGACGGAAAAAACTATTTCAATTCCTGCCAATGCTACTTTATGGCCAGCAGGAACAATGGTTCGTGTAGCATTCCTTATGCAGGGAGACGACAAAGACCGTTGGTTTATTGACGACGTGAAGGTTAGTGCTTTATGTACTCCTCCTACTACACCTGTAGTTGCTGCTACTACTCCTACCTCAGCTTCTTTAAGCTGGAACCCAGGATCAGCTACATCTTGGGAAATAGAAGTTGTACAAGACGCTTTAGCGCCTACTGGGGCTGGAGAGGTTTACAACGGTACACTTCCTTATGTTAAGAGTGGACTGACAGCATGTACCAATTACAAGTTTTATGTTCGTACACTTTGTTCAGATGGTGGTATTAGTGCCTGGGTAGGGCCGATACTGTTTAAAACAAGATGTTTGGGAGATACCTGTGAGGCTCCTATTGTTTTAGGTACCGGTAACGTGAGCGTAACCGGTAATACATCTGCAAACAGTGACTTTTATGAAGGTGTCTCCGGGACAGGTTGTGGTAGTACAGGAAACTACCTGGCCGGTAATGACGTGGTATATTCTTATACTCCTGCTGCAACCGGAAACTACAACATTAATTTAGGTGGTACCGGAGGTCCTGCCGGAGTATTTGTATATAGTGGCTGTGCCAATATTGGAATTTCATGTTTAACAGGAGGTCTTGCATCTGCAACAACAGCATATAACAATGCTTCTTTTGCAATGACTGCGGGTACAACTTATTATTTTGTAATTTCTACAAACGGTACTCCTCAAACAACAGCATATACGCTTACTATTCAACAGGTATTTTGTCCTCAGCCTACAGCTGGCACAGTAACCGCTGTAACGGGAACTACGGCTACTCTTGGCTGGACACCAGGAACTGTAGGGTCTACTTCATGGCAAGTAGTAACTCAGCTTGCAGGATCTGGATTGCCTTCTCCTGCTAATGCTGTTACTTTTACATCAAATACAGGTAACACAGTTGGTAACGTAACTGCTCCTGCAATAGCAGCATTCCAACCGGCAACTTCTTATGAGTTTTATGTAAGAGAAAGCTGTGGCGGTGGAAATTACAGTATATGGGCAGGTCCTTATGTGTTTACAACAACACAGGTTCCTGCAACTTTAAACTTTATCCAGAATTTCGATTCGGGAGCTCATGGATTTACACTAAATAACGGAACACAAATTAATCAGTGGAGAGTAGGTGGAGCAACATTTAACAGTGCTCCTAATTCACTATATATCTCTAACGATAATGGTGTTACGAATGCTTTTAATATTGGTGCAACCAGTGTTGTTCAGGCATACAGAGATATTCAGATGCCTGCTTCAATCGGACAGATGTCTCTTTCTTTCGACTGGAAAGGATTTGGAGAGAATTGTTGTGACTACCTGAGAGTATGGATTGTTCCTGCATCGTTTACCCCAACACCGGGTACTCAGATTGCTGCCGGAACTGACCGTATGCAGATAGGTGGTAACCTTAATGTTCAAACCAACTGGCAAAATTCACTTACCATAATAAATGCTCCTGCATCCTGGAACAACCAGGTAATGCGACTTGTATTTGAATGGAGAAATGATGGAAGCGTTGGTTCTATGCCTGCTGCTGCTGTAGATAATGTTAACCTTTCTCTTGTTACTTGTCCTCAGCCTACAGCTCTTACTGTAAGTTCACTAAACACTACACAAGGTGTAGTTAGCTGGACTGCACCGGCAATTGTTCCTGCTCAGGGATATGATGTATTTGTATCTAATACAGCTACACCGGCTCCTACTGCGGCTACAGTACCTACACAAAACGTGCCTGGTACAACGGCTACAATAACTCCGCTTACACCGGATACATTCTATTATGTATGGGTAAGGGCGCATTGTAGCGCAACAGATCAGAGTTTCTGGACAGGTCCTGTAAGCTTCAGTACGCCTCAGGTTCCTGCAGCAATGGATTATACTCAAAACTTTGATGCGGGTGCTCATAACTTTACCTTGTCAAATGGTACTCAAACCAATAAATGGGTAGTGGGTGGAGCAACTTTCCAAAGTGCTGCTAATTCGCTATATATCTCTAACGATAATGGTGTGTCTAACGCATATGACATTGCACTACAATCGGTAGTTCATGCATACAGGGATATTACTATTCCGGGAACAGTAGCTTCAGGTCAGGCATTGCTTCAGTTCAACTGGAAATGTATTGCTGAAACAGGAGATTACTTCAGAGTATGGAATGTGCCTATTACGTATACTCCAACACCGGGTACGCAGATAACAGCTGCTGCAAGTGGGGGAACTCAGATAGGCGGTAACTTTACAGGTAGTGCAGCATGGGCAACATCTAACAATGTTGTTACTATTCCTGCAGCTCAGTTAGGAACTACAAGAAGAATTATTTTCGAATGGTTCAATAACGGATTTACCGGTACTCAGCCGCCGGCTGCTATAGACAATATTAACTTTAAAGTTATTACTTGTACTGCACCTTCTGCTTTAGTACTTGGTACGCCATTAACAACTAACTCGGCAGTTGTTAACTGGACAGCAGCACCTACTGCACCTGCAAATTATGACTATTACTACTCTACAACAAATACTCCGCCTACAGATGCAACTACACCAAGTGGTTCTGTAGCAGGTAATGTTACAACGGCAACACTTACGCCGTTAACAGATTCTACGAATTATAATGTATGGGTAAGAAGTAATTGTGGTGGCGCAGCCGGAACAAGTTTCTGGATTGGTCCGCTTAACTTCAATACACCACAGATTCCGGCTCCGATGCCATATTCTCAGAATTTTGACGCGGGAGCTAGTAATTATACCCTAAACAATGGTACACAAACCAATAAATGGGTAGTGGGTGGAGCTGTATTCAACAGCCCGGCTAATTCACTATATATCTCTAATGATAATGGTGCTACTAACAATTATACTGATACATCTTTATCTGTAGTTCAGGCTTACAGGGATATACAGATGCCTGCATCAATCCCAACTAACCAGGTACTTCTTCAGTTTGACTGGAAAGCTGCGGGAGAGTCATGTTGTGACTACCTAAGGGTATGGGTTGTTCCGGTAACATTTACACCAACTCCGGGCACTCAGATTACTGCAGCTGCTTCAGGAGGTATACAGATAGGCGGTAACATGAATAATAACAACACCTGGACAACTGTAAACAACGTTGTTAATGCAACAGGTTGGGGTGGTTCTATCCGCAGGATAATATTTGAGTGGAGAAATGACGGTAGTATTGGTCCATCACCCGGAGCTGCTATTGATAACATCAACATGTCAGTTATTACATGTTCTGCTCCTTCAGGTCTTACGCTTACATCTATCGATGCTGTAAATGCTACATTTACATGGACAGCATCTACGCCACCGGCAGCAAGTTATGACTATTACCTGACTACAAGCCCTGTAGCACCTACAGCTGGTACTGTACCTACAGGTAACGTAACAGGTACATCATTAACGCTTACTGGTTTACCAGATTCTACAAACTACTATCTATGGATAAGAAGTAATTGTGGAGCTGCAGACGGAACAAGTTTCTGGATAGGAGGTCTAAACTTTAATACGCCTCAAATCCCGGCAACCCTTCCTTACACTCAGGGCTTTGATACTGCCGGTAACCCAGGATTTACATATACAATGGGTACGCAACCAAACAAGTGGTTTGTAGGAGGTGCTACATTTAACAGCCCTTCAACTTCACTATATATATCTAACGATAATGGTGTAACTAATAATTATACAAGTACAACTTCTTCGACAGTACATGCTTATAGAGATGTTGTGATACCTGCGGGTGTTACTACTCTTGATTTTGCATTCGACTGGAAGAATGTTGGTGAAGTTAATGACTACGTTAGAGTTTGGAGAGTTCCTCTAAGCTACAACCCTGTAGCCGGTACTGCGATTACAGCTGTTGCTGGTCAAAGAGAGCTTGTAACAACTGCAAACCTTTATAATGGTTCTGCATGGACAACTGCAAGTTATGCACCTACAGTTCCTGCAGGTACAACACAGCGTTTTGTATTCGAATGGGTAAATAATGCCTTTACAGCAGGAGCGTCTCCGGCTGCTATTGATAACATTAGCATTAAAGCATTAACTTGTCCTAAGCCTACAAACCTTACGGCTACTAATATTGGTATGACGTCTGCCACTCTTGGTTGGACTGAAGCTGGTACTGCAACAGCATGGGAAGTTTATGTAGTACCACAAACTGCTCCGGCGCCGGGACAAAACCAGGCGGGAACTCCTGCCGGTTCTAATCCTTTCTTATATGAAGGAATGACTCCGGGTACATTATATAAATATTATGTAAGAGCTATATGTGGCACAGGCGACAATAGCCAATGGAGTGGACCATATAACTTTAATACTAATGTATGTGAGATTATAGATCAGTGTCCTGTTAACTTTATCCTTACCGATTCAGGTAACAATGGATGGGGTACGGTATCAATGACAGTTCGTCAAAGTGGTATTGTTGTTGGAACACTTGGTCCGCAACTAGCAACTGGTGGTGGTCCTGTAACAGTTACATTACCTCTGTGTAAAGGTCTGCCTTACGAAGTATTCTTTAATCCTGGAGGAACAAATCCAAATCAGGCGGGATTACAAATTGTAAATCCATTTAACAACCAAACAGTATTCCAGAGAGTTGCAGGAAGTACTGCATCAGATCAGAATACACTTATTTATACAGGTATTCCTTATTGTTCAGATATTACTTGTCCTCAGCCTACTAACCTTGTGAGTGAGAGTGTTGTAAATGCTCCTAACACTACGCAGCTTAGCTGGACGCCGGGAGGTACAGAAACACAATGGGAAGTTGTTATACAGCCTCAGGGTGGTGCATTCCCATCGACTGCTCCAACTACGAGTGTGCTTGTAGATGAGCCTCATTATGTGTTGGCGAACGTTACTCCTGGTGTGCCTTACGAGTATTATGTAAGAGCTATTTGTGATATGGACACTAATGATAAAAGTTTCTGGTCAGGAGCGCTTAGGTTCTCAATCTTTACACCACCTGCTTGTGCAGACGTAACGGTAATAGATGCTGACCTTGAAATTATTGCGCCTGATACGGAATATGTAATATGTCCTGGTGAGCAACTTTGCGTTGATTTCTCTGCTAGCTTCTATGCAGCAGCTGCACAAACTACATCATATACTGTAGAAGGCATTCCTTATGTTCCGCCATTCCCTACTTTAGGAGGTACTCCAATGCCTATTGATGTAGATGATATCTGGGGTCCAAAAGTTACTCTTCCGTTTGAATTCTGTTTTATGGGTGGAATTTATAATGCTGCTCAGGTAGGATCAAATGGTGTTGTGAGCTTTAATGCAGATCAGGCTTATGGTGCTTTCAGCCCTTGGTCATTTAACCAGACTATACCTAGTGCCACATTCCCGATAAGAAATGCTATTTATGGTGTTTATCAGGATACTAACCCTAACCCGACAAACAACAGTTGGGATAACCCTAACATCAACTACCAGGTTGTAGGTAACTACCCTTGTCGTGCGTTTGTTGTTAGCTTTAATGAGTTGGCACAGTTTAATTGTAGTTCAGATTCTCCTGCTGACCAGGCTATTGGCCCTCAAAGCTCACAGATTGTTATCTATGAGATCACTAACATTATCGAAGTATATGTTAAGAGAAGGGTTCCATGTACTGGATGGCAAAATGGTGCGGGTGTTATTGGTTTACAAAATGCCGATGGTTCTGTTGCTATTGCTGCTCCTGGAAGGAATACAGGTTCTTGGAGTGCTAACCTTGAAGCTTGGAGATTTACTCCGGACGGAGATACCTCTGTAGACTTTGAGTGGCTTCAAAATGGTGATTTCTATAGTAATGACCAGGAGGTTGAAGTTTGTGCTACTGCAGGAACAACTGTAATGACAGCACGTGCTTCATATAGTCTTTGTAATGGATCCATTGTTACTAGACAAAGTGACTTTACAATTAGGGTTGAAGAGCAAATTATCCTTGCTAACGATCCGGTAGATATCACTAAATGTGGTAATGGTGAAGACGTTACATTTGATCTTACTACTGCTGTTGCTGATGTGTTTGCAGATCCTACAGGTTATACATTCGCTTACTATCCTACTGAGCAGGATGCAATTGACGATACGAATGTTGTTGCTGATCCTACGGCTTTTGTAACTAATGTTACCACTACCGTTTGGGTAAGAATTATGAAAGATGGTCTTCCTTGTTTCATTACAAGATCATTTGATGCAGTAATTAACAATGTTCCGCCGGTATTTACTGTAACTCCGGATGTTTCTATATGCGATGGTACTTCAACTACAATCTCGGTAATACCGGATGCTTCAGAAGATCTTTCTGCTGCTACATATACCTGGACTGTTGACGGAAATCCGCTTCCAGATATTACTAGTTCTATTACAGTAACTGTAGGAGGTTCTTATGAAGTAACAGTTAACAAAAACGGATGTGTGGGTACAGCTACATCAGTTGTAACAATTGTTCCTATGCCGGTTGCTGATGCTCCTGCTGATGTAACGGTTTGTGATAGCTATGTGCTTCCAGCACTAAGTGCAGGTAACAACTATTATACAGGTGCCGGAGGTACAGGTACAATGTTAAGCGCTGGTGAAGATGTAGGCGTTCTGTTAGGTGCCGGAGCTCATACAATTTATGTGTATGTAGTTTCTCCTACACTTGCAGCGTGTACAGATGAGAATACATTTGTTATAACTGTAAATGCTTCTCCATCATTAGATCTTATCGACGATGTTCAGGCTTGCGACAGCTATGAGCTTCCGAATCTGACTGGAAACAATACAGCTGCAAATTACTATACCGGTCCTGGTGGAACAGGTACAATGCTAAATGCCGGTGAGCTTATTTCTTCTACACAGACGATTTATGTATATCAGGAAACTGGTACTACACCAAACTGTTCTGGTGAAGTAAGTTTTGAGGTGACAGTTTCGCAAACTCCGGTTGCTGATGCTCCTGCTGATGTAACGGTTTGTGATAGCTACGTGCTTCCTGTGCTTAGTGCAGGTAACAACTACTTTACAGGTGCAAATGCAACAGGTGAAGCTTTAAGTGCCGGTGATACGGTTACTTCTACACAGCTTATCTTTGTTCATGCTGCATCACTTGATAACCCTAATTGTTACAGCGAAAACAGTTTCATGGTGAATGTAACACCTACACCTCAATTCAGTCTTGGTGGTCCGTATGTTGCATGTCTTCCAACCAATGTAACAGTTTCTGTAAGCAATGCTAACTTCGATCTTAATGCTGCAACTTATGTGTGGACTGTTAACAGTGCTCCTGCAGGAGGTAATCAGGCTAGCATCGAAGGAACTGAGTTTGGTACTTATCAGGTTACTGTAACTGTTGGAACTTGTACACATACCGAATCTATAGAAGTTGTTGCTGATACCAAAGTAATAGACCTTGTATTTACTGATATTTGTGAAGAGAATGTGTATACTCTTGAAGTGTCTGATCTTGAAGATTCTTTCAATCCTGATACTGCATCTTACGTGTGGACAGGTCCTGAAGGATTCACTTCTACTAGCCGTAAAATAGTTCCTGGACCAATTGGTGAGTATATGGTAACTGTTACTACAGCTGATGGATGTATAAGCATAGATACGTTTGAAGTAACAAGTACTGCTTGTGAAATACCACGTGGTATCTCTCCTAATGGTGATGGTTATAATGATGAGTTCGATTTAACATCTCTTACTGTTAGAAAACTAAGCATCTTTAACCGTTATGGTCAGGAAGTATACAGCAAAACTAGTTATACTAAAGAATGGCATGGTCAAACTAATAAAGGTGAAGATTTGCCAACAGGTACATACTTCTATATGGTAGAACGTTCAACCGGAGAAACAATAACCGGATGGGTATATATCAATAGACAAGAATAATTTTCTTAAAAAATTAAAAAAAATGGTACAAACCTCCGTCTTTTAGGCGGGGGTTTGTTTTTTTTTATATTTTTACCAAAACTAAAGCTAAACACACATTACATGAAGAAACTTTACCTGGCAGCATTATTAGCTCTTGGCGGCCTTGCAGACGCTACAGCCCAGCAGGATC
>NZ_JBHUMD010000023.1:412-684 GCF_042684765.1 Flavobacterium suzhouense | reverse complement strand
CTCAAGGCGCAACAGGAGCTCAGGGTGCAACAGGAGCTCAGGGTGCAACAGGTGCTCAGGGTGCAACAGGTGCTCAGGGTGCAACAGGTGCTCAGGGTGCTACAGGAGCTCAGGGTGCAACAGGTGCCCAAGGCGCAACAGGTGCTCAGGGTGCTACTGGAGCTCAGGGTGCTACAGGTGCTCAGGGTGCTACTGGAGCTCAAGGCGCAACAGGTGCTCAGGGTGCTACTGGAGCCCAAGGCGCAACAGGTGCTCAAGGTGCAACAGGAGCT
>NZ_JBHUMD010000023.1:0-328 GCF_042684765.1 Flavobacterium suzhouense | reverse complement strand
CAACAGGTGCTCAGGGTGCTACTGGCGCAACAGGTGCTCAGGGTGCTACAGGTGCCCAAGGCGCAACAGGTGCTCAAGGTGCAACAGGTGCTCAGGGTGCTACTGGAGCTCAAGGCGCAACAGGTGCTCAGGGTGCTACAGGTGCCCAAGGCGCAACAGGTGCTCAGGGTGCTACTGGCGCAACAGGTGCTCAGGGTGCTACAGGTGCCCAAGGCGCAACAGGTGCTCAAGGTGCTACTGGAGCTCAAGGCGCAACAGGTGCTCAGGGTGCTACAGGTGCCCAAGGCGCAACAGGTGCTCAGGGTGCTACTGGCGCAACAGGTGCTCA
>NZ_JBHUMD010000022.1:0-2909 GCF_042684765.1 Flavobacterium suzhouense | reverse complement strand
CAAAAAAGCCTCCGCGTTATGCGGAGGCTTTCACTATAGTTGGTTTATTAAGAAACGACCTGTGTGTGATTACTTCTTAACAATTAGGAATTCTGAACGACGGTTCTGAGCGTGTTGCTCTTCTGTACAGTTCTCTTTACAGTCAACCTTAGGCTGGCTCTCTCCATAACCCTCTCCTGAGATACGGTTCTTAGCGATACCTTTAGAGATGATGTACTGAACTGTTGATTTTGCCCTCGCATTTGACAATGTCATGTTGTACTTGTCTGAACCTCTGTTATCCGTGTGCGATTTCGCCATGATAACCATCTCAGGGTTAGCTTTCATTGCCTCTACTAACTTATCTAGCTCAAGAGCTGCTTCTTTTGTGATGTTGCTCTTATTGAACTCAAAGTAGATGCTGTTAAGTACAACTTCTGTTGGCGTAACAATCGTTTCGATTGGCTGTAGGTCTGCATTTACATTTACAGTGCCTCCGTTTGTCTTAGCAATCGGGAAAGTGTTGGTTACATAACCTTCTGCTGTTGCCTGAATAGTGTAAGCTTTATTACAGTCGATGCTGTAATCCACTTTACCATCTGCTCCTGCTGTTCTTGTCTCGATTACGTTGTTTCTCTCGTCAAGGATAGCAACTCTTGCCCCAGGTAGTACTTTGCCTGTTTTTGCATCTCTGGCTACGATAGCTGCCTCTACACCACATACCGGAGTAGCAAGGTAAAGCTTATCAACGCCTGAACGGTTACTTGAGAAGAATCCGATGTTTTTGGTAGTGTTAAAGCTAAACGCAAAGTCGTCTTTTGCTGTATTAACCGGTGCTCCTACGTTTTTAGCTTCTGTTCCTTTGTTAAGGTCAACCACAAACACATCAAGTCCTCCAAGACCTCCAGGCCTGTCTGATGAGAAGTATAGCTTGTTGTCATCTGTAATGTATGGGAAACTCTCTTTTCCTTCTGTGTTTATTTTAGAACCCAGGTTTACAGGCTCTCCGTAGCTGTCGCCTCCTTTAACTTCCACTTTCCAGATATCCTGTCCTCCAAGGGTACCGGTCCTGTCTGATGAGAAGTATAACCATTTGCCATCTTTGCTGATCGAAGGGTTTTGTGTAGACCACTCTTTGCTGTTGAAAGGAAGTAGTTTTGCCTCTCCCCATTTGTCGCCTTCTTTTACTGATTTGTAAAGGAATACCTGACCCAGCTTAAGGTTCATCTCTTTATCTCTTTCAAACTGCTTGCGCTCGTTAAAGCTCTCACTGTTGAAGTACATGGTGTTACCGTCTGCGCTTACCGCTACAGGGCCATCATGCCATTTTGTATTAAGATCTGAAAGTGGTGTTGGCTCACTGAAAGTCCCGTTTGCATTGTAGGTAGATGTATAGATATCAAGATACGGCTGCTCATCTGTTCCGTATTTTTTTCTTCCTGTATTTCTGTTACTTGCAAAATAGAAGTTGTTATCGTTTGCCAGTACTCCTCCGAATGATCCATATTTCTCATCATTGATGTCCAATACTTTCTCATCGAAAAGTTTTGTCTGAGATTTCAGTTTTGGAAGGTAGTTAGGATCCTGGTTGAAGATGATCGCTCTCTGGTCGTTTGGTGCCATTGATGCGAATTTCTTCATCTGAGCGTTAGCCTCCTCATACTTGCCTTCTGCCTTTAGCATCTGTGCATAGTGGTAGTAGATCTCTGCTTCCTGTTGTGTCTGTGTAGCTTTGGCATACCATCCTAATGCTTCTTTTGAGTTGAAGATGTTATAGTAGCTCTCGGCTATCTGTTTGTAGATATAAGGGCTTGGCTCCAGTTTTTGGTATTCTTTTGCCGCATCGATATAGTCAAGACGTGCATATAGCTTGTCTGCCTTCTCTGTTTCTTTTGTCTGAGCTGTCATTGCCATAGTAGCAAGAGCCAGTCCAAGTGTAATATATAGTTTCTTCATTTTCTTTAAGTCGCTTTAGATTAGAAATAACGTGGTGAACGTGATACTTTTTTAGGGAAGTTCAGGTCAAACAGTAACATTACCTCGTGCGATGCAGGAGTTGTAACATTCAGGTCTGATACGATATGGTCATAGGCATAACCTATCCTTAGGTTTGGTGTAATGGCATAGTTTACCATACCGCCAAAGCTATCGTCTAATCTGTAAGTAGCGCCTATCTCAAAACGCTCAAAGAATAAGAAGTTTAATGATCCATCAATAGATGGAGAAACATTAAATGCCGATTTTAACATGAATGATGGTTTCATCTTCAGGTTATCGTTCAGCTGGAATACATAACCTCCCGTTAAGAAGTAGTGTGATGTCTCAGAACCGAACTGCTGTTCATCTCCACCTCCTGGTGGTGTATAATCAAGGTGCTTGCTCTTTAGCATGTTTGGTACCGAGAAGGCAAGGTAGTATTTGTTAGTGTAGTAAAAGAATCCTGCTCCAACATTGAAGTAAGTTCTGCTGATATCTTCTGAGAATGCAGGGTCACCAGGATTAGGAACGTGACCGTTTCCGATATCACTATATAAACCTACTTTGTGGAATGTTGCTCCCGCTTTAAGACCTAAGGCCAAACGGTGCTCGCCTCCAAGGTTAAGCGTATAGGAGAAATCCGCATAAGCGTTGGTCTCCTCTACCGGTCCAATCTTGTCATTGATAACCGATAATCCCAAACCTACGTTCTTGCCCACAGGGCTGCTCCCCGAAAAGGTCATAGTCGTTGGTGAATCTTCAATGTCAACCCATTGTTTACGGTATAATAACCCAAACGACAGGTTTTCTTTTGAACCCGCATACGCAGGGTTAATCACGTTCATGTTGTACATGTACTGTGTGTAGTGCGGATCCTGCTGGGCTGTAGCGTCTGCAAGGCCGCCAAGAGCTAATAATGCTGCCAGGTAAAGTTTCTTCATGTAATGTGTGTT
>NZ_JBHUMD010000021.1:0-3962 GCF_042684765.1 Flavobacterium suzhouense | reverse complement strand
AAGTTCAGACAACTTGAAAATGCCTGAACTTTTATCAAATTTGTATAATCAAAAAATAGTCAACCTATTTTAGGACTAGTCAAAGCAGGATACTTTATTTAATTATAAAAATATTCCATTTGGCTTTGTAGCACTTCATTGTAATAAGTTAATCTTTTAGTAGGTAATCCCTGTTCATTGAAGGTATATACATCTTTTGTAATAGTATTACCTTCAATCACTTTAATTTTATATTTATCATAAGTACTATCGCTAAGACTATTTAATCTCAGCGTATTGTTAGGTTGAAAATTTCCTGTTCCCAAATCGATATTAAGTAGTGAAGGGTCGTGTTCCTCATCATATTCGTAAGTTCTTGTTACAACTCCGTTATATGAAGCACTGATTACTGTACTGCCATCGAGTGTAAATTCGTAGGTGGAGTCTCCACTAACCTGCTTGTATACAATTCCACTACTGTTTAGATAAAAGGTCTTGGGTTCTTCCCAACTATTAGTAGATGTTGATGTTATTGTGTTATTGTTATTATGGGTAAAAGTCCTGGTGTAATCTACATTTTCAGCTTCTGACTGCTGATGAACTGTAGTCATCCTTCCCTGATTGTCGTAACCGTATTCAGTAGTTGAGTAAACTGCTGTACCTAGATAAGTGTTTATTGAACTAAGTAGCCCGTCGCTATTGTATGAGATAATGTCATATCCCATCTGTATATTCTCGGGTGTTAGCCAATTCATCTTTGTCATCTTTCCGTTGCTATATTCAGAAACAAAAATTTCTTCCACCTCGCCGTTTTCATATAATGTTTGCTTAGTAGATACAAGAGGCGAGTTGTTTCCGGTTGATGATGAATCATCATCAGAACATGAGGTTAACAAGGCAGTAAGGCTAAGGCAGGCAATTAAGATTTTTTTCATTGGTTAGATTGGTTTTGTTTGTGTTAAATGTATGAAAAAGTACATAAAAAAACACTCCAATGGAGTGTCTGTATAGTTTAATTAAGATTATTATCGCATTAAGCTAAAATGTCCTTTAATTATTCGTCCGTTATCAAGTTTAAGAACAAACCAATAATCATTTGAAGGTAATGGTCTTCCTTCAAATATTCCATCCCATCCAATGCCTTTAGGGTCAACATCTGCGAGTAGTTTTCCGTAACGGTCAAAAATATATATTTTGCTGTTAGGATAAAAGTTAGCGTTTATACCTATTATGTTCCAATAGTCATTTATACCATCGCCATTTGGTGTAAAGAATTTAGGGGTATCCAGTACTGTCATTTCTTCAGCTTTAATACCGCACCCCTTAGTGTCTTTTATATAAACAGTATGGATGCCAGAGGTAAGTCTCTCGAAATAATTCGATTCCTGAAATGGTCCGTTAGGAGCATCTAAACTGTATACATAAGTAGTTTCAACACCCTGTGGAGGTTCGGCCATAATAGTAACACTATTATTGTCCCGCATATCATTTACGATAACATCGGTAACTATGGCAAGATCTGAAGCAGTTACGACAAAGGTTTTGGTATTGCTGCATCCTAACTGATTAGTTATTTTTACAATATACGTACCTGCTTGATATACAGTAATTTTTGAGGTAGTCTCTCCTGTACTCCATAAATAAGTGTACAAATTTGGGTTGGTATTTATGGCCTTAATCGTAAGTCCTTCAGGATTATTGAGACATATTGTTTCATTTACTGTTTCGTCTACTACTGGGCTGTTAAGCGTGCTGACCAAAAAGCTGGTTAGCTGAAAGCACTCAGGGTTAATACTGTTATGGATGCGGGCATATATCCGCTGAGGATTTACTGTATTTACATAAGCAGTGGCATTAATTGCATTTACATTAGCATCTGCATTCTCTTTGTTGTCAAAATATTTTACTGTATTTTCTGTGCTTAACTGTGAACCTAATATTAATGAATTGTTCTGACTAAGATTAAATACAGTAATGCCATCATTATCGGGGTCACATTCTTCCAGATTGTCGGCCTGATAGGCTGTTGGGGTAGTGGTGATAGTAATGTCAATTGTTTCCGTATGTATTTCTCCCTGATGGTTTATAGTAGCAGTAACAGTATAAGTGCCTACACTTGTATAAGTATGAGATACTGTGTTTTGTGCTGATGCTGCACTTGTATGGCCATCACCAAAATCCCATGCCACTGTTGTAAAGTCGTCATCTGTGTCTAACTCAAAGTGAGTTACATTGCCAAAACATTTATTTGAAGCAATAATATTTACTGCAAAATAGGAAGTTATGAAGTGTGGAAGACCAAAATAACAGGTGCCGGTACTTAAGGATACTCCTCCTGTAACGTAGTTGCATAACAGTCCATCTGCATCAGGATTATTAATCACATCAAGTGTAGGGCTGTTTACTACGGCACGATATATTTTTCCATTAGGACCAAGCTGAAGTGTTGCTGATTGTGGGGATGCAGCTATAAATACATCTGAACCCGCTATGTCGTCACTTTCAAGATCATATTGATGGATACCCCCAAAATTGGTAAATGAGTTATCATAAGAGACATATAGTTTTTTAGTTTTTTGTGAAAACTCAACGCCATAGGGCATGGTATCCTGGCTTATAGCCAGTGGATTAGATAATATACCGGTTTCATTATTAAAATCGTAAAGCCAGATGCTTCCGTTTTGCTGAGTACTTCCCGTAAGTGTTGATATCTGAACATGAGCAATGGCTACTTTTTTGCCATTTGGAGATGCTTTTATGCAACCAATGCTATTTCTGCGGTAACCGGATACAGGTACTACAGGTATAAGTGTAGATATTACTGGGACGGGGTTTACGCCGGTTGAGGTAACTTCAAAAGCGTAAAATCTATTTACAAAATGTGTAATAACCCAATATCCCGAACCCGACCTGTTTTTTACAGCAGTTACCTTTTCAGAGCATTTGTACTTTATCTGGTCAGGATCGTCGGGCACGTAAGTTACAAGGTGCGTATTTCGTGTTACCACGTCACCAATACTACCATTAGACCCAATCACAGAAAGGTCTACAACAGAATAGTTGAATCCGTTATTATAGCCGTCATCCTGAGAAGGAATTGTAGAACCATCCTCATAAGGACCGGGAAATTGATTTGGATATACGGCTGCATTTTGATGATGGGGCTCATCAACTGTAAAAATATAGTAAATGTTAGGATCTCCTTTTTTAGGAACAATTACACCCGATTGCGTACTTGAAGAATCACCCATAAGACCTGTTCCGGCGTTATAATTGCCATTAGGCATAAGTACATTGTTTCGATCCCATACATTTCGTCCATCTGTATAGAAAAGCAGATTACCGGCGTTGTCAGAAATAGAACTGCAGCCTTCGTTACTTTCTATCGAACTTGACAATGATGTTACACTGCCGTCGTCCTCAAAATGAATGCCTGTAAATAGTCCGAACTGCCAATTGTTAGCCTCTTTCTGACCAAACATATTTATGGTAAGTAATAATAATATGATTGAGGCTATGTTTTTCATAAACAGGAGGCTGTGCTATTCAAATTTACGCTTTTTATCTCAAAAGCGAGAAGTGTGACCTGAATTCTTTTATTACAGTTACGCTACCATTATATTCGCTATAAGTTACCGTAAACCAGTAGTCGGTTGCGGGCATCGCCTCGCCATTATATGTACCGTCCCATCCTTTACCAATAGCGCTTATTTGTTTCAGGAGTTTGCCATATCGATCAAAAATATAAATTTTTGCATCCGGCTGATTAAGTCCTATAACATTCCAGAAGTCATTAAAATTATCACCATTAGGTGTAAAGAAATTAGGATAGTCTACAACTTCAGCTCCTGTTATTATAGTTTCGCTACAACCATCAGGGTTGGTATCCCTTACCGTTACTGTATGGCTGCCCGGTGCCACATTGCTGAAGATATTACTATCCTGCCATGGGCCGTTGTCAAGGCTGTACTGGTATACGCCAT
>NZ_JBHUMD010000020.1:0-1349 GCF_042684765.1 Flavobacterium suzhouense | reverse complement strand
TGTCTCGTCCTGAAAAAAGTTGACTAATAAATGTCAATATTATGAAAAATCAGGATTTAAAGGGGACCGGTTTATCCCCGAGTATTAGGTACAGTGAAGCCTTCAAAAGAGTTGTTGTCAGGGAATATGAGCGGGGTATCTTAAATAAAGCACAGATAAAAGCCAAATATGGTATTGGTGGTAAGTCAAGGGTTTTGGATTGGTGCCGCAAATATGGTAAATTAGTTTATCCAACAAGCAATAATGGTCGCCCTATGAAAGATCCACAAAAGCAGCGTATTAAAGATTTAGAAAAGCAATTAGAAGAAGCCAGGCTAAAGGTTTTGGCGTATGAGAAATTAATTTCTATAGCTGAAAAAGAAGAAGGTATTAGCATCTTAAAAAAAGACGTAGCCAAACAATTGACGAGCTTGCCAAAACCTACCCAAGAAGAGTAAGTATGTTTTGTGGGTTGTTTGGCTTTAGTAAACAGGCATATTATAAGCATCAAACTTATAAGAAAATATCTGATTCTAAGAATTTGAATACAAGGGAATCGGTTCTTGTTTTACGCAGGCAGATGCCGCGTTTGGGCACACGTAAGCTCTACTATTTACTTAAAGCGGAAGGCAGTATTCATATTGGAAGAGATAAACTGTTCTCTGTTTTAAGGCAGGAGGGATTGTTGGTTAACAGAAAACGCAAGTATACAGTTACAACCAACTCAAAACACTGGCTCAGAAAATATCCGAATTTAATCAAGGGGGTACATTTGGAACGACCGGAACAGTTATGGGTGGCTGATATAACCTACATTGACACACTTGATGGTAACGCTTATCTACACCTCATTACAGATGCTTACTCCAAACAGATCATGGGATATGAACTCTGTAATAATATGGAGGCTACTTCTACTCTTAAAGCCCTAAAAAAGGCATTGGATAAACGTAAATATAAGACATCTAAACTTACACATCATTCTGACAGAGGACTGCAATATTGCAGTAAGCTGTATACTGATTATTTGAAACAAAACAATGTTGCCATTAGCATGACAGAAAATGGAGACCCCTATGAAAATGCGATAGCTGAAAGGGTCAATGGAATATTAAAAGATGAGTTTGGGCTCTCTGACAAACTTGAAGATATAATCCAGGCGAAGGAATTAACCAGTCAGAGCATTAAAATATACAATAACCTAAGGCCTCATCTGAGTTGTTCAATGTTAACACCTAATCAAATGCATCAACAGGATGAACTCAAACTAATATCTTTTAAAAAGAAAAAGTTCAGACAACTTGAAAATGCCTGAACTTTTATCAAATTTGTATAATCAAAAAATAGTCAACCTATTTTAGGACTAGTCA
>NZ_JBHUMD010000019.1:0-1597 GCF_042684765.1 Flavobacterium suzhouense | reverse complement strand
AGTTCATTGACATATTGAGATAAATTCAAGAAGTAGAATTAAGAAATAGAAAGCATGTATGTTTTTGTTTTAGGACAAAAACGCGTAAGTACAATAAGCAAAATAAGGGCGCATGGGGGATGCCTGTGGCTCTCAGAGGCGAAGAAGGACGTGATAAGCTGCGAAAAGCTACGGGGATCGGCACACACGAGATGATCCGTAGATATCCGAATGGGGCAACCCACTATATTGAAGATATAGTATCCGATAGGAGGCAAACCCGCTGAACTGAAACATCTAAGTAGGCGGAGGAGAAGAAAACAAAAGTGATTCCGTAAGTAGTGGCGAGCGAAAGCGGAACAGCCCAAACCAATGTTGTTACGGCATCATTGGGGTTGTAGGACCACGATATTCTATGCAAACTGAACTGGAACCATCTGGAAAGTTGGGCGATACAAGGTGATAGCCCTGTACAGGTAAGGAATGTAATGGATAGTGGTATCCTGAGTAGGGCGGGGCACGTGAAACCCTGTCTGAATCTGGCGGGACCATCCGCTAAGGCTAAATACTCCTGAGAGACCGATAGTGAACCAGTACCGTGAGGGAAAGGTGAAAAGAACCGTGAATAACGGAGTGAAATAGATCCTGAAACCATGCGCCTACAAGCGGTCGGAGCCCTTTCGTGGGGTGACGGCGTGCCTTTTGCATAATGAGCCTACGAGTTACCGTTGCTGGCAAGGATAAGTACTTAAGGTATGGATCCGTAGCGAAAGCGAGTCTGAATAGGGCGCTTTAGTCAGTAATGGTAGACGCGAAACCGTGTGATCTACCCATGGGCAGGATGAAGCTGTGGTAACACACAGTGGAGGTCCGAACCGGTTGACGTTGAAAAGTCTTCGGATGACCTGTGGGTAGGGGTGAAAGGCCAATCAAACTCGGAAATAGCTCGTACTCCCCGAAATGCATTTAGGTGCAGCGCTGGCTTAAGTTATATAGAGGTAGAGCTACTGATTGGATGCGGGGGCTTCACCGCCTACCAATTCCTGACAAACTCCGAATGCTATATAATGTTTACCAGCAGTGAGGGCATGGGTGCTAAGGTCCATGTCCGAGAGGGAAAGAACCCAGACCATCAGCTAAGGTCCCCAAATGTATGCTAAGTTGAAAAAACGAGGTTTGTCTGCCCAGACAGCTAGGATGTTGGCTTGGAAGCAGCCATTCATTTAAAGAGTGCGTAACAGCTCACTAGTCGAGCGGACGAGCATGGATAATAATCGGGCATAAGTATACTACCGAAGCTATGGACAGAATATTCTGTGGTAGGGGAGCATTCTAACGGCGTCGAAGGTGATATGTGAGTATTGCTGGAGCGGTTAGAAAAGAAAATGTAGGCATAAGTAACGATAATGCGGGCGAGAAACCCGCACACCGAAAGACTAAGGTTTCCTCAGCTATGCTAATCAGCTGAGGGTTAGTCGGGACCTAAGGCGAACCCGAAAGGGACAGTCGATGGCCAACGGGTTAATATTCCCGTACTTCTTATAATTGTGATGGGGCGACGGAGTGATGAAAGCACCGCGAACTGACGGAATAGTTCGTTAAAGTACCTAGCTATAGG
>NZ_JBHUMD010000018.1:0-1014 GCF_042684765.1 Flavobacterium suzhouense | reverse complement strand
ACTTGTTGTTGCAGGTACTGTTATTACTGAAACTACCACATTTAATATAGTCGCTTCCAGCGGAACTACCCCTGAATGTACTGCTCAAAATACATTTACAGTAACCATAAACAACGCGCTTGTTATTCCTGCCATTGATGATGTTACTGCTTGCGACAGCTATGAACTTCCTGCTCTTGCAATGGGTAATTATTACACTGCCGCAGGCGGACCTGCAGGTACAGGCACACTACTAAATGATGGTGATACTATTACTGCTTCGCAAACCATATATGTATATGCCGAAACAGGTACTGTACCTAATTGTACTGCAGAAATTAGTTTTGAGGTTACTATCGCCGCTTCACCGGTTGCTGATGCTCCGGCTGATGTAAATGTTTGCGATAGCTATGAGCTACCGGCACTTACTACAGGTAATGAATATTATGCACAACAAGGAGGCGTGGGTACTCCTATACCTGCCGGAACGGTACTATCAGCAACACAAACTATATATGTATTCGCTAAAAATGGCAATTGTACAGATGAGAATGCATTTACTGTAAACATCACCCCTACTCCTGTATTCACTCTGGGTGCTCCACAAGCTGCTTGTGCAGCTTCTAACATTACTATAACTGTTAGTGAAACTAACTTTAATGAGGGTGAAGCTACTTATGCATGGACCCTTGATGGTTCTACTATAGATGGTGGTAGCAGTATTGTTGCTTCAGGATTTGGAATCTATACACTAACGGTAACTGTAAATAATTGCACGCACAGCGAAAGTGTGGAAATCACTCAAAATAATGAGCAGATTGACCTGTTGATTATTGATGGCTGTGAAGGTGGCGATTACATGATTGAAGTTACCGACGCAGACGGATCATTCAATATTGATACAGCTTCATATTCTTGGACAGGGCCTAATGGATTTACATCTACAGCCCGCGAGTTTATTGCTCCATCAGCAGGTGAATATTTTGTAACTATTACAACTGCCGAAGGTTGCACCGGTGAAGATTCTATCATTGT